>CAYXVT010000147.1:0-8982 GCA_964468105.1 Uncultured Candidatus Berkiella sp. | reverse complement strand
ATTGATGACGGCATCTTCAGTCATGATATTCATCATGGGTAGATGATGTCTTTTACCAATTTCATAATCATTAAAATCATGCGCAGGGGTTATTTTGACGCAACCTGTTCCAAATTCGGGATCGACATAGTCATCGGCGATGATGGGAATAAGTCTAGAGCATAAAGGTAGCTGAACTTGTTTCCCAATAAGATGTTGATAGCGTTTATCTTCAGGGTGCACAGCAACTGCTGCATCGCCTAACATGGTTTCAGGACGAGTGGTAGCAACGATTAAATGTTCATTGGTACCTTCAACAGGATAACGCAGGTACCATAAGCTCCCATTTTCTTCAACTGAATCAACTTCTAAGTCAGAAACGGCTGTGCGCAGTTTTGGATCCCAATTTACCAGGCGTGTGCCACGATAAATTAATCCTTCGTCAAATAAGCGTACAAACACTTCTTTAACGGCTTCTGAAAGACCCTCATCCATGGTAAAACGTTCGCGGGTCCAATCAATTGAGGTGCCAAGTCGGCGCATTTGTCTTGAGATGGTATCGCCGGAATGGGCTTTCCATTCCCAAACTTTTTGCGTAAACGCTTCTCTACCGAGATCATGTTTGCAGACATCCAGCGCTTGCAGTTGTCGTTCAACCACCATTTGAGTCGCAATGCCAGCATGATCGGTGCCACCTTGCCAGAGGGTTTGGAAACCTTTCATGCGTTTATAACGTATGAGAGCATCCATAATAGTGTCTTGAAAGGCATGCCCCATATGCAATGTACCAGTAACATTAGGAGGAGGAAGCATGATGCAATAACTTTCTTTGCCAGATTTTGGGCTAAAGTAACCTGCTTTTTCCCATTGCTGATACCATTTTTTTTCTAAATCATGGGGATGATATGTTTTATCTAATGTCATTATGTGCACCGATTAATTAAATACTGCATAAGTAAGGGAACAGGGCGCCCAGTAGCGCCTCTTTTGGGACCTGAAACAGTTGCTGTATTTGCAACATCCAGATGTGCCCAATTGAATTTTTTGGCAAATTTGGCTAAAAAACAGCCTGCCACAACGGTACCTGCGCCTATTGGTGTGAGGGGAACATTGGAAACATCAGCAAATTCTGATTTAAGCGCATCATGATATTCATCCCATAGTGGTAACTGCCAAACTTTATCAGAACTCATCATACCGGCTTTAAGTAGATCATCAGCTAACGTTTGCTGATTGCTCATCAGGCCACTGGCATAAGGACCAAGCGCGAGCGCACAAGCAGCCGTTAGTGTTGCCACATCAATCACGACATCCGGATGAAAACGCTCACAATAGGTGAGGGCATCGGCAAGAATAAGTCGTCCTTCCGCATCGGTATTAAGAATTTCAATCGTTAAACCCGACATGCTGGTTATAATATCTTCAGGTCTGGTTGCACTGGGGCCGGGCATATTTTCACAAGAAGGAATAACGCCAATAATGTTTAAAGGCAGTTCAAGCAGGCTTGCCGCTTCTAACACACCAAAAACGGTGGCGGCACCACACATATCATATTTCATGCCGATCATATTAGGCGGAACTTTAATACTATTGCCGCCAGTATCAAAAGTGATCCCTTTGCCCACAATGACGATGGGTTTAACATCTTTGCGTGCACCACGATATTCCATGGTGATTAATTTGGCAGAAGAGTTGCTTCCCTGAGTCACTGACAAAAGCGATCCCATACCAAGGGACATCATATCTTTTTCTTCTAAAACGGCGGTGCTCACTTTGGCGTGTGCTTTGGCAAATTTTTTCGCTTTATCTGCCAAATAGGAAGGCGTGCAGATATTAGCGGGAACATTCGCCAGGTTCTTCGTTAATTCCATACCGCGTACAATGGCAACGCCTTCGTTCACCGCTTTTTCACCAAGGGTCGCTTCGCGTTTCATCGGTATGCTAAAGACAACTCTGCGTAATGAACGTTTAATAATTTCTTTTTTACTTTTAAACTCATCAAAACGATAATTGATTAAGTGAAAGTTTTGGATAGTTTGACGAATTTTCCAACTTAAATCTTTGTCTTTTACGTGAATATCGGTAATACAAAATAAGGCTTCAAGCGCGCCGGTGTCGTTTAGCAAAGTGATGGTTTTAAGCATTAAATCGCGAAATTGGAATTCGGTTAATTCACCCTCTTTGCCGCATCCGATCAGCAAGACCCTTTCAGCGGGGATCCCATCGATATCTTGCAATAAAACGGTTTGACCGAATTTTCCTTCTAAGTCGCCACGACGAGAGAGCTTTTCAAGATAGCCCTTGCTTGCTTCACTGAATTTTTCACCGACGGCAGATAGGCGGCGTGATTCATAAATGGGTATCACAATGCAAGAAGTGCGTTGCTTTTCAGGTTGACCACTTTTGACACTAAATTCCATATTTTCTCCGTAGAGTATGCCTGCTTACTCATTTGTGGGTATTATATTCAGATTTTACGATATTTTGATGATTAATGTTCGCCTTTGTTAGGGGCATAATTTATCATTACCATCAACAAAGGTAACTATTCTGTAAGATTTATTAAAGATGGATGCATGTTACTAAGACGATATTTGTTCCGCGAAGTCAGCCATACCTTTTTTGCTGTAATATTAGTTATTTTACTTATAGCTATAAGTAATAAACTAGTTAGGCTAGTTGCTCAGGCTGCTTCAGGGAATATTCCCCCTAATGTTCTATTAGAAGTCATTTTATTCCAAATTCCTGATCTCTTGGCCTTCTTATTACCCGTTGGCTTATTTTTGGCAATATTGCTTTGTTTTAGTCGGTTTTTTGCCGATAACGAAATTCCCGTTATGTTGGCATGTGGTGTCTCATGGCAACGTTTACTCACGGTTAGCATGAGTTTAGGTTTAGTGGTGATGGTGATGGCGGGCGGTCTTACCTGTTATTGGTCTCCCATCTTTGCACAATATCGAGAGCAACTACTTCATACAGAAGGACCGATGTTGTTGGTGCAAACGATGGCACCAGGTCGATTTCATGCCTTCAATAAGGACAAGCTTGTTTTTTATGTCTCCGATTTGAGCAGTGATCGTTCAGAATTAAAACGCGTGTTTATAGCAGAACAACCCAAAGGCGATGCCCAGAATAACGATTGGAGCTTGATTAGCGCAGAGGCCGGTAAATTGACTACCGATCAAAATACAGGGTTGAAGTATTTAACATTGATTAATGGGCAACGTTTTCAAGGTACACCAGGTGAGATGGATTATAGTATTTTGCAATTTAAAGAATACCAGCGGTTAATCGATGAGCCTAAAGCACCTGAAGGTTTATATTTTCATCGCACCATGCCTACAAAAATGTTAATAGACAATCCAACATTAAGTAATCTTGCTGAGCTTCAATGGCGACTTTCTATTCCGTTATCAGCACCATTGTTGGCGCTTCTTGCATTACCTTTAAGCCGTGTGCCACCGCGCTCAGGTCGATTTAGTCGCTTATTTATTGCCGTATTGGTTTGTATACTGTATTTCAATTTGTTAACCGTGAGTAAACGCTGGGTGGCAAGTGGCGTTCTAACACCTTACATCGGCGTATGGTGGGTACATTTATTGCTACTGGCGTTTGGTTTATTGTTTTTAGCCAAAACCTCAGGTAGAGCTTTTCAAGGTTATCACTGGATGAGACAACGCTTCATATAATGAATAAAATTACACTCTACATTTGGAAATCAATATTAGTGTCCATTCTGTTGGTGATGACGCTCTTTGTTGGTCTGGAGTTTATTTTTTCTCTTGTTAATGAAATTCGTTATGTAGGCACCGGTAACTATACAACGATGGATGCTGTCTCCTTTATTTTACTCTCAACCCCACAACATATCGCCCAACTTTTCCCTATGGCAACATTGGTTGGCACCTTATTGGGTTTAGGCTTATTGGCCTCTCGCAGTGAGCTTATCGTTATTCGCGCCGCCGGCATGAGTATCGCAGATATAATCACCGCCGTGCTCAAGCTTGCCTTATTGTTAGCTGTGGTTGTTTGGTTGATGGGAGAATGGATCTCTCCCATTGCAGAGAAAATTGCCCATAATCAAAAAGCGTTAAGTTTGAGTGCGGGTCAGGCCCTAAGAACAACTAATGGAACGTGGATGCGAGATGGCAATGACTTTATCCATATTCAGACCATGGTTAATGGCGGTCATTTAGAAGGTATAACGCTTTATCAATTTGATAAAGAGATGCAACTTGAAAAAGCGAGCTTTGCGCGTAATGCCGATTATGTTCGCGATCACTGGGTGTTGCATGATATTCAAGAAACCCACTTTGAAGGCCGTTCCACGTCGCGCACAAAAGTTGCAGAACTTGATTGGGTAAGTAGTATTTCTCCGCAAGTGTTAAGTTTAGTGGGTGTTAAAGATCTTGATGAACTTTCATTAGTTGGATTATGGCAAACCATTCAATATCGCCAACAAAACCACTTAGATGCTAAGCCTTATAAACTGGCCTTCTGGCAAAAAATTGTTCGCCCTTTTGCGACATTAGTGATGATGTTTTTAGCCATTCCCTTTGTTTTTGGCCCATTACGTTCTGCCACAATGGGGCTTCGATTGTTGGTAGGGGTTCTGGTTGGTTTTGTGTTTTACACCTTTAACCAGTTATTCGGTCCGCTGACCCTTGTATATCAAATCCCGCCTATTATTGGTGCTTTTTTGCCAACCGTACTTTTTTTCCTGATTGGCTTGTTTTTTATGAAAAAAACGGCCTGACCTACATCCAAATAGTTCATAAAAACACCTACTAAACTGAACTCCTGCTCTAAAACCTCTGTCTAAAAGATAAAAATGGGACACTATATATAGTGTTCCTTTATCGAAAGGGGGAATTAAACATGAGTGCTCAAGGTCCTGATGATGGCAAAGACAATGTGCTCGATGAACAAGCCCTCCTAAAAAAGCAAAAAGAAGAGCAAGAACAAATCAAGAAGGAAAAAGCAGAACTTGAGAAGGCATTAAAAGGGTTGGAAGATGAAGAAAAACCAGCTAAAAAGAGTGATTATGAAATCGGATTGGAAGCTTTAGATGCGGCATTAGAAGATGAGGATGTTAAAGCTGCAACGGCAATAAATCTTGCTTCTGAAAAAGCAAGACCCAAAGCCATACCCGCTGAAGTTATAGATACGCCTGCGCCTGTCGTTCATACCATTGAATTTGTAGATCCTTTACCACCACAAGCACAACAAGCAACAGTTGTCGAAGGAGCTGTCTCTCAAGTCGCTACTCTTTTCAGCGCTCCTCAACAAGAACGTTCCGCATTAGATACAAATGTTAGTCAAGTACCAGCTCAAGCTCAAGTTGGTGTCGTTGAACAATCCAAAGTTGAGGAGGAAAAGCAAGTAGCATCAGTGTCAGAAAAGACTCAACTACTACAACTAGAAAAGATAGAAGCAATTAAACAATTTAATGCCAGGTATAAAAACGGAATTGAATATCTTAAAGATGATCTTGGAAAATCCCCACAAGAAATTGGTCAATTTTTGGCGCAACACAGTTCAGAGCTTAACATTGAAAAATTAGGCGAATGCCTGGGCGATGGCGATCCTGTTTATGTAGCGATCCTTGAGGAATACGCACGAAATCAAAATCTACAAGGAGTAGAATTTGTTGACGGATTAAGAGAATTCTTGCAAAAATTCAAATTGCCTACTGAGGGTCAAAAGATTGTTAGGATAAGCAAAGCATTTGGTAATGCTTTTCATGAAAAAAACGCTAATCATCCTCATATAACAAGTCCAACTATCGCGGCTAAGTTATTTTCGTATTGCATGATGCTTAACGCTACAACGTATAATCCACAAGTAAAGAAAGCAGACAAATTAACTTCAGCTCAATTCAAAGATTATTTCACGAGCGAAGATGAGTGTAAAAATGTAGATAAAGGATTTCTTGAAAGTATCTATAAAAATATTACTACAAATGAAATTAAGCTCAAAACTAAAGACAAAGAACAACAAAGTAATATAGGCCCAGAGTCTGGTGTCAAGAAAAGAACTCCGGTAAATGTTGTACGAGATATCAAAGAATCAGTGATATCCAGAGTGGAAAAAGCGCGTAAAAATAAATCCGATGCAAAACCTAAAGCGAAGCAAGCTTTATCAAGTAAGGTTGCACCTGTTCAAGTACAACCCTCGCTACAATCCGATGAAGAACGGCATAAAAAGCTTCAAGCCAGAGTAGAACAAGCCAGAGTAGGGCAAGCTAAACAGGATGATGAAAAGCAAATTACGCAACCAGTACCACCAGAAGATGTACAAGTACAACAGCTGGCTAAAGCAAAAACACCTCAGGAACTATTTTCCCCATCGCAAAATCCAAGTGGAATTAATTTGTTGGTTGATTTTGATGAAACCTTAGAATTGGGCGCAGGGGGTGGTGAGGAGCGGGCAGGGTTAAATGTTGAGCTTCTTAACGCATGGAAAGCTATAGGAATTAAAGAAATTTACATACTATCTTCAATGGAGATTAAAGTTATAGAGAAGGACGCCAAAGCTAGAGCACAACTAGAAAAAGAAGGAAGTAGCAGGCAGGCCGTTTTTGCCCAGATTGAAAAAGAATGGGGCATTAAAGTTAAAGGAGTTTTAACAACAGAAGATTTGGCTCTGAAGGCCAATCAAGAAAGACAATTCTTACCAGCCGAAGAATACTATGAGCAGAATTCAGAAATTCTTGATAAGAGTTACTTAGGAAAGCTAAAAGAAAGTGGCTTTACTGGAGGTACCGATAAAGCAAAAGAAGTATTTATTAAGCAATATAATGAAATGGTTCGACTTTTAAAAAGTGATCAAACAGCATTAGGTCAATTATATGAATCTTTTTATAAACCACATGATGGAAAGACAGCCGATAATTTGGCAAAGGATCCCCAGTACCAAGCTCTCGTATTTCTCCAAGATTATGTGATTGGAAAGTATTATCGCGATAATCGGGATGAGCAAATGAAGAAAGATCCCCGTATTCAGGACGAAATTGAAAAAGACATCGAAAGAATAATGAAGGACCATGATGAAGGCATTCCTTTCAAATTAAAAGGCACTCCACAAAATGTTACAGAGTTAGAACATATGCTAATGGATAAAGTTAAAATTCAGATTAGAAAGGAAATTGGAGAAGGAAAGTTAGATTTAAGAGCAGATGATAAAGAAGCGGTTACTCAATTAGCTAAAGAAAGGATTGCCGCTATGCTGCCGGAAAGCAGAAAAACACTTCTACGGGATAAAGTATCTGATGAACATTATAAGCAAGAAAAGCTCACGGAAGGAAAACCAAAAAAAGAAGCATTATAAGCAAGAAAAAGAAGCCGCATATGATAAAAAGAAAGTGGCTATTGAGTGGCAACGTGTAGCCAAAGAAATGGGTGCGCCAGTAAAATATTTTATGATGGTCGATGATTCTAAAACAAACGTAGAAGTGGTTCCTCAAGCAGCACTTGAGGGTGTTCAGGCATCAGGAGTGCTGGTAGAAAGTAATAAAAGATTTGTTCCTGAAGCAGAATTTCAGGACATAATGAGTAATAAAATTGATGAAATGACTTTAACTAAAGTACAGGCAAATCTAAAACAATTATTCTCAACAGAAGAAAAGATATTAAATATACTAAAATTAGCACAAAGTGATTCAGCTTTGTACCAAGCAAAAGAGGAAGAGCTGACAAAACTACGTGCAAAGTCAGCGCAACTAATAGAAAGAATTAAAGATCCAACAACCATTGCGTCGAATGTTGTGCATCTTGGAATAGCGGGTAGTGGTGTTCAAGTTTATAATGAGATAATATCTTCAGAAATTAAGCACTTATCAGACTTGTATGCAATTAGTGATAAACGAATTCAGGAAATTTTACAGGAATACGATAAATTAACACCTGCTGAATTAAAGGGCTGTTCATCAAAGAAACAGCTTGAAGATATATTTGAAAAATATAAAGAATTAAGAACTGCCCAGTTAGAATTGATTGAAAAATTACAAAATAAAGATCCAAATGTTTGGGCCCAGGGCTTACTCGCATTATCTGAAAAATATCAAAACTACTTAAAAGCAGCCCATGGCGTTAATATTCCAGAAAAATACAAGTTAGAAGTGGGAGGGGCATTAATCATCCCTGTGCAACGATTTCCAAGATATGTCATGTTGATGGATGCGCTTATAAAATACACACCGAATGAAAAAAGTATAGAGGCCTTTAAAGCTGTAAAAGAAACTGCCGTAGCGGTCTCTACTGAACTGAATGAAATACAACGCACAAAAGATAGAGAAGCTGAGATAGTAAGGGCTGATAAACTTATTGAAGACTTCATAAAAGACAATGATCCAAATACGCTAATGTCTCTCGTTAATGGACTTGATAGTACATTGTTGACAGTTGAAGAGTTGAAACAGTATTTTGATAGAGTTGATTTTAGTAAAATAAAGCCTGAAACGTTAAAATTAATAACTGATAGTTTAGCAAAGCAAATGGAGAGATTTACTCAGAAAACGTTACAAGAAGTGGTTGGAACCACCAAGAAGGAAAATGATCGTAAAATGGGAATTCTTCAACCAATAGCAGCGTATCTTAATGAAAAAATTGTTGCAAGACAAATTGAAATACTTCTGGAAAGAGAACAGACTATAAACGTAAATGGTATTAAGGCTGAATTTTTATATCATTTACATATACAAGTCAATAATCAACAAGAAAAGGGAGAACCAGTAAATCTTGCTAAGGCTGTAGAGCAAGCTTATTCTGCATTGAGTAAGGAATTAGCGGATGAAGAAAAGGGAAGACAAATCAACGATAGTGAAATAAATTCATTAGTAATACCTGGAATGAATAGCAATGAGTATATTGCTGCATTAAAAGCAGCCAAACCGCCAGAGGACAAAATAGAAGTTGCTATAAGAAGAGTTACAGGAGATCGTCTTAATGTAGACGGAGAAAAGATTGTATTAAAACCAAATGAATTAGAGAATGAATTTAGAAG
>CAYXVT010000146.1:7867-9225 GCA_964468105.1 Uncultured Candidatus Berkiella sp. | reverse complement strand
TTATCAAATTAGGTGTCCACCGTCAGGGGATCAGGCCAATTTCGTCAAATCCTCAAGTGGGAGAGGGGAAAAGATCCAAACTGTTAGCTTGGATCAGCTAGGTCGTAGATCCAATACCGACTTCTCTTTAGCCGCTACCTTCGCATCCGGCGACCCGTCTGGCTCTTCTCTTTGCTCAGCAGTTCTTTTTCTAGAACCATCTGCTGCTGCAGCTGCTGGCTTTGCTCTTCTAAATGAAAAATATAAATTGGGCGTGCGTTTTGCAATTGCTGTATAAGCATGACTGCCATTTTCTCGAATTGCTCTAGGTAAATTCATTATTGTATCTTTGTTACTTTTAACTAAATCAAGCAAATACTCTGTTGCAAAAGTAAATATATATCCATAAAGTTTAATAATTTGATCTTCATCAGAGACGCCGTTCACGTTATCTTTAATATATTTTAAACCTAAGGCATATAAATGAGGTACAACTTTTAATTTAATCGTTGCTAACAGACCATTAAAAATAGCGTCATAATTTTTTGAATTTGCAGCTGCTGCAGGTAGATTTGCTGTAGTAAGTAAATCCTTAACAATTTCAGCTTTTGCTTGACCGTTTAATTTTGCTTGTACTGATGCAATAGCAGCTTGAATTTTTTCTGGTGTTTTCTCACCTTCAATGTTGTTTATTTCTAATGCAATTAAATTACATAAATTCATCACGGCACTATCATTAGCGCTTGGTTGAGCAGCAGGCTGAGCTTGAGCAGCAACTGAAGAGGGAAAAGCGTTTGCAGCGAGCATAGTTTTAATACCTAGTAATGTACGATTGGCAAAGATTATAGCTACCCAACTAAACAATGTATGTGGTAAAAATATAGGGGGTGGATAAGAGGTATTAAAAATATGACGAAGAGTTACATTTTAATCTTTGAGGCTCTTTTAGACATATTTGGAGCTGGTTTTCGAGGAGAAGACGCTGGTTTGGTGTGTTTAAAAATAAGAACCTTCGCTTTGACCTTGGCTTTTCTTGATTCTTCGGGTAAATGAGATGAAGATTCTTCTTCTTTGGTTCCCAATTTTTCTTTGATGGTTTGAATCAGATCTTGACGTAGATCTTGATCTTTTATTTTAACAATATTATCTTGAACTAATCGTTTTAACTGCTTCATTTCACCATCAAGTAATTTTTGTTTTAATAGATACTTTTTATGAAAGTCCCGCATACTCGAGGCACCAGCCAAAAAACCCACGCCTAACATCAAAGGCTGCAAAACTTTTGAGTATTCGCCGTTTGGTAGCAAACATAACAATAGCGCAATGATGGACGAAACAGTGGTAAAATTAACATTTTTTTGCTTACTTCGTTCATTTAA
>CAYXVT010000146.1:890-7857 GCA_964468105.1 Uncultured Candidatus Berkiella sp. | reverse complement strand
GCTAAAGAAATTTGGCCTTGGGTATCTACCAATTCTTTCATCTTTTCAAACATAAGAGAAAAATCTTCCGGTAGATCATCAGGTGAAAATTGATGACACAACTGAAATTTCTCTCTTTTTTCTAGAAAGGTTTCACTGACACTGCTAATTTTTGCATTTACAGATGAAATTTGATTATCTAATTTTACAATTATTTCTAACTTTAATCTCTCAAGTTCATCGCGATTTGCTTCATCAAATGCTATCTCAGCAATTGATTTCGATTCAATATAATATGGCTGCACATTTAAGGCTGACCATGATTTATTTCTTAATTTGAGTTCATCTTGAATTTCTTTAAAATAACTACGTTGTTCATCGCTTATTCCGACAGGATGGGACATTTGAGCTTCACATTTCTGGATTATCCCGGCCGTTTTTTTAAATTTAATACAGTGTTGATTAATAATGCCATTATCAACCAACTCTTGCTCAAGAAAAGAAATTTCCTTTAATATTAAACTTCTTTTCTTTTGGTTTTTAGGAATATTAACGGGTAGTGCTTTTTCTTTTTCCACTTTTTGGTCAAAAAGATTTTTTGCCTTTTCTGATAACTCTCTTATGGAGGCATCAATATCAAGCGTAGTTAAATCAATTTTTTTAAAATACTCACTGATGATATTAGCTTTATTAACTTGAGCTTTTGAGTTTTCTTTTAGCTCAGCCAACAATGTTTTCAGATCTTCGGGTCGTTTCTTGTTGCACTTTTTTAGCCGTTGTTTATTTTTTACAAGTTCAGCTTTTTCCTGCTCTAGACGCCATATATCATATTCACGCTCTTTCAAATCTTCTACTACAATAAGCATCCTTTCTAAATAGACATTACCGGTTTTCAATTCATTTTCTAATTCTGATTGTTTTTGTTTTAGCGTTTCTCCTACCAAATACTCATTGGATAGCTCGGCAACGCCTTTTAATAAAGCCGTTGCCCCCACTATAGCTGTGGCGATGGCAGGTGAAACATCAACTGAGCCAAACATAACTGCAGTTGTTAAGGTCATCGCTCCCATATGTAACAAGTACAAAGCTGATAAAGACAATTTTCCAGTGACGGTATTATTGTCCTCTTTGTTAGTCCACACTTGACTAACACCATAACCTGTAATGCCAATCGCTGAAACCTTTCCGGCAATAGAGGCAAGCCGCGAATATGGGGCAAATGTCTTTATCAATTGCGTAAGCATATGAACGTCAAAATAAATTAAGGATGGGATATTGTATAGGACTTTTCACTACAAATAAAGCTAGTTTACTAGAATTTACTTAGCGGGGTCAGGCAAATCACAAAGTCAGCTTTTTAACCGAATTTAACACTTCATTGGCGTGACCTCTTACTTTTACCTTACGCCATATTTCTTTAATGATCCCATGCTTATCTATTAAAAATGTCGTTCTTTCAATTCCAAGCAAAAAGCGTAAAAGAAAGTTATTTTCGATCATTACATCAAAATATTTGCATAGTTTTTCATCAGGATCACTAATTAATGGAAAGGGTAACCCTAGTTTTGAACAGAACTTCTCATGGCTTTGGATGCTATCTCTGGAAACACCAAGCACGCGGGTATTAAATAGTGAAAGAGAATCATTGAGTAATTTGAAATCCCGCCCTTCCATTGTGCAGCCTGGCGTATTATCTCGGGGATAAAAATACAAGACAATGTTTTGCCCTAAAAGATCATTAAATGAATGGATCTTGGTATCAGTACATTCAAAGGCAAAGGTTGGAACGCTATCGCCAATAGCTATTTTTTTCATGTCGCTTTAACTCTTCTTAGCCGTTTCAATCCAACCTTCTATTTGCGTTCGAAGCATCGGTAACGTTACCGTACCATTTTTAAGCACTTGATTATGATATTGGCGTATATCAAAACTCTCGCCTAATTTCTCTTTTGAAAGTTCACGTAAATTCTCAATTTCGCGTTTGCCTAACATATAAGACGTCGCTTGTCCGGGCGCCATGATATAGCGATCAACTTCTGCTTCTATGATGTTTTCTTCCATCGCCGTATGTTGCTTTAGATAATCGACAGCCTGCTGCCTACTCCAATTCATCACATGAAGCCCAGGATCAACGACTAACCTTGCAGTTCTCAAAGACTCATTTGATAGCATACCTAAACGTGAAATATCGTCTTGATATAATCCCATTTCATCGGCAAGACGCTCTGTATATAACGCCCAGCCTTCTCCATAACCTGAATTCCACAAATATTTATCTAAACTATGATGGTTCTTATCTTCCAGAACCAACGCTATTTGAAAATGATGTCCAGGTATGAGTTCGTGAAATAACGTTGCCTCGTGATCAATTCGGCTTCGTTTTTCCGGTTGATAGGTATTAATATAAAAAATACCTGGCGTTGAGCCATCATCACTAGGTGGATGATATTCACCCGGTGCACCAGTTTGAGCACGATGGAGTGGATAAGGTTTTAATGTGCCATCGGCTTTTGGCATTTTATCAAACCAAGCTGGCACTTTTACTTTAGCTCTTTCTAAAGCAGCTAAATTATAATTTAAAATATCTTGTTCACTATGAAAGAAATTAAGCGATTTTTGTTTTGCATGCTTAAATACTTCAGCCATATCTTGCATTCCAAACTCACGTAGCCCGATCGTGGCAACTTCTCTTTTAAGTTGCTGCATATGCTTTAAACCAAAGTCATGAATTTCTTTTGGTGATATGCCAAGTGTTGTCTCTTTTTGAACTTTTGCATTATAACATTGCTCGCCGTGAGGCAATGCTGATACGCCGACTTTGTCTCTAGCTTGTGGTAAGTAAACATCTTTAAGGAATTGGGCATAACGTTTGATTGAGGGATTGATATCAGTTGTAATTAATTGCGCCATTTGTTTTTTAAACGCTTGATCGCCATCACGTTTTGCAAATTCAAAAAAAGGAGAATCTTCAACAGGCGCATTGAGAATAATGCTCAGTTGATTCAGCACTCTCTCAACAACAGGCTTAGGAGCGGTATAGCCCTCTTTTAAGCCAAGATTTAAGTTATGAATTTCATCATCAACTACTTTACTAAAAGTTTGCCATCGTTTTAGCGCAAGCGCTCGATATTCAGGCGTTCCTACAGGTTGCTTTTCTGCTACCATTGCCAAAATATTATGCCAGCCCCACAACGGAGTGACATTCCAAAGTTCATCTTTGCAGACTCTAACCGCGACATTGCTTTCTAATGTTTCTTTTAACAGCTGATAGGTATGATATTCACTTTTACCCTTTAACTCAGCTACATTTAAATTTTTAAGATCTTTTAAAATATTATCTTCAGCTTTTTGCCAAGCCACAAATGCTTTGATGGAATGATCGGTAAATCTATCTAAGGCAACATCGTTTCTGCCCCAATAAGCTCCAAGTTCTGGAAATTGATTAAAATAAGCAGTCTCATAGCGAGTGGCAATTTGTATAAGATTTTTCTGAGTTTCATTGAGCGAATTCATAGTGGCTACAGCTGTTCCAGTAATAAATAGTGAAGTAATAATACCGCATTGAATAATTATGCTATTAACTAGTTTACGCACTTTTATAACTCTATCATTTAAATAAAAAAGTCCGAATTGTTGTATAAAATAAATACCTTGTAAAAGCAATACAACCTTAAAATAACTCAAGAATTCTCTTTAAAATCCGATTGTTAACACTGGAATATTCCTTTTTTGCCAATCAAGAGAGCTCTATATGAAGAAATTAACCTTGTTAACTATCTTGTTATCTGTGTTTTATGTCAGCGCATATGCTGACCAAACTATAGATCCAGCTCCCCATTCCTCAGTTGAACAATCCAGTAGCAATTCACAACCTCAAGGTGAAGAAGGTAAAGGGCAACGTCCTCCAGGACCTCCTCAAGTCGCTATTGATGCCTGTAAAGGGAAGGCCAAAAATGATGTCTGTTCATTTTCTGGAATGAATAATATGACCCTTGAAGGTACTTGCTTTCAAAGACCTGATGGCCAAGGAGCTTTGGCCTGTTTGCCAAAGCCACCTAAAATTGCCATTGATGCTTGCAATGGAAAAGCGGTCGGAGATAGCTGCTCGTTTACCGGCCTAAGAAATAACAATGTCACAGGAACTTGTTTTAAACGACCAGGAGCAGAAGAAGTAGCGTGCCGACCAGCACATCCTCCTCGTCCTGAAGAACAAAAGAAAGAAAATTAAACCCCCTATTCTCTGCGTACCGCGGCTTGCCTGCCCTTCGACCTGTCTTCCGAAGCTTCTTAGCCTAGGAAGAAGCCTTTTAGGCGTAGTAGGGCCCGCGGTACTGGTGATATTTACTCACCTTTTGATTTGTCGATCCCCTCTTTATCTGCTTAAATCTAAAGAAGAACTGTACCTTTTAATTACATTTCCTATTCGGAGCATTCAATGTCAACTCAAATTGTGCTTGCTACTAAAGACCACCTCGTTGAAAGTACTGATAAATTTGATGGTATCGAAATGAATAGCTTCTTGACTCTCCAAAAGGAATATTTTAATACCGAAGCAACTAAAAGTATCGAATTTAGAATACATCAATTAAAAAAATTAAAAAAACTCATACGTCAGTATGAAGATCAAATTCTTGAAGCCTTGAAGCAAGATTTGGGACGAGATCCCATGGAAGGCTATATTAGCGAAATAATGTTTCTGATTAATGAAATCAATTTTGCAATTAAAAAGTTAAAATCCTGGACTAGACCAAAACAAATAGATAATAGCTTTTTCTTATTTCCCGCAAGCTCTAAAGTATATCATGAACCCTATGGCGTATGTTTAATCATATCTCCTTGGAACTACCCATTTTTCCTTTCAATTCGCCCACTTATTGGCGCGATGAGTGCCGGAAATTGCGTTACGTTGAAATGTTCTGAAACATCTCCAAATACCAATGAAGTCATCTTAGAGATGATTAATCAAAACTTTCCACAAGAATATCTTTATGCAATCGATTGCCAAGCGAATGAAACTGAGCAATTAATTGAATCCGGTTATGATTTTATTTTATTTACCGGTAGCTCTGAAACTGGTAAGAAAGTAATGCAAAGTGCTTCTCATACTTTAACGCCCCTAGTTTTAGAATTAGGGGGTAAATGTCCTGTCATCGTTGATGAAACAGCTAATATCAATCTGGCAGCCAAGAAAATTGTTTGGGGTAAATTCATCAATGCTGGGCAAACCTGCATTGCTCCCGATCATGTTTATGTCCACATTTCTCGAAAAAACGACCTTATCAAAGCCATTGAAAATCAAATTGTAAAGCTTTACGGAAAAGATCCTTTAAATAATCCAGATTTAGGCAAAATTATCAATGCCAAGCATTTTCAAAGGCTCATTAATTTATTAGAAGAATCTAAAATTATTTGGGGTGGCAATATCGATGAAGAAAAACTAAAAATCGAACCCACTCTCATTGAAGCTGATTCACCATATGAAAAAATTATGAAAGAAGAAATATTTGGTCCTTTGTTACCCATATTAACTTACAAAGACCTAGATATATTAGTTAATCAATTAAAAAAATTACCTAAGCCACTTTCTCTTTATCATTTCTCAAGAGACAAAACTTCGATTAACAAAGTCAATAAGTCTTTATCCTTCGGCGGTGGCTGTGTTAATGACTGCATGATGCATATTACCAATAAATTTTTACCTTTTGGTGGCGTAGGTGCCAGTGGTTTTGGTTCTTATGTGGGAGAACAAGGCTTTAAAACTTTCTCACATGCTAAATCCATGGTTGAGAGAGGCAGATTTATGTTGTTCGATTTTCTCCCCCTTATGCCAGCCTATACTGAGGGTAAATTTAAGCTATTCAAGACCATCTCAAAGTTTATTGGTTATTAGAACCTCCTCACCTTTACGTACCGCGGACAAACCGCGGTGCGTAGGAGTCATGGGTGTCGTAATTTGATATAGCATCCCCTTTTCCCCAATCTTTCAGCCTTTAGCTATCGCGGTTCATTAAAAAATTGGTTATTTTAACCTTTGAAGTGCCATCTATGACGCACAAATCTCGAGCTATACTGCCCAATAGATGGTTAAACATGATTATTTATCCGCTAGCATTTGCCGCAGTGGATCCTTTATGTTATAAGGTGGGCTACTGAGTCACAAGAAACTTTCGCAGTTATATATTCTTAGGAACAATCGATGTCCGGTAAAATTGGTTTTTGGTCTGTTTTTGAGTTGGTAACTGTTAGCCAGATTGGCTCAGGCTTGATGCTTCCTGCCGTATTAGCACCTTATGGACATTTAAGCCTCATGGGATGGATAGTCTCAAGTATGGGCGCCATCATGCTTGCGGTGATGTTTACCTTATTATGCCTTCGCTATCCTCGAACCGGCGGCCCTCATGCCTACGTTCAAGAAGCTTTTGGACCTTCTGCCTCGTTTTTCACAGGTTGGACTTACTGGGTTATCTCCTGGATCAGTACAACGGCTATCATTATCTCTGCTGTTGGTTACTTAATACCCCTTATAGGCATAAATTCACCCTTCTTAAACCTAGGGATAGAGATCCTTATCATGGTGGTGGTAACTGCTATCAATTTAAAAGGTGTCTACCGCGCTGGCAATGCTAGGTTTATTCTTATTGCGATTAAGATGGTTCCTTTGCTCCTTGTTCCTATTGCTGCGCTTTTCTTTTTTGATAAATCAAATTTTACCCAAGTTGATACCACCTCTGAAGATGTCTCTACTATTTTTAATAGCGTGATGTTGCTCACTTTTTGGGGGTTTATCGGTTTTGAATCGGCGACGGCTGCTGCTCAAGACGTCAAAGATCTGAATAGAACCATTCCTAAGGCTCTGATTTTAGGCACGTTGTTTGTTGCAGGTGTCTATTTTATTAGCAGCCTTCGAATCATGGGCGTTATTCCTGGTCACATCTTCATGAACTCTGCCGCTCCTTATACTGATACCGCTCAAATACTCATTGGAGTT
>CAYXVT010000146.1:0-880 GCA_964468105.1 Uncultured Candidatus Berkiella sp. | reverse complement strand
TGGCATTTACTGATTTCTTTGATTGCCTGCGTAGTCTGCCTCTCTGCGGTTAATGCCTGGACCCTTGCTAGTGGCCAAATTGCTTTAGGGATTGCTCAAGATGGATTAATGCCTAAGTTTTTTGCAAAGCAAAATAAGCATGGAGCACCTGTTTTCGCTCTCGTCATAAGTTGTGTTGGAACGATCCCATTATTGATTTTTACCCTGCACGCCAGTTTGGCAGAAACAGTGAATACCATCATTGATTTATCAGTAACTGCATTCCTCTTCGTGTATGTGATTTCCTGCTTGTCATATTTGAAATTATTGTGGACTCAAAGAAGGCAGCAAGCTCTATGGAAATGGTTATGCGGGATATTTTCTTTGGGCTTTTGCGTCTGGATTGTTTGTTCAACTCCTCTAACCACCATCTTAATTGCAAGCTTATTTGTATTTAGTGGACTTCCTATCTACTTATTGCGACGTCGCAAGTTACGGCGACTTGTACATGAGCATATACACTCTCTAACTGTCTGAAATTGCTTTTAAAAATCGGATATGTTTACCTATACTAAAGCTAAGGGATTCTTCGCTAAGGAAATGGCGTATGAAGAAGTTATTCGTTCGGTTGCCCTTACTACTAGGGCTCCTATTCAACATTACTCCTTCCATGGGATATCAAAATACTCATCCAAAAGCTAGTAAACAACCACAAATCGATACTATTTTAGTTGAAAAACAAAAACATCAAATGACGGTGTTTCATAAAGATAAGCCTGTCAAAAAATACAAGATCGCTTTAGGCTTTGACCCCCTGGGTCATAAAGTAAAAGAAGGCGATGGAAAAACGCCTGAAGGCACTTACTACATAATTGGCAAAAATCCTCAAAGCCAGTTTCAT
>CAYXVT010000145.1:0-9414 GCA_964468105.1 Uncultured Candidatus Berkiella sp. | reverse complement strand
CATTTCTCATATATTTGATCAGTTTAATTTATGTATTGATCACCTAATAAAGGGTGCAAAAAATGGGAATGTACAGCCGTTAATCAATGTTTTAGAACATTTAAAAGATCAAATCACATGCGACCATCTATTGCAAGAACTGAACTTAGATAGCAATAAAAAAATTAATGTATATAAGGCATTATCTGAAATTGGTGACCCTGAAATTGGTCGAATACTAGAGCATATACTAGATAAAACAGACCTTTTAGAAATAAAAGATCCTAATGTCACGTTAAGCAAAATCCCTGAAGCAATGATTCATCTAGTCTCTCCTTTAATGAAACATCCAAATTTTCATTTACAAACAGCAATTGGTTTGGCAATCAAAGCTGGTAATTTATCAGCACTTATACAAGTTGGTTTTTACCTGTCAGGAAAGGAATTACTAGAGCTGATGAGGTCAAACGCATTACCAACTTTTGTAATTAATTTTTTATGCTATGGATATGCATTAAAAATCAACACTGCACCAACTAGCATTGAAACAACAGAAGTAATGAAATTATGCAATATGATCGCATCTTCAAATAAGAAAGAAAGAGAATTTGTGTACACATATTTTAAAGATTTACCTCCTGAAGAAAGATTGACTGACAAGTTAAGTTTCTTCGGTTGGACACCTTTTCTATCATCGGTTGTGTCTCACAATGAGGCGCAAATTAAATTATTTCTCGGCCAAAAAACAAAAATCTTTACAAAAAATATTAACGAAATTAATGTAATTGATATCGTAATGACAGCAACAAATGGTGAGCTCAAAAAAAATATTCTTGAAAAAATTAGACAAGAAATATCGGAACTAGATTACATTCGTTATCTTGTTAATTATTATAAGAGTTTTTTCAAAGTTCATAAAATAAATACGGTTATAAGAACCAATCTTGAAAAGCATGTAGTTTCTAGGCTTAACACAGTTTCTAAAGCTACAGTTTTTGATTGGGCTGATAATGTTCCATTGCAACTTGTAACCTTTAATAAAGATAAACAAAAAGAATTTCTCAGCATTGTCAATGATGATGTGGAATTGACTCCTAATTGTATTCAATCATTATTAGAAGAGGCTGTAGCCCATTTAACTGATGAAGGTTTACTTAAATGTAAGAGAAAATTGATAGTAATGAGCAATGATAATGAAGTATTGCCACAGGGGCAGCTCATCAATGGGTTAATCAATAAATATTCATGGTTAGTTCCAAATGTTGGCAATTTATCTTTACTAAATTTAACTGCCCGAAAACCTGTCATTAAAGCAGATAATATTTCTTACACCAGCATCACATTGTCGCAATTATATGAATTTCTCAATGAACTTTCAGAAAACTTACAACTGATTAAAAAAGCTGAACATGATTATGATAGAGCAAAGGTAGAGCATAAAGATGATGCGAGCTCTACGCAAAAACTGACTCAGAATCCTACTGATACAATCATTTTAGATACCCCCCAAATTGGTGTGCAGCAAATCGAACAAGCAACAACTCAGAATATTAAAAGAAAGGTTCGCAACACATTTAGCAATCATGAGATCCCTCATATCGCAGTCTCATCATCTAACACAGGAAATCAAAGCGAGAAAAATAAATCAAAGAAGGCTAAGAAGAATACTAACCAACAAAATAATGTTAAAGTTAAATTAAAACAACCTCTCACTAAAGAAGTTACACAAAGCAAAAATGATGCAACTCATAATAGTAATGAGGACATTCATAAACTCTCTCTCGGCACATTCGCTCGTTTGCTCAGTGATAGACCATTTGAATTCACAATAAACGAGGGGAAGCAATCGGCTGAAAAAACAAACACCATAAATGAAAGTATAATATCGAAAGAGCTTAATAGCATACGAGAATTAATGAACCCCTCAAATGAACTTCAGCAAATTCTATTAGGTATTTTCCGAGCTAATGCAAAAATGACATCACTCTGTTTACGCTTGGTATTAATAGATAATTTGTTTAAAATTAATAGAATATTAGCTAAAAATGAAATCCAATCTGACAAAGATAGAAAATCTTTTTATCAATTTGATTGCGATATCATTCATGGATCGTATGCTAATTTTTTCCTTGAGCGTGACACAGAGTTATTACAACAATCTTCAATCTCATCTTTTATGAATTCTTGTTTCGTCCGTGAGGGTTTAAAATATCATTCATCCTTCAGCGAAAGCGAAGATTTCTTTAAACAATGTAAATTGGCTATTGAAAATGCTAGCTCTGCCAATACCGCACATAAACGACTAACATTAATTAATGATTCAATTAATTTCATTAAGCAAATTGCTCCAGAGTTAAAGAAGAACACTGAATTAAGTATCATTTTAAAACAAGCGTTTAGTGCATGCATTATCCTTCTTGGCGAGCAATACGCACGTTTATGTGAGTTTGATGAAAACTATGCGAAAGTATTACAATCCTTATCAATTGGCCCTATACTTGAAAAGTATAGAAAGTACCGTAACTTACGTCACGGTGGAAAATCAAAACTCTCCATTCGTACGTTTAAGGATCAAAACATAGAATTTGATGCGTTTATCAACCTCAATCAAGATTGGGATGAAACTCTCGTAAAGTTTATACACGACTTAGGGAATGATTCGTTCTGCTTTAGTGATTTTAATGTCATGCGCACTCTAGCAGAACAAATTTCACAAAGCGCTCAAAATAACTCAATACCTGTTATTTTTTCAAATGTTAAACATCATTCAACTTTCAAGGATGACGAGAATGATGATGATAGTGCGAAACTGAATAATCAATTTAAAAAAGTAAACATATGATTAAGGAAGTATTTAATCCAAGGAATGGATTTGTTTCAATTGTTTCTCAATTTCCTATTGTGAACACCAAATACTGGTAATGGTAGTTGCGGTTCTTGCTAGCATTATTACCTCAACCAAAGGTGTTTTGATAGTTTTTGGCAATAGCCGCAGCTTGTTACTAAGATTTGTATCATTTTAACTGATATAACATCAACTGTTATGGACGTACCTGCTAAGAAGTAATGATTTTTCACTATCTCAAATCCTATTTTAACCTACTAAAATGATATTCAAGATTTTAGGTGTGCAGGTATTGTGTCAATTAAAAATAAGCACAGCTACTTCAATTTTGATGTCTCTTGACATTTTTTAAAGACCGGGGAAGTTTTAAGCGAAGTACTATCTTGTTGGAAGTCATGTAAAAGTAAAAGACAGTGAAGGAAATTTCCTCGATGTCACAAATGAAGTTAAGCACAAACATGAAAAAACAAGAATGCATAGATCGGGTAGAAAACTTTTGACTCTCTTGTGGTATACAACTTGGAGTATCCATCAATTATCCAAGTATATGTTAACTTATGATCAGGAGTTTTTTGTGAAATTACATCTTAAGATTAATATGAAATAAGACACAAAATGTCATTAGATGCTTTTATAATAGAAAAAGATAATGGTTACAACGGTATATATAAAGCGATCGATCGGGATAAATTACTTGAAGTAACAAAAACATATACGATTGCATTCAGAAAAGCTTGGGAAGAGGATAAAAAAGATGATCCTAGAGCACAATTTGCTTATGATCAGTTAAAGACACTTAAAAATGCTTATTGGTGGGCAACAGGTGATGTACACATATATAAAGGTTATAACATTGGACCTTTAGCATAAGGACGCCATTCATTTTAATGTCAAAGACAGACGCGAAACCAATCAATTTCTACTCATTAAATCGGATGTTTCCAATAAATCAAAATAGGATGTTTCTGAAGATTGTTCTGAACCTGCTGTGGCCATGATAAATATCCCCGTTTAAAATATTTTATAGTAATCTACTAAACTATAAAAATTTTCATTTTTTATCTGCCGTAAAATTTCTATGGCAGATAAACTTTGCTCCAACTGCAGGACAACAGTTCATAACACTCAAATTGAATCCTGCTGAACAAGCAGCCCGATAGAAGCAGCTAGACGAATTGAGTCTTATGTCAAAGATGATATTACCTTAACATTTGAAACTTATAAAAACGCTTCGATTTCGCCACGGTCAAGTATAGGCACATCTGGTTTAGTTCCCCTTGCAACGGAATTCTTTGGTTTTTGAACACTTTTTTTTAGGTCTTTTCCACACCTGCTATTCATCATGCTCTAAATCCCTTTTATCTAAGGTGGATTTTTTATGGCAGAGCTCATGTCCTAAGTATGCTAAATTAACAAAACATCCATTTTTAGAGAATATTTTAGTTATGGCAGCTTTAGGCCCAACTTTTAAAGATACTTTATTTGAGTTATTACCACCTGAAGTAAAGGTAAATATTTTAGAATTATTACCTTATTTAACTGACGATAACTATGATGGTCTTCGCCATCTCTTAACCATTGAAAATATTTTAAAAATTGAAGAAGAATTTAAAGAAACTAACGCTAATGCTATCAAAGATTTATGGGCAGCATTACTTCGTTT
The DNA here is from genome assembly GCA_964468105.1 of Uncultured Candidatus Berkiella sp. Classification (GTDB taxonomy): domain Bacteria; phylum Pseudomonadota; class Gammaproteobacteria; order Berkiellales; family Berkiellaceae; genus Berkiella. The sequence continues at coordinate 4,927 of CAYXVT010000145.1, read as the reverse complement.
ACATTTCCCGCATCTGATAGCGGTTCCTGGCGATTCACGCGATTTATTTTTAAAAGAGTATTATTTTTTTTTAAAAAAATTGAAACGTTCTGCAAAAGAACTTGATGTTTCAGCAAGCCAAGCAATACCATTTTTGTTAGAGAGCTTACGGGGTGATTTTACAAATATTAATTAATTTCGCACTCATCCTGAACATAGTAGTATGGCGCATGTTTTACTTCAATGCGCGGCAGCAAATGGACATAATGCAGCATTAAGGTATATACCTGTTTTAGCTTTAGAATTGAACGATGATAATCGTGATGATTTGGATAGAATTTTTAGGGATGCACCACGATTAATTGAACAAGCCTGTATAGGTAATCTCTCTGAAATTGCTACACTTGGTTTAGGTCCTCATATGCTCGCTTTTTTCAATGTGCATGCTGCAGTGGGCGGTTTCGAGGAGCCTTTCTTAAAACTCAATCCTGCAGGTAAATTCGTTGCTTTGCAAGCAGCAGCAAAGGTGGGCGGCAGAGTCGCAGTACGTATGATGTTAACACATATCATGAGAACCATTAACTCACAACAGCTAGATGAAGCTGTTAACGCACAAATCACAGAAAAAATGAATGAAGTGCTGAAAAATGCGTCAACAAGTGGTTCCCCTGTTATTGAGGAAATTTTGTTGTTAGCAAAAAGTAAAATTTCACAAAATGGATTAATGAGTGCTGCTATAGAGGCGGCCGGAAGTGGATTTGATCATATTCTCCAAGAAATTATAAATTATTACTCTGATTTTCACTTGGAATATATTGCTCACTTCTCAAGATTAACTGAAACCTCTAATCCTCTTCAGGATGAATATAATCAATTCTTTTTGAATGAGATCCCATTAAAATTATGGACACCCCAGTTTAGTCAACAAGAAAGTGAACAAAAGGCATCACCTTCGACAGAAACTACGCCGCGCACTGAGCAAAAGGTTTCGTCAGAAATAAAGAAACCAAGTTAATAAAACAAGATATCAAAGTAAAATTGTTCCATTAGCAAAACACCTTCAGTATTACCTTGCTAAATCTCTTCAAATTAAGAATATAGGACCTGTTCTAGAATATGTTAAATGGCATTCTTGCTAGAAAATGCTTGTCACTCCGACAGAATGTTGGTGAAGTAACAATATAATGTACTGCGGTAAGAAACGATGATTGCGCTCCGGGTGTGTCATTATACATTCGATAAAATATTAGAAGGCAGCCATTTCATCAATGGCTGCCTTGCTTAACATGTCATCTAATGATACAAATTGCACTTACATTGCCTGTGCCTGTTAAAGAGGCAATTTGAGGTGTAGATGGCGCATTATCATTGACAGTTATTGAACCCACAAGAGAACCACCAGCAGTTGGAGCAAACGTAACGTTGAAGGTGCAACTACCTCCGGGCGGGATATTGGCGTTATCACAGTCTGTCGTTTTAGAAAAATCACCCGTTATACTAATTGAGCTAATTACCAAGTTCGAAGATGCATTAGTAGCATTAGTAATGGTGACAGCTGCTTGAGGAGAAAATTGATTTACACATATGCTTCCAAAATCGCCAGGTGCCGTGACCGCCACCTGCGGTTCGGCAGTGGCTTTACCATCCAAGTTTACCGAAGCTGATTTACTAGATGCTGCATCAGTGTAGCCGAGCTTAGCTAAGTAGCTGACCACTGTGCCAGCAGGGGGCAATGTTGCTGGTAGTTGAGGGGAAAAGACTACGTTAATGATACAGCTTGCACCTGCAGCTAGTGTAGAGAGGCAGTTATTAGTTTGCGAGAAAGAAGCAGCATCACTGCCTGAGATCACTATTTTAGAAACATCAATCGGCAAAACGGCAGAAGATGTATTCGCTAATAAAACATTTTGAGGTGCCGAAGGCACACCAAATTGTTGACTTGAAAAAGATAGTGAGGGAGAAAGAGTAAAGTTGTTTTGAACAATATTACATGGAAAATCTGCGGATTGACCAAGATAGGCTTTCAATTTAGCCAGCATTTGTGAACAAACTTTGCCCGGGACTTCAGCTTTTGAATCAGGTTTTACTGTACCTCCAAGTGTTCCACACTGATTTCCACAGTAGTTTTCACACCAGCCTAACGCTTTTCCGGTTAAGTTGCTCGAGGCGCAAATTGAAGAGTCATTGTCATCATCATGATCGTCTTTATCTTTAGCCTCATGCGAGGAACCTGATTTGTTATCGTCAAGTCCATGGCCATCTGCCAGAGCCGTCTGATGGATTGCAAACGAAAAGATAAAACATGTAGCTGCAATATAAAATGATTTACGCATAAATACTCCGAATTAAGTCGCCTTTTTATTAATTATACTTGCATTTTATCATTGCGCCTGTTGACCTATTATGAAGTTTCATTGACTATACGAAAATATTTTAAAAAAATACTTTGAACTCGAAAGGGATTTTTACGGTCACCTCGTATTCTAAAGGCATAAAAATGGTAACAAAACTTGTAGATTCGCCCAAAAGTTTGAGGAAACCTCCGACAAGAACGAGCATATTCACCTATCTGACCTAAAGAAGTGTATCTGCACAGCTATAGCGATTGGATCACATCCTGAATAGCTTTTCGACTTTAAGACAGCCTTATCATTTGCATCAGCAGTATGAGGTGTTTAGATGTTGCCCCAAAAAGCTGATCTAACCTATGATCAGGTACAAGCTTTAAAGTCTAGTATTAATGAGCAAATCTTCATAATGAAGATAAAGCATTGCTTAAGGGGCTCATCGATTTTAATGGTTGGTTACAGCAGCAACTACTCGAAAGAAAAATCAGCATCAATCGTTTAAAGATGATTATCTTTGGTGAACCTCATAGCAAAATCAAACACAACATAAGCAAATACAATCCAAATGACACCAAAACGAAAAGTAAAGCTGATTCCTCTCATGTTGAAAATGGTGGCATCAATGCAGATCAAGATATAGCATCAAGCAAAACCAATAATGGCAGGTTAAGCCATCAACAATATCTCAATAACGAAAAAGTGACCATAAAGCACTGACAATTTCAAGCAGGTCATCTTTGCCCTACAGCGTGTGGGGGAAGACTTTGGAATGCGGCACCAGGGACAGTTATCAAGATCTCAGGCCAAGGCTTTGCTAAAGCAACGCATTATACTATAGAGAAACTTAGATGTACCCTGTGTGGTCATTATTTATCGGCAAAACTGCCACTATCAGTCAGTGAAGATAAATATGATTATGCCTTTAAAGCACAGCTTTGTTTAATGAAATATTTTATGGGAATGCCTTTTTATCGCATCGAAGCCTTCATTTTTGCTAAACAAGCTTGGCATATCAAACCAACCAAAGACAGACACTGGATATCCAGCAAACTGAGACAAATTTGTCTTGGTCTCATTACGTCGAACTTATAAAAGTAACACGTGAGGCAAGGCAATTTTATGTCGCAACATTGAGAAGTTTAGTTAACTTCTGGATTGTCAGTGTTAACCGCTGGCGGGGTTCTGTAATATTCAATTACTTTTCGACCCCATTTATCTGCGTAATGCCTCGAAACCACTGCACTACAAGAAGCAGCAAACATAAATAATAATTGTCTAGGTGGGCCGAACATCATCGTATTATCTCCTATTTATAATTTAATAAAAAATCTAAGCAAAAAAAAAGCCCCCGGGATTTCTCGCGGGGGCTTTTTTTTCACTTATTTTTTAATTAATAGCACCCCAGCGCAAGAAAATGACCTTAATGCACAGAATAGAGCGGCTAATACCGGCTGTTTTTGGCAATTTCTTGAAACTAGACATGATTTTTACTCATAAAAATAATAAGTGAATAAAAAACGTAACACTCTTTGAATCATATTGCAACCTCGCGGAGGGTAAAATATGACTTAAAAGATTAAAATGTAGTAATGCAGGCCTGTCCCAGTTACTTCAAAGGGAGCCCTCACATTATCAAAAGATTAATGTGAGGGGCCCATGCGTTTGGAGTTAGAGCTATTTTTGAGCTTTTGCTGTGCTTTTTCCTTTTGTTTCTTTTATTTCTTTGGCTTCCATTCTACCAGCATGAGAAGATGAAGAACTTCGAGATGAATCTGGCGATTTACTAGCACCAGGTGCCTGATTTAAATACGCACGTGATGAAGAGTCACCCTCGATATAAGGCGCAGTATCAAAGCGTGGAGGTGGGGCAGCACGATATGCAGATGCGGATGGTGCGGGAGTTCCAAGCTGTAATGCCTTGAATTGCTCTATTAGCTTTCTAAATTCTTCGTCTTGTCGTGCTCTATCAGCTTTCAATTCTTCAACTTCAGCTACTAGTGTTTGAATTTTAGCACTATGGATCTTCTGAACGATCTTTGCATGATGCGTTATTTGTTCTTTAATGATGTCATTAAATTGTTCTACCGTTTTAACATCTTTTAACATTTTCAATTCAAGTTTTACGTCATTGTCCCCAGATTCTTTCAATTTTAAAAAGGCAAGCTGAACAAGAACATCAACAGCGAAAAAACGAGCTTCTTCTATATCATGTAATTGTAGAGCAATTTTAATCATATAATCAAGATCGGTTGGTGTAGGTTGTCTAATTGCCCATGTTTCTATAATGATAGTAAAAAACAAGTACACCATAGAAACAGATATCAATTGTTGCTCATTTTCATCCAATTTTATTTTTACCAAGTTACTAACACTTAGATAATCCCCACACTTTTGGAAACTTCTTAAGTTTTTCAGTTGACAATTCCTGTAAAAGGTTAAGGCAAATAAAGCGAGATGATTCTGCTTTTTCTAGGGTTTCTGTTTCTACTTCATTCAGAATGCTAAAATCATAAGTAAAATTTTCTTTTTTGATACGAAGTGCACTCAGTAAGATCTTTTTATCTTCTGGTGTTAAAGCCTGTCCTGCTCTGAGTTTAACA
>CAYXVT010000144.1:8656-9466 GCA_964468105.1 Uncultured Candidatus Berkiella sp. | reverse complement strand
CTAAGCATATGATTAGTTTAGGGATTAATTTGAATGTGCGTTCCGATTTTGACATGGTCATAAATTTCTTCAATTTCTTCGTTCGTTAGTGCAACACACCCTAACGTCCAATCCCTCAGTAAGTGTTTTTCGCCAAGCCATGCAAAAGGATCTGCTAATCCATGGATCATGATTTCCCCGCCAGGATAAACCCCATTTTGTTTGGCGATTTTTTTATCCTGTGCATTTGGATAAGAAATTTTTAAGCTTCGATGAAATTGGCTATTCGGATTTTTATAGGTAATTGAGTAGTTACCTTCGGGTGTTTTGCCATCACGTACTTGCATTTTGGGGCCTTCGGGTGAGAATCCAAGAGCAACTCTATAGCTTTTGAGTGCAACACCTTTGTTATAAACCGTCATTTTGCGCTTGGATTTTTCAATCAAGATAAAATCGATTGGTTTAGTCAATGGGATTGTTTTTTCGGGGATGGTCTCTGCAGAAATAGGTTCTGGCATGTGCAAGGTGAAAAATTGATAGATAACCAAGCACAGGCTAATAGCTAATATAAAGATGATAAAAAGGTGAACCGTTTTTTTCATGAATCAACTCTATATTAATCAATGACATAGTACAAGATTTGGGAGGCAAGAGGGGACTGTCTTTGCCTTCTTAAAACATGATAGTCTGTTTTTAATGAATGCATTCATTCTTGAGAATTAATTCAAAAATTTTGAGAAATATTAGTTAAATACCTTGACTAGTAAGAGGCAAGCTTTCTTGGAACAACAACATAGTAATTTTACCAAATTGGGACTAATCATATCTCTT
>CAYXVT010000144.1:0-8646 GCA_964468105.1 Uncultured Candidatus Berkiella sp. | reverse complement strand
GTTTTCCTTGGCTCAATGGCTGTGTTTCGTTTTCGCAAGAGGCAGGTTTTTCAGATGTTGTTTCTCTGGTACAACATCGCAGTACTCAAATCCCTGTTATGCTGGACGCTGATAACAATAACGTTGTCATTCAAAGAAAAATACAGTCATTGTTAGAACATCCATTGATGGCCGAAGAGGCTGTTCAGATTGCTTTAATCAATAGCCCCGGTTTGCAAGGAGCACTTACTGAGTTAGAGATAGCTCAGGCGGATTTAGTACAAGCATCTAGATTGCCCAACCCAACACTCTCTTACACAAGACTCAATCCAGTACCCGATGAATTTAATATTGAACGCAAAATCATGTTTGATGTGATTGGAATTTTAACAGCACCTTTGAAAACACAAATTGAATGTCGGCGTTTTCAACAGGCTAAGTTACAAGCAGCGATGGATATTCTTCAATTAGCGGCAAAGACTCGCAAAGCCTATTACACAGCACTCGCAGCAAAGCAAACAGTACACACCTTAGAACAAATGAGTGAGGCAGCTCAAGCCAGCGCACAACTCGCAAACAAAATGGTGCAAGTGGGCAACTTGAGTAAGATGAAACGCGCTCGTGAACAAGCATTTTATGCCGAAGTGATTGCGAAATTAGCTTTGGCAAAATTAACGGCAATACAAACACAAGAACAGCTGACACGGCTGATGGGGCTAGAGCAAGCACAAGCACAATTCATCTTGCCAAAACACTTACCAGAACTGCCGACACATGCAAAAGAAATCTCCTTTCTTGAAGGACAAGCTTTGCATAATCGACTAGATATTCAAGCGATGAAACTTGAAATTGAAGGTAAAGCCAAAGCATTAGGATTAACCAAAGCAACGCGCTTTATTAATGTTATGGAGCTCGGGTATGCACATAATACTGGGCAAGATAGACCGCGCCAAAGAGGCTATGAAATCAGTTTACAAGTGCCACTTTTTGATTGGGGTGATGCAAGGGTTGCAAAATCGCAAGCTTTATATATGCAATCTGTTTGGCATTTACGGGATATAGCCATTAATGCCCGCTCTGAAGTTCGTGAGGCGTATCAATCATATCGTGCAATGTATGATGTGGCAAAACAGTATCGAGACGAAATAGTTCCATTACGACAGTTTATCTTAAACCAAAATCTACTTCGTTATAATGGTATGTTGGTTAGCACTTTTGATCTCCTTGCTGACGCGCGCGAACATATTGCCAGCACCAATACCTATATTGAGACGCTTCGAGATTTTTGGATTGCAGATACTGATCTCCAAACATCTTTAATGGTTAAATCACCACATGATAAGAAATAACTAAATTATTAAGAGGATAAGACAAATGGTTTCCAGGCGACATTTTATTAAAAATGCAGCACAAGGCGTGGGACTGGTTGTCGCGGCCAGTGCGGTTAGCAAATTTGCGTTAGCAGGATTGCCTGAACTCTCAATAATGAAAGAGGCTAATACGCAACCACCACCCAAACCAAATGAAGGGTTGCCATATCATCCCGTGGTGACGCTTAATGGTTGGTCTTTGCCTTGGCGAATTAAAAATGGTTGGAAGGAATTTCATTTGGTTGCAGAACCGGTGATCCGTGAATTTGCCCCAGGGATGAAAGCACAATTATGGGGATATAATGGTCAGTCGCCAGGCCCAACTATTGAAGTCGTTGAAGGAGAAAAGGTTAGAATCTTTGTCACCAATCGATTACCTGAATATACGACAGTTCATTGGCATGGCCAAACGCTACCAAATGGAATGGATGGTGTGGGAGGCATAACCCAGCCGCAAATTAATCCGGGCAAAACCTTTGTTTATGAATTCCAAGCCAGACGAAGCGGTACTTTTATGTATCATCCTCATGCTGATGAAATGGTGCAAATGGCGATGGGTATGATGGGGTTTTGGGTAACCCATCCTAAAGATCCTGATTTTATGAAGGTGGAACGTGATTTTTGCTTTCTCCTTGCTTCCTATGACATCGACCCCGGCAGTTATACACCCAAAGTAAACACCATGCTAGATTTCAATTTATGGGCATTTAACAGTCGAGTATTTCCTGGCATTGATCCCTTAGTTTGCCGATTAGGGGACAAGGTACGAATTCGTGTTGGAAATTTAACAATGACGAACCATCCCATCCATTTGCATGGCACCGAATTTATGATAACGGGTACTGACGGTGGATGGATAGCACCCTCAGCGCGTTGGCCAGAAGTCACCGCCGATATTGCTGTTGGACAAATGCGAGCAATAGAATTTGAAGCCAAAGAACCTGGCGATTGGGCATTTCATTGTCATAAGTCACACCATACGATGAATGCTATGGGCCATGATGTGCCAACAATGATCGGCGTTAAAACCTCAAGTGTAAGTGAAAAAATTAATAAGCTTATACCGGATTATATGTCGATGGGTGAAAAGGGCATGGCTGATATGAGTGAAATGCACATGCCATTACCTGAGAATACTTTACCCATGATGACAGGCACAGGACAATTTGGGTCCATTGGTATGGGTGGCATGTTTACGGTTGTAAAGATTCGAAAAGATCAAAAACCTGGAGATTATAAAGATCCAGGATGGTATCAGTTCCCACAAGGATCCGTGGCTTATGAATGGACGGGAACGTTAGAAGAACCAGCACGCGCCCAAACGTCTGATAAAAAATCGGGCGATTTAGATCTTAAAGTGCGTAAACCCCAAGGTCATGGTGGGCATCATTAAGTAAATAGATTTTGAAATTAGTTTGTTTTAATGGGGGGACATTCCTTGCAAAACATCAGAAGGAAGATGCTGTACTAAAGTCGAACAAAGTACTGAATAATTAATTGGTTTAGTAATATAATCATCCATGCCAGCTTCAAGACAGCGCTCTTTTGTTCCCTTTAATGTATTTGCAGTTAATGCAACAATAATAGCTTTCTTTTTTTCAGGTGAAGAATAATCCTTCTCTATTTTTCGAATGGATTCTGTGGCTTTAAATCCATCCATGACGGGCATATGGCAATCCATCAAAATAATATCATATTTTTGATGTTGCACAGCTTCAATTGCTTCTTTACCAGTGTTTACAGTATCAATATTGCAACCCAACAATTTTAACATATCATTAACAACAATTTGATTTAACATGTTATCTTCAACAAGCAAAATATTTGCTTTGAACTGAGGGAGAGTTACAGCTTCGGTTATAGCTTTTGCAGTTGATGATTTATTAGCAGTGCTAAATTTCATGGTGAAAGTAAAAGTACTTCCTTTACCTACTTCCGATTTTACATCAATTGTTCCACCCATGTTTTCAACAAGATGTTTGCAAATAGCTAATCCAAGTCCTGTACCTCCATGCATTCTAGTGGTACTTTCATCAGCTTGTGAGAACACATCAAAAATTTTACAGTGCATATCTTGGGGGATCCCAATGCCAGTATCAGACACACTAACACTCATTAGCAGATAATCACTTTTAATGTCATTTGCTTTGACAATAATATTAATCTGACCGTTTGCTGGAGTAAATTTAATCGCGTTATTTACAAGATTAGTAATAACTTGCTTCATTCTAAAGTCATCACCTTTTACAAAAACAGGGATATTGTCATCATAAGTTAACTTCAGCGACAACTTTTTTTCTTCGCACTGGCTTGAGAACATGACTATCATAGTTTCAAATTCATTTTTGATGTTAAATTCTCTTGATTCAAATTCAACCTTCCCCGCTTCAATTTTAGTAAAATCTAGGATGTCTCCTATAATTCTAAGCAATGAATTGGCACTTTCAAAACATTTTGTAGCATAATTTTTTTGAGTATCGTTTAAGCTAGTGTGCAAAAGAAGCTGTAACATTCCCAGTATACCATTCATTGGCGTGCGAATTTCATGACTCATGTTAGCTAAAAATTGAGTCTTTGCTTTGTTAGAATTCTCTGCAGCTTTAAGAGAAGTCATCAAAATATGCTCTGATTCAAGACGATCGGATATATCTTTAAAAACAAGCACAGCACCGCCAAATATTTTGTTATTGATTAAAGGCAAGGGATTCATAGAAAACGATACGGGATGCGTTACGCCATTAACTTTTTTTAGGAGACCCTTTTCACAATGATAAATTTCACCACGTAAAAATTTGTCATGTAGTAGATCGATGTCAATCGTTGTTAGTTTACCATTGATATTGTCATGTAAAGTAAACACGTTAGAAAATATCTTCCCAATAACACTTTGAGGCGTACTACAAAGCAAAACAGCTCCTGTTTGATTGAGATTAGAGATTTTCCAGAATGGATCGATGACACACAAACCTTCAGACATTACCGCCTGCATGATTTCCTTTTCTTTTTGTAAAGTTTCTCTTAGATGAAGCATTTCCATTGAAGAAATTTCCATAGAGCGATCAATAATATAACGCCCTTGATCTGATTCATTGTAAGCTTTACTAACATAATTTAATAATTCTAAATACTCAGCTGGTATATTATTATTTTCCAAATCGATGCCAGAACGCTTAAGCTGGCGCAACAATAATTGATGATATTTATTTGTCATTAGTTTTCACCAAACGTTGTGAAAGTCATAGTTTGGTTATGTAGGTCACAACTTTGCAGACCACTGGGTGATATTTCCCCATAGGAATAAAAACCTACGAGAGAGGCATTTTTCCCTAAGGTTTCAAGACTTGCTTCAACCTCTTCTTCAGTCCTTTCCCCAAGGACGAGTCTTCTGCCAACACAGCTAATAGCCAGATTTAATGTATTACCTTTGACATTTATTTGGCTTGTAGCTAAGCGACCAGCAATCGATGCACCTTCTATTAGTCTATCGAAATTAGCCTTCATTAATTGCGCATGCCAACCCTGAGGTATGTTACCTGCAAATGTCAAACTTTTGTTTTTTTCATCAATAGACAATATAGTGCGGACTACTTCAATTTTACTTAATGGTTTTTCGCGGATAGCTAACGGGAATAATAGACCTGAAGCAGGTAGTTCTTTAGCTTTTTCTCCAAGATAATTTTTATAGACATCTAATGCTGGTTGACCATCAATTTCGTATAAAATATTACCTTCAGACCGAGTGATAAGTCTTTCTGGCCCAAATATATCCCAACCACCTTTTGAACCATACCCAACTTCAATGTTATTTCCATACATTCCAATAGCCGTGACGCTTTTATAAATGGGTTTGTCTTTATTTAAAACCCAGGTTTTTTTGAAATTACTACCATCACCCGCAAGACCACCTGTTATGACGACAGATGAATCTAGTTCTTCTTTTAAACCTTCAACTAATGCGCTTCCATTAACAGTTAAACCATCAGAGAGTATAAAAATACTTTTTAAATTTTCCTGTTTTAATTGTTTAGTAAGAAGCTTTCCTACTTCAAATGATTGTTTGGAATTATCGATGTCTGCGGTTGCGATGCTAATTGTGCTTTTATCAAATTTTGTAACAGCGACAGATATACTGTGGTCATTAATAGTGTTGTTAAAAATTTCACCGGCGGTTGAACAGCCTGCAATATATGATTTAGGGTAGGCCAACTTTAATTCAATTAACGGCGCAGGGTTGTCGAAAAATTCAGGTGCGCAAAAGGCAAGGATTAATGTCTCTTTTGAATCTAATTCTGGAAACTTCTTAATTGACCAGCCGCTGTCTTTTTTATAGCTAAAAGTTTCTACTTGCATAATAACCACCTTTCTTACACTAAATGAAAAATCATTCTATATTTGTATATGTTAATTCGGAATTTAATTAATCTTAGACTTTTTTTGACTTATAGTAATATCGTTTATAAAAAAGATGTAATTCCTCATATTGAGGTGCTCTTATATTGGAGAATATGCGTGGATAGACAAATATTGATAATTGATGATGATGCAAACAATCGTATGATTATTGAAGGATTCCTAAAATTAGGGCCAAATGCTTCCCATCATATTCTTCAGTGCCAAAACGGAAAAGAAGGTCTTGAGGTATTAAAAAATAATTTAGAGTCAATTGATTTGATATTGCTTGATAGAATGATGCCAATTATGTCAGGTGTAGATTTTTCAAATAATGTTAATGCGGATCAAGAATTAAAGAAAATCCCTGTTATTATGCAAACAGCATCGAGCGAAAATGAACATTTATTTGAGGGATTTAAATTAGGCGTTTATCATTATTTAGTAAAACCATATTCCCCCACCGTTTTAAATTCAATTGTAAAATCAGCGATTGATTTCTATACAAAGCAACGTGAGCTTACAGGAGAAGTGCATAACTCTAAAACTTTATTTAAATATGTTGATCAGGCAGTATTTAAGATTAAAAGTTTAGAAGATGCTAATTTAATGAGCGTTAGCCTTGCTAAATTATTTCCTAGGCCTGATAAAGTTGTGTTAGGTATTTCTGAAATGCTGGTGAATGCCATTGAGCATGGAAATTTGCAAATTTCCTATACCGAAAAAACAGAGTTAAACTTACAGAGCAATTGGCACAGTGAAGTAGAGAAGAGGTTAAATTTGCCTGAAAACTGTGATAAATATGTAACCATTTCTTATCTAAAGCATGACAATGAAATAGTATTAGCGATTAAAGACCAGGGTAATGGTTTTGATTATAAGAAGTATTTAGAGTTTGATCCTTCTCGTTCTACAGATAATCATGGACGTGGAATAGCATTTGCCAATCATTTAAGTTTTGATGGCATTGAATATTTGGGCAATGGTAATGAAGTGAGATGCATCGTGAGAAATTAAGATTTTTACTATAGATTTTTATATATATCTATTGAATAATGAAAAATCGATAGTCCTTCTTCTAAATAGTCAGCTAACATTAGCCACTATTTATCTCAATCATGTCAACTCTAATTCGGAATTTTATTCCTGGGTTCGTATGACTAATACATCGCAATGTGCTTGATTAATGACGCCATTTGCCGTTGAGCCAAGCAAAACTTGGATACCATGTTTGGTATGAGCCCCTACAATAATTAAATCGACTTTGAGCTTTTTGGCTTGTTCTGTTATGACAGCCTTAGGAGATCCTGTTACAATGGTTAACTCATCAGGTGAAATGTCATAACCTGACACTAAATCTTTAAAAGCTGTTCTTGCATCTTCGATAATTTTCCTTTCCCATTCAACTATTGTTTGACCTTGTATAGAGCCATAACTATAGATAGGTTCCATTACATGAATGATACTGAGAGTCGCGTTCGTTTTTTTAGCTAATTCAACTGCACGAGAGATAGTATACTCATCATGAGTAACCCGTAGATCTATTGCCAGCAATATTTTCTTGTAGATGCTCATGTTATGCCCTTATAAATTAATAATCTTATATCCTTTTCCGATAAAAAACCGGTCTTATTTGAAAGAAATTATACACAGCACTTATTTTTTAGTTACGAAACGTAGAGTAGATAATGCCAGCGACTATTAATGCAGTATTTTCCATATCGGTTTATTAAAAAAGTTTAAGCCATTTAATTTATTTTTGACTTTACATGTGATAGATTTACTTCGGCTACTCAACTTAATTAAGGACTAAGAAATGGTAACAAAAGCGAAACGGACTTCCACTAAAGCTCGTAAAGCAGTTAAAACTGCTAAGCCAAAAGCACGCAAAACCGCTAAGACATCTAAAACGGTTGTAAAGAGAGTAAAGAGTGCGGTTAAAAAAGCTGTCAAGAAAACGGCTGACGAAGCAAAGGTTGTTAAGAGAAAAGTTAAAAAGGCTGCCAAGAAAACCGTTGACGCGGTTATGAAAATGGAGAGAAAGGTTAAAAAAGCTGCCAAAAAACTAACTGGTACCCCAAAGAAAAAGGCACCTGCTAAGAAAAGAAAATCCTCATCCAAAAAGAAAGCTGCAGTAAAAGCAAAATCCACAACAATTAACTTATATTAGTTAATTCGCCACAAGCAAGGCTAAAGTTCTGCTTGTGGCTTTCAGCTTTTTATCTAACTATCTTTATTTCCTTTTACCATGACATCGATGCTCTCTATGGCAATGTACTTCTTGACCGCCATGTTGATGATGTCTTAGTCCTTCATTTGGAAAGGGTCTTTGGCACATCCGGTAACTAAACAATTGCTCTTGCGCTTGTAATTTTTGCAAAGCCATCATTTGTAGAGCGTCTAGTTGCTGCGGTGTTATTTCTACTCCAGCAGCCAAAGTAATATAAAAAGTAAATTCAGTGATAGCATCGAACCTCTTTTGAGCTTGTCTTGGTTGGCAAGGAGGCATTTGAGCATGAGGCGGTTGTGCCGCAGGCTTTTGCGCTAGTGGTGGTTGTTGAGTAACAGGCTTTTGCATTGGCGCTGGTTGTTTGGTAACAGGCTTTTGCACTGGCGCTGGTTGTTGAGTAACAGGCTTTGGAACGGGTGCTGGTTGTTTAGCAACAGGCTTTGGAACGAGTGCTGGTTGTTTAGTAACAGGCGCAGGAGGCAGCGGTCGCTTTTCTTCGATTTTTGTTAATCTACGATTTAACTTCTGTTGTAGTTCATCATTGACTGGCACAACCATCGTTTGTTGTTTGTTAGCAATCGCAGGTTTAGGTTGATTTAGCATTGGTTTGTTAGGCGCTGGTACTGGTACTGGTACTGGTACTGGTACTGGTACTGGTACTGGTACTGGTACTGGTAC
>CAYXVT010000143.1:9187-9534 GCA_964468105.1 Uncultured Candidatus Berkiella sp. | reverse complement strand
TTAAAGTCTTCACTTTGCTGTTGCCCTAAGGCTTGCTCTATCGCTAAATGAATGTAATGAGCATCATGTGATTGAGTGGCTGCATACACTAGTTGATTATTTCGGCTAGCCGATGGGTCCACGAATTGCAAGAGTTGCATTAAAGTTTGTTTGAAAAGCGGATCAATTTTAGCATGCTGTAATAAAACATTGGCAATCATGAGCTTGCTTTTTAATTTATTTGGGGCATAAAACAAGTTTGTTTGCGCAACGTGAGCAGCCAGTCTAGGTTCATCAGAGAAGCCCAGTGTTGCATAAAGACAACTTAAGGCATCTGGATCACGCATGATGAAATTAAAGACGCTTGA
>CAYXVT010000143.1:0-9174 GCA_964468105.1 Uncultured Candidatus Berkiella sp. | reverse complement strand
TCAAAACGCGTTAGTCTTTTAAGTCCTTGCATTAAAACAAAATGTAGGGCATTAGCACTGACTAGAGGATTGTTGTGAAATTGAAAGACTTTGAGTGGCGCCCTACCGATTAGACACGATGCAATGAGTTTTACATTAACATCAGTCAGTTCTGTATTGAGGGCACTAAAATGGGTTACCTTATGGCATTTGTCTTTAAGACCCAGCATGAATGCCGTCATGCCCTTTTCTGAGAAGGTAAAGTCATCGAGTATTAATTTGCTGAAATCTTGAAGTTGATTGACATTGCCAGTACATTCTTTAACAATTCTTGCCCGCACAGACGGCCACTTCATCGCCAAAATGAGAATGTTTGGCACGGTTTTCATTTCTTCGGCTACGTACTCATCCATACAATCTGGCAAGGCTTGAACAAGCTCATATGAATTGATATTGCCTGTGGTTAATGCATTTCCTAACCAATTCTTGGTAGTTTTAGTTATAGATTTCATCAAAGTGGGTAAGAGTTTGTGTGAGGCTTCTTCTGAATGACTGACTTGATAACACAACTCACCTTGTTGTAACTGATGAAGTGCGAAATAGCCAAAGTGATCACTTTCTGGGTGAAGCTGAGCGCAGGCAGGACATTTTGCGAGCAGATATTCCTTCGCCTCAGGGATCAATTCTGGATTATTCATTAAAGTATAAAATATTTTTGCAATATCAACTTTAGCCTCATTGGGCAGGCTTAACATATTTTGAGCATCGACTTGGAAGGTATTTTGAACGGTGAGCGTTTTCAGAGCCCAGTATAACCATTTTTTCGCATCATCATTAATTTTGTTTAACTTGGCTTGCAGAAAGTTTAAGGTAAATTTACTTAAGGTTCTCATATCCTCAACTGGCAACAAGGTTTCAATCTCTTTTAAGATCCCTTTGGTAATGCTTGGGTTAACATAAGCAGCTTCTAAGAATTGTTGCGCATGTTGCAGCGATCTATCCTGGGGTTTAATGATAATTAAATCATGACTAAGAGGTGTGCCTTGCTGTAAATGCATATTAGTGCTTAGCGCGAAATATAACCAATATAGGGTGTTTTTGTCGCAAGCTTTAAGCTGGGTGCTAAGAAAATGACTTTGATAAAGTGGTAATTGCGAGACAAGTTTATCGAATTCTTTATTAGGTTCTTCTTTTGTTAGCAAGGCTTTGTTGATCACGTTACGTAAATAGCCTGAATATTGATAGAGACGTTGTAAAAGAGGCGTTAAGGGTGATATATGGGAACGATATATAACAGTCCCAGCAACATTTTCATGAATTTTGGGACTTAACAGCGGAAAATAGGAAGGTTGATTATTGGTGGACAAGGAAAGATATTCCCATAACCGCAATTGGTCAGAAAAAGTGTTTACACTGCTTCGGATATAATTTGTAATGATGCTAAACAGGTAAGCGCCTTCTTCTGAACTTAATCTTGAAACCAACCGTTGATGTAATAATCGTGTAATAGTCGGACACTCAAAGGCTAATTCGCGTAATTGTAGGCAGGTTTGAAGTTCTCTATCGGTTGGTTTGCTAATATTCAGCGGTAGTAAATTGACCTCATCTTCAAGTAGCAATGTTAAAAATAACCACCTTCTGGCATTAAAGGAAAGACCTTTGATGATTGAATCATAGTCTTTTTCAATGATTGCTTTTGCTTCATCTGTAATGGCTTGGGGAGCGCGTTCATTGAGTGCAAAAAGAAGTCTTTCGCGTCCAAATTTTTGAATAAGACGCTTTAATTCTGCTTGTGCTTGCGACGTTGCTCCAACGGTTTGAGTAGATTTTGGTTCAATTGAGTGTGCATTGACTAATAACCAACCAATCATCTGCGGCGAACATGAACTGATGGCTTGTTGTATTTCTAAGCTCATGCCAGGCCTTAAAGGAAAGAGATTGGTGACAAATGGAGCGATATTAATATTGATTTCATTTTGCGTTAATTGATCAAATTCTCGTTGACTTTGCGCTAACGCACTTTCGCCCTTTGACATTTGTTCTTCAACAGAGCTATCCAAGATCTTTCTAAATTGTTCTCTTAATTGCGGCCAATGGTTATATAACATCACTAAGTGGGCAATATGATTTTGGTTTGGTTCATCTGCAGTGGGGCCATCAAAAGATTGCTGATCGATGACGATTTTTTTGACAGCCTGTTCTAAATGCAGCGTAAAATAGATCCATTTTTTGTTTTTTAAGGATAGTGGTTTCAGTAATAAGCCAAAGGCTATTTCGGCAAGTTCAGGATGAACCATGGATAGTCTTAAAATGGCATCCTGACTGAATTGCTCGATAATTTGAAAGGTTTGTTCTTGGGGATTTTGCTTTAATATCTGAAGCACTGTGACTGCTATTTTTTGCAAATCTGCCGTTGAATCAGTAGTGACAATTAAACCACCGAGTGCTGCTCTTGCTGCCGGAATATTTTTGGCATTTTGTTGGAGTGTTTCAATATCTAGGGGAGAATACTCTAGAAGGTCTTTCTCAAAGCCCATCATACACACCTCCAATATAGCCAGTGTTTAAAACATCAAAACATATCTTTGCTCTATGGTCACTGCTTCGGCCTGCGTTCGATATTTCTTAAGCTCATATTGTTACGATACATGAGTATTGACTGTAAATAATTAACGCATAGAGTGGGTTTTGGTAGGGGCGAAAAATCTAATTAAAACAAATTGAAAGACTTAAACAAAAAGCGTGGGGAAATACTGAGGGAAGAAATGAGAAAAGGCTGACGTAAATTAGAGACGTTTTCTTATGTGAGTAGGGTGGGCACGCTAAAAGCTTTGCCCACCCTACAGTGATTCAAATTCTTCGAGGATCTTCCCAAACTTCTCACAAATCAAATCTACTTCATTTTTACTAATGATTAGTGGGGGTAACATGCGAACAACATTCGGTTGTGGCACGTTCACCAGTAAGCCATGCTTCAGCGCAATTTTGGCAATTGACTTACATGGTTTGTTCAACTCAATACCAATCATTAAACCTTTACCACGAATATTGTGAACTAATGGATGTCCTCGGAACTTATCAGTCAGAGAAGCTATTAAATCTTGACCTTGAACAGAGGCGTTGTTGATCAGGCTGTGCTTATCAATCAATTCCAGTGTTTTCAAAGCCATTGCACAGGCAAAAGGATTGCCGCCTAAAGTGGAGCCATGTTTCTCTGGGGTGAATAGATTGTTAGCATTGCCTCTGGTTAAACAAGCGCCCATGGCAATGCCATTAGCAAGGCCTTTAGCCATAGTGACTATATCTGGTTGAACTTTTGCATGCTCTGAGCATAAAAATTGACCGGTACGTCCTAGGCCTGTTTGAATTTCATCCGCCATCATTAACCATTCATTCTGATCACATAATGTGCGAATTTCTTGCAGAAATTCAGCAGAGCCAACATGGATCCCACCTGCTCCCTGAATGGGCTCAACCAGAACCGCAACCACATCATGACGCGTGTTTGCGATGTGTTGTAAAGCGTTGATATCGCCAAAAGGCGCGCGCACAAAACCACTGGCTAAGGGTTCAAAGCCGGCTTGCAAAAGGCGATGACCACTGGCAGTGAGAGTGGCTAAAGTGCGGCCATGAAAGGCATTTTCAAAAACAAGAATGGTTGGATGTTCTATAAGTCTACTGTGACCATACAAACGGGCCAGTTTAATTGCAGCCTCAACTGCTTCAGATCCACTATTGGCAAAATAAGCTTTTTCCATGCCGGTTCGCAGACATAATTGTTCAGCCAGCATTTCTTTTTCAGGAATGTGGTACATATTAGAAACGTGAATTAGTCTTGATGATTGCTGTTTAAAGCACTCTACCCATTCAGGGTGATTATGACCCAACAAATTAACGCCAATACCACTGATGGCATCCAGAAACCGATTGCCGTGTTCATCCCATAGCCAGGCACCTTCGCCGCCGGCAAAAGCCAGCGCAAAGGGATCATAAGTCCATAGCAATCGGTTTGGCATATTTTTACTTCGCGAAATTGGTTGCAACAAAATCCCAATTCACTAATTCCCAAAAATGCTCAACATATTTAGGACGCGCATTACGATAATCAATGTAATAAGCATGTTCCCAAACATCACAGGTGAGCAATGCTTTTTGATTGGAGGTCATGGGTGTTTGTGCGTTAGAAGTGCTAACCAGCTCGATAGCGCCATCAGCTTTTTTAACAAGCCATCCCCAGCCTGAACCAAAGGTGGTGATGGCTGTTTTGCTAAAGTGTTCTTTAAATTGTTCAAATGAACCAAATGCTTTATCGATTGCTGCTGCTAATTCACCTTTTGGAGCACCGCCACCATTAGGGCTTAGGCAGTTCCAATAGAAAGTGTGATTCCAAACTTGGGCTGCATTATTAAAAATACCGCCGCTTGAAGTCATAATAATTTGCTCTAGGGTTTTGCCAGCAAATTCGGTATTAGGGAGTAAATTGTTAAGGTTATCAACATAAGCTTTATGGTGTTTGCCATAATGATATTCTAAAGTTTCACGAGAAATATGGGGGGCTAATGCATCCATTTCATACGGTAATGGAGGTAATTGAATTGTTGTCATTGGGTCACTCCTAACCTTTGAGTAATTAAACTTACTATTTTTGTTGTGTTATCACGCAAAGGACACAGTTTACATGATTCTTAAGGCAAAATGCTCTAGAATAACACCCTGAATCTTTTCTATTAATTAAAGGGTCGAAAATGGATACCTTAGAGCGAATTAAGTTACAAATCTCCAAACATCCACTGTTGGTCTACATGAAGGGTACACCCCAGTTTCCACAGTGTGGGTTCTCTGGCCAAGTGGTGCATATTTTGAAGTTATGCAAAGCAAAATACGCGTATGTGAACATATTAGAAAATCCCGAAATCCGTCAAACCTTGCCAGTTTATGCAAATTGGCCGACTTTCCCCCAATTGTATTTAAAAGGGGAGTTGATTGGCGGTTGTGACATTGTGACTGAGTTATTTGAAAAAGGAGAGTTGCAGACGCAACTTGATGAAGCTGGCGTCACCGCAACTGAAATGAGTGCCGAAGCCGCCCAGGAGTAGGGGAGATCCGATAGCATTGGTAGCCCCTCAAGGGGAACCGTGCTAGCATTGAAAAACCTAATTTTTTAAACCCTCACCTACCTACGCTAATAGCTTCGGCAGGCAGGCCCTAACCCAGGGCAATGAGGTATGACATAAAATGATGAAACTTTAAGGAGTTATACATGAGCGTATTAGTTGGCCGTAAAGCACCCGATTTTACATGTGCTGCCGTTTTAGGTAATGGCGAAATTACTTCAGGCTTCAAATTATCAGAAGCGATTAAAGGCAAATACGGTCTCGTATTCTTTTATCCTTTAGACTTCACCTTTGTTTGCCCATCTGAATTGATTGCGTTAAATAAACGTATGAAACAATTTAAAGAACGTGGCGTTGAAGTGATTGCCGTTTCTATTGATTCACAATTTACCCATAATGCATGGCGTAATACAGCCATTAAAGATGGCGGTATTGAAGCTGTGACTTACACCATGGCAGCAGACGTTACCCATCGCATTTGCCAATCTTATGGCGTTGAACATCCTGAAGCTGGCGTTGCTTTTAGAGCGGCTTTTGTGATTGATAAAAACGGTATTGTGCGTTCACAATTAGTGAATGACTTACCTATCGGTCGTAATATTGATGAAATCATTCGTGTTATCGATGCTGTTCAATACAATGAACTTCATGGCGAAGTTTGCCCTGCTGGTTGGAATAAAGGCGATACCGCTATGAAAGCCACCACTGCTGGGGTTGCGAGTTACTTAGCGAATAACGAAAGCGCATTGTAATTTTTGTCTTTTGCGGGCCGGCACAGTGACCGGCCCCTACCTTAGATTTTTGCGTGATACGGATATCAAATAAAATCAGGAATGGATGCCATGTTGAATGATTCAACCTTTCCTCATCTGCTTTCCCCCTTAAATCTCCATTTTACCGAGTTAAAAAACCGTGTTGTTATGGGTTCCATGCATACGGGTTTAGAAGAAACCGAAAATGGTTTTGAAAGGATGGCTGCTTTTTATGCGCGCCGTGCTGTTGGCGGGGTAGGTTTAATTGTCACCGGTGGCATTGCGCCCAATCGAGCTGGATGGGTAGCGCCATTTTCAGCACGCATGACAACGCATCAGCATGCTAAAGAACATCAAATCATTACCAAAGCCGTGCATGAAGCCTCTGGCAAGATAGCCATGCAAATTTTGCATTCAGGTCGTTATGGGTATCATCCACTGGCCGTTGCTCCTTCTAGAATTAAATCTCCCATTAGTCCTTTTGCCCCTTGGCGTTTAACCCGTCGCGGGATTGAAAACACCATTGATGATTATGTCAGAGCAGCCGTGCTTGCCTGCGAGGCTGGTTATGATGGCGTTGAAATCATGGGCTCAGAAGGCTATTTAATTAATGAATTTTTAGCCCTGCGCACTAATCGGCGCGATGATGATTGGGGTGGCAGTTATGATAACCGCATGCGTTTTCCGGTTGAAATTGTTAAACGCACGCGTGAAGCACTGGGTAAACATTTTATTATTATCTATCGTTTATCGATGATGGATTTGGTGCCAGATGGTAGCCAATGGCTTGAAGTGGTGCGTTTAGCCAAAGCGGTTGAACAGGCAGGGGCCACCATTATCAATACTGGCATTGGTTGGCATGAAGTGCGGATCCCTACCATTGCGACCAAAGTACCAAGAGCGGCCTTTACTTGGGTTACCCATAAATTAAGGGGAGAAGTAAAAATCCCCCTAATGACCAATAACCGCATCAATAAACCAGAAGTAGCGGAAAAAGTGATTGCAGATAATCATGCCGATTTGGTTTCCATGGCTAGGCCTTTGTTGGCCGATCCGGATTTTGTGAATAAAGCGCGCACAGGCGAACAAGAATCCATTAACACTTGCATTGCTTGCAACCAAGCCTGCTTAGATTTTATCTTCCAGAAAAAGAATGCGACTTGTTTAGTGAATCCTCAAGCCTGCAATGAAACGATATTAAAATTTAAGCCGGCAAAGCAGATTAAAAAAATTGCGGTGATAGGCGCAGGGCCTGCAGGTTTATCATTTGCGGTTGAGGCTGCTAAGCGGGGGCATCATATTACTTTGTTTGAGCAACAAGC
Organism: Uncultured Candidatus Berkiella sp.; assembly: GCA_964468105.1. Lineage (GTDB taxonomy): Bacteria > Pseudomonadota > Gammaproteobacteria > Berkiellales > Berkiellaceae > Berkiella. The sequence continues at coordinate 2,007 of CAYXVT010000143.1, read as the reverse complement.
AGAAATTGGCGGTCAATTTAATTTCGCTAAAAAAGTGCCAGGCAAAGAAGAATTTTACGAAACTTTGCGATACTTTAATAATCAGTTACAAGCCCATGGGGTTGAGGTGTTGTTAAACACCAAAGCCACGGTCGCACTTTTAAAAGAAAAGGGTTTTGATGAGGTGGTGCTTGCATCAGGCATCAAACCACGTGTCCCCGAAATTGAAGGGATCACCCATCCCAAAGTCTTATCTTACATTGACGTGATCACCGGCAAAAAAACGGTGGGTAAAAGTGTTGCCATTATTGGTGCAGGTGGCATTGGTTTTGATGTGGCTGAATTTTTATCGCACCATCCAGACATTCATCCCAGCCAAAATATTGAAGATTATCTCCACTATTGGGGTATCGATCCCAAAAACGAAGCCCGAGGCGGTGTGCAGGGCATTTTCCCATTAGAAATCACCTCACCACGTCAGATTTATTTATTGCAGCGCAAGCAAGAAAAAATGGGTAAGAATTTAGGCAAAACCACAGGTTGGATCCATCGCACCGAGTTAAAGCGCAAAAAAATTAAAATGATGGAAGGGGTAAGTTATCAAAAAATCGATGATGCTGGTTTACACATAGCAAAAGATGGTAAAACAGAAGTATTAGATGTGGATAATGTTGTGATCTGTGCTGGGCAACTTCCCTTAAAAGAGTTAATGCAACCTTTGATGGATGCAAACATCAAAGTGTCATTAATTGGGGGAGCCGATGTGGCGGTTGAACTAGATGCGACGCGCGCTATTCGCCAAGGAGCGGAGTTGGCGGCAAGTATTTGATCTTGCCCCCTTTGGTTGGTGCATGTTAGTTAATCTTCCCACTATAAACTTGCACAGTTGTAAAAAATAGCATTTAATTAAGAAAACGCGGGTAAGCGACTAACTATATTTTTATACAGTGATTTTGTGCTGTGATAACACGGGATACGAAAGGTGCCATGACCTCAGCCTAGCCAGGGAAGGACAGGATGAAACAAAAAAAATCATTTCTTACACAAGCCGTGTTGGCTTCGACGTTATTTTGTCTTTTCTCACCACCAAGCTCTGCAATAGTCGCTGTCACAACTTCGCAGTCAACAACTCCTGTTAACGATGCACAAGGTTATGACATTCTTGCAGATAACGTTACCTTAACTGTTCTTGATACTGCCGATATCATACCTAGTCCTTCAATTGATAATAATTCTGGAAATATATTCTTTTTTTGTGGTGGCGGAGCTTGTAAAAATTCGGTAGTTACGTTTGCAGGCAGTGCTCAAGTACAAGGAACGGTAGGCCAAAGCAATCCCATTAGTGCCATGAATGTACAGGGGGGGGCAGGCTCGTTCGTTCAATTTGATGCTAATGTTAATCTTGGCACTGGAACGATGACTGTTAATGGTCCATCATCAAGTTCCACTACCCAAATTTACTTTACCAATAATGCTGGTCTGACCGGTAATATCGATAGTGCTACGGCAGGTAATGGATATTTAGTCTTATTTGATAATAATACAGTGAACGGATCAGTTGGTGCTGGAAATAACCTTGCACGAATTAATATTCAAAGCGGAGGAGGTAATGCTGTAACCTTTACAGGCACCGTTGCAGCGTCGAGCATCTTTGTCTATGACTTGAGTACTACAAATTTTCAAAAAAGTGTTACTGGTAACCTAAACTTTCTCAATTCAGCTGTTGCAGCTACAACCCTTAATTTTTCTGATCTGGCCAACTTTACGGGTAATATAGATGTTTCAAACAATCCAAATGTGGGCACATTAAATTTTTTAGGCTCTAGTACAGTTTCTGGGTCAATCGGTGCGAGTAAATCCGTACATAAAATTGATTTGTCAGGCGCAGGAAGCACCGTTAATTTTCAAGGCAATATTTCTGTTGGTTCAGGCAATTTTGTTTTTGATAACGCTGTGTCCAATACCGCAACGTTAGCAAATGGCGTAACTTTGACGGGTAATGTTGATACCCTTACTGCAGATAAGGGC
>CAYXVT010000142.1:4983-9556 GCA_964468105.1 Uncultured Candidatus Berkiella sp. | reverse complement strand
AGAGGTTCTTGCTGCGCTCATTGGATTTACATCGACTATTAAAAATAAAGACCAACCCGTATCAACTCCAAAAAGAGCTGAGCCTGTAAATATGACAGAAGAGGATTGGTTTATTGCTTCAGATTTAGTTGATAAATGGCTTGGCATTTCAGAAAGTGATCAATTATCTTCGTCTCATTCTCCAATTGAAGTCAAAGATTTAGCATCTTCGTCCTCAGTGCCTTCTGGTTTGTTTTTTTCAGAAAGTGGCTTTCGAGTCTCAGCTGAGTTTAGTAAAGATTATGGTGGCGTGTATGATTTTCTAGGATATGAAGATAATTCTCAAGAAGACTTGCTCGATGGGTTTGATAGGGCGTGGCAATACAGAGATGATTCCATGTCTTTATGATTAGGTTAAGCTTAGCCCTAAAGCAAGTTATGGCTATAAAGATGATAAAGAGGTTCTTGTTGCAACCAGATAGAGAGACTTTTTATGGCTTTTGCTCTTGTTTAGTTCTGATATAGTAACATAGCAAATAACAAGATTTACAGTAGGTATAAATGAAAGACGGTGTAACTCTAAAAAAAACAAAGGGATTAAATGTTAGAGCAGCGTTGGCTGATGGTAAGTAGAGTCAAGCTCCTTCAGTAACCTGTAATGAGTAAGAAAGAGAAGAGTAGGGTATATGAACCCTTCCATCAATCCAATTCCCTTACTTGCATTTGGTACCGTATATGGTGTCACTACCCAGTGAGTAAGGTAGAAAACTATTAGCTAGAATGCGAAATAATCCTCGAGATTGGCAGATCGAGGATATTAAAGCTATTGCTTCTCGATTTGGAGTTGAATATAGGCAGCCTGGAACATGCCACGTGACATTTAGAGCTAAATCAGGTGAAAAGGTAACGATTCCTGCTCATAAACCAATTAAGCCCGTATATATCAAACAATTTCTAGCATTGATAGAAGGGTTAGGAGAAAACAATGAGTAATTTACAATACCCTATAACGATTAGACCTCTTACCAAGGAAGAAGGCGGTTGATATTTAGTGGAATTTCCTGATTTGCCAGATTGTATTGCTGACGGTGAAACTGTTGAGGAAGCATTGCTAGCAAATACAGTGGCCAGTGGCGCTTACGGGTACCCAAAAGTTTACATGCAGCACTCGCTTTGCGCGCAAAATCAGAAGGAGTGAGTTTGAATATGTTAGCTGCAACTATTTTAGCACAAGCGTTGGGCCAAAAATTAAAAGATCAGCAACATTAAGAGGCTATATTTCTATTTGGTCAGTATTGTGCATTCATCACTCCAAACATAATGACCGGTTTTTATGGTATTAAAATGGATGTCATCTTGTTATAATTCATGACTTTGTTTGATTTAAGTCATAGGTTGTAACGTTGTTAAAGGGTACTCATTCACTTACCGTTTTTAATCCAAAAAAGCAATCGAAATATTTTCGCGCCGTTGTGAGCAATTTAAAAAGATTGATGGCATTGTCAAAGATAAACCCTGCGCTTATCAACACACCAGCAAAGGTGATACCGAGCTGTCCTTATCCCTTGCCACCTATTTTTGTCGCTGCGATTTTTGGTCAAAGGGAAGCACTGAAATGGCTGAAGGATAATGGCGCTGATTTATATGCAAAAGTCAAAATTGAGTCTAAAGCAACCACGGTTGCGAAAGCAAAAGCGAAAGCTTACGCGAATGATAGAGGATATAACTTATTGCAGTTTACTGTACGATATGCACAGGATCCTGACATGGTGGGTGAGGTCCTGAATCTATACAGCGCTCTTAACAGAATGAAGCTGATTACAGCCAATTTATTAGGGTTAGCAGCCGAATCTCATCATACGGGCATGCTAAATACTGTAATAAGATTATTTCCTGAGAATGAGCAGAAGCAACATTTTATTTTACCGCAACCCGGTGGTAAAACAATTTTTATGCATGCAATACTTTCAAAAAATCTGGGTATGCCTGCTGCGGTCCTTAATTTATGTACTACTCCCAGAACAAAAGCAATCCAGTTGTATACAAAAGATGACAAAACGCAATCAAGCCCGATAAGATTTGCTGCAAAAAGTGGTTCCTGGGAAATGTTTATGCAAGTATTAAATTTATATCCCCCAGCGGAACACCTTGATCTGTTATTGAAAGATAGAGATAAAAATGACCAAACGCTGTTAATAGCGGTTGGTCGTAAAAAGGAAATATTATTGAGGATGGCCTCGCTAGTGAAAGATCCCAAAAAGCTAGATGAATGGGTTAAAGCAATTGATAAGGAAGGATTTACGTTAGCTGATTTCACTGACCCAGCTAGTTTTACCATGATAAGCCGATGCTGTGTAAACGGCCCAATAAGTACATCGAGTGAAGGAATCAGAAATGAAGATGCAATTGCGAGACTAGAAAAACAATTTAAAGCCATGAAAATTAGCTGCGACCAAATTGACGGACTTCCTGAAAAGATGTCGTTTTCGCGCACCCATATCAAATCTAAAGTTCCTAAGCAGCATAAGGTAGCAGTTGAATTACCGCCTGAAAAGTTTATTCGGTTAAAATTAGGGAAAAAGTGATGGACTACAAAACAGACGCATCCATTTTGTAGTAGAGATCATATTGGCTGCGTATCGGTATACTAATCTACTGCAAATTGCATAGAACAGTTATTCTATGCAATATAAAAGGTTGACTAAAAACTAGATCCTTTTCCCACTGTTGATTGAATGATGACCAAGCTTAAGTGAATGCATAATAGAACCAAGATCAATATGAGCGTGTTCATTTTCAGGCATTTCTTGAAATTGCGGGGTTAGATGAATCAACTTGAGCATTTCTTCTTTATGATGATGGACTTCTTTTTCTGTCTCATCTGTTTGCTCTATTTCATTTAACATTACCAAAACTTTTTGAAAGACATCTTTTTGCATTTCTTCAAGCTCTTGCATATCTCTTTCATTTTCCAGCCTCTTCTCTGTTTCCCTATCGATCTCAGCGTTTTCCTCATTTGATTGCTGAAAATATTTCTCCTGAGACATTTTTGCAATTAAATGATGTAGATGTATGAGAGCATGACGGATCCTTTCCTTTCTATAATGGGATGTAAAGATATTGACTACCTTGTCCTTTATGAGCAATGCGCGCACTAAATTAAAAACATTTAATGATTTAAAGCGGTTTGATCTATTTTGTTCTTCATTTTCTCCTAAAATATTAACTGTATTCGCTTTATGAGAATGTATCCTCATTATTTTTTCACTCAAGACCAATTTCGATGTTTTATCCAAGTCTTTTACTGGTTGTAATGCTTGTTTCTGTTTACTATCATTATTCTCATAAAGTGCTCGATCTTCCTCAGATAGCTGCATGTTTTCAAGCAACTGATGCAGTTCATCAGGCTTTCTCTCTTTCAGAAATCTAAACAGATTGAATTTTTTCATGGTTGTACCTACATGGAATAATGTTTAACCTAAACACAAACACTAGTTCAATATAGTTCATGTCATTGCTGATTTTGTAACCATCCAGGATGATTTCGGTTGTTCCAGTAGGTGGGATCAATACTTAGGTTAGAGCTTTATCAATAGTAAATGGAAAGATTTTTGTAGATTTTGGTAGTTTAAATCATCTGGAAATACTGGAGGGATGGCTATATATAGTTTGAAAAAGCCAGAGTAGCAATTAATCTAAAGGATTAAAGCGATCTCAGCAAGAAGGGTATTTTTTCATTAAATACCCTTCTTGTTAATGAAACAGAGAGAATAATAAACTTAAAGCCAGCGTTTAGCTAAAAGAATAGAACGAAGAACTAACTTGAAAACTAATTCTATGCAAACGAGGCAGGCGAACTAATAAATGAATCCATTATTAAATAATAAGAATAGTATGCTGCGCTTGCGAAAGCAAAAATTCCAGATCCAATAGCAAACGGCGCAGGAATGGATAACATAAGTAACCCGCACGTCACTGCCATTCCTGACAATGTACCATTAAACGTAGCGAAGTTGATTGACAGAGATTGTCGTTGACACGCTGAACAACCTGCGCTAACTGAAATCAATTCATTCGTGTTTAATTGTCTCATTTGGTAAACTCCAAAATTCAACGCCACGACTTCAGTGGCTACAAAAGGCTAGTATTTTTTGATTTACATGATTTTCTTTAGTGATAACTTTGTAGCGTCTGTAATTTCAGGTTCATTTGCTACAACTAGAGCCGTATTAGCTCTTTTAACTTGAAGCTGAAATTGAGGTGCGATGATCGCTTTGACTTTTGGATCAGTTTTGGTTTTTTTTGTGCTCACCGATTTTTGAGCAGTTAATTTTACATTTATTTTGGCGCTTTCTGCTTGCTCTTGTAAAACTTTAGACCCTCTGGCGTTGATTGGATTGCCGTCAAAGTCTATCGTGGTAACTCCAGTTTTAGAGTAACGTAGATTTTGCAAAACATTTATAGCACCTTGTTGGGTAATCTTGTTATTACTAAGATCAAGTATGCTTACTTCTGTTGCTTCTAATGCTTTAGCAAATGATTTAGCATCATCATCAGTCATTTGATTCTTGCTAAGATTAACTTTAGTAACACC
>CAYXVT010000142.1:0-4973 GCA_964468105.1 Uncultured Candidatus Berkiella sp. | reverse complement strand
AATCCGTGATCTTATTCTGTTTTATATAGTTTCTAAAACCATCATTATTACCTGCAAAGACTTCTTTTAATAAATTACTTGGAATATCTGATGCCATAAAATGCCCCCTAAATAAAATAGTAAGCATTCTAACGTCATTGATGAAAAATAGCTAGATAGATGGGGTCAGACCTCTGAGTTAAGCAACTTAGGGGTCTGACCCCACGCCACCTTTATTTATGGACCGGCTTCCCTAAAGAAAATAAATAACGACTCTCTTCCTTACCATCGTTGCGCTTAATGATTACTTTTTCTTGAGGCTCCGCAACAACACGTAACCACCCTGAGGCTCCTTTGCGCTTAAAACGCAGAGCACATAAATTCCAACTGTCACCTAAGACATCAGGGTGCTTCCAAAGCTTTACACCAGCTTGATTGATCTTTCCTACGGTTAGAATACCTTTAGGACGCGGATTTAGAAGCTCTTTAAATTGATCTTCAACTGATTTTTCAACTCCTTCAATACCTTTAAAACTCACAAATAATTTTGCGCGAAGTTTTTCTTGTGCAGCTTCAGAACAATATACGGGAGTGACTTCAGGATTACATGGATCTTTAAATCCATAATCTGCTGCATGGCAAATAGGAGTGGCTTCTGCAATAGATTCTGTAATAGATAGTGAAGAAATTCCCTGTGTGACCTTGTGAGTTTTCTTCTTGTTTTTTTCTTGAGTCCTTACATACTTGGTTTCAGGTTCCTCAATCAGTAAAACGTCTTGTCTTACAACTTTAGGTATATTTTCAGAAGTTGCTTCTTTAAATATATTTTCTGGATTTGCTTTTGTCAGTTTATTACTTTCATCTATTATGGGAGAGATTCGCTTTTTTTTCTTAGAACTTTTTGAAAGTTCTGCTTCCAAGGCTTCCAAGAAAGACTCTATGGATTTTATGATATTCTGAGTGTTAAACGTTGATGTACTAAACTGAATACCAACATATTTGGGAGTTCCCACATTTGCATTAGCTGGATGAATTTTTTCCAATTTTAAAATGTCAGTAGCAAACTTATTAAAGAGCTTTTCCGTAGTCAATGGGATTTCTTCTAACGGCAAGAAAATTAGCAAGCTATCTTCTTGTATCTTGATTTTTAAAGTTGAAAATAGTTTTTGAAGTGCTAATTTAAGTTCGAACAACGCAGGTGATCTAAGGTTTTTGGCACCCTCTTCAATTTGTTTGAAACGATACTCAATAGGAAAGTACAATGATTTGGGATACGTACTACATATCTCCTTCTTTAATTTCAATGCTTCCCCATAATAGTGTAAGCTTATCTCGACGTCTTTTGATTCATAATATTTCGCAGCCTCGTGCATGGGCTCAATCAAAGTAAGTGACTCGTTTGGCTCTGGAACAATTGCATTCAATTTTGTCACAAAGCCTACATGATCATTATTTTTAAGATCAATTTGGGCCTTCATTGCATACAGTCTGTTTTTGGTCGTAAGATATCCTTTCAAGTATGTTGGACAATCTTTAAATATTTCTTCAGCTTTTTGTATGCAGTCTTCAGCAAAAAGATAGTCTAGTTCTGATCCTGCATTATTCAGCATAGTTTTGGCTAAGTTAAAATAGTTTCTAACGGAATTAACTAATACGCAGTGATTTTTTGTAACTAAATCAATAAAAAATACTTCATCCCCGGACTTCTTTCTTTTAGTGGATAACTGATTTGCCATATCAAGGATGTGAGTGCCAATTTTAAACCACGGAGCGAGTTGTAAGAAGTTGATTTTTTCTTGACGTTCATCAAAAGCTTTTGAGGCTATAGTGGCAATATTCATTTCCAAATACAATAATGCAAAAATATCGACTGTTGACATTTGAGCAACATTTTTTATTGCGGCTAATATAGTTTTGATTGCATTAGCTTGTTCCTTAGAGATAGTATCCATACTAATTTGTATGTCGGTATCATCCTTTTCTAAGGGGTACAAGTAAATTACAAAATCAGAAAATAACTTATTCTTTGAGTAACTTTCTATTATTTCTTCAGTTGGTTTGACCTCAACTATTTGTTGATATTCCTCCTGGTGAGCAGCATTAGCACGCTTTAAGCAAGGTATTGCAAATTGAGGTAAATTGAGCAAATACCAAGCTTTTAACATTTTATTAGATAAGCGCAGTGATTCTTTCAAATTGTTCGTATATGGTTCTTTAAACCCAATCATGTATTAACCTTTGGCTATGACAATGCTAAACTACTAGCTTACATTATAGTTGTTAACAATGAACAATTCACGTCATAAAAAACTGTGGAACTGCAGAATTCCACTAGTTTATATAACCTTTTAATCCGATGAAGGTCTTGAGGCAGGCTAGAAGTTTTGCCGAAACCATTTGCACAGAAGCTTAGCTATAACCCTTTAGGCTTAAGCTTTTTATAATCACTATCAATGTCTAGATGCGGAACAAATTGGGCAGCAAATTTTTGCAAATTTTCAATCAATTTCTGAATTCGACAGATCTCCATCAGATCTTCTTCAATGCACATATTCAATAGTGATGGTGTATGTAAAATCTTATAAATTAATTGGGCTTGGCCAAAATAACACAGATGCACATAATGACTGGCGTCTAAAATAGAGTACAATTCAGGTACTTCTAGGATTTTCATCGCAACCAGAGGATGGCTTTCTCCTATTTTACATAACACATCATCTGTTAATTGAGCTTCATAATCGTTCCAATGTTCTAAAATATAAAGAGCAATCCGTGGACTGATAATGGCGAAAGTAACCAAGTGTTCACTTGGCGCATTTGTTGGCAACCGTTTAGTGGGTTCACTAAGAATTTCATTGATTAATTGGTAGTTGTTTTGTAAATATAACGGATTGCGAGTATCTACAGCATAATTAGGTTCATTTATGGTCTCTAACTCTTCTTCGGTGAGCGGTAAATTAGCTCCTTCTTGTTGTAGCCATGCTTGCGTAATTTGCGGGTGTTGGCCTAACATCTCAAGAATGTTGTTAAATGAAAACAATCGAAATGCTTCACCTGTCGCGAGTAATGTTAGCAGTTCATTTTCTGAACAAGATTGAATGAAACCTTCAGGAGTGGCTTTTTTGCGCCAAGAGCCATTTTGCTTTAATTTCTCACGCCATGTTCTACATACACCATGAATGGCATATTGCCCTACAAAAGAAGTAGGAGGTAAATGATGAAAAACTTCGATAATCGGATCGCCAAATAAAACAGCGCGATCTTGGAAAACGTCGGCATCTATATTTGATTCTGATAGTGATCTTTTCGCGCCTTTCTTCATGGTGTTATCTGCAACCGGTAAAATTGCTAACATTATCAGGGTATTTAGGCGCATAAGATACGATTTAAAGATAAGTGGACATAGTAGACCGCTAAAAGCCGATTACAGTTTAACTATAATGCTACATTAATGGCTTAGTTATAGTTGCTATTGGTGGTGTGGGTAATTTTCTACCAGATCTCGTCGGGGTTGGCTGAATTCGTACAGGATTTTTTGGGTTGGGGCGATATTGCTTTTGCCAGTCTTGATAGTCTTTTTTATAATTATCATAGTGAGATAATAACTCACCTGGTTTTTTAATTTTTAAAATTTCTAATGACTCCTCAAAAGTATGCTGTAAGCTTTTCAAATAATTCTCAAGAAAATCTTTACAAGCCTGGTCAATTAAAATATCAGTCCCCTTAGGAAACTCCTTCTTAAGTATCGCCTTATAGCTAGGGTGTCTTATAACCTCAGTCATCAGGCTTGAATGCCTTAGAATCGTATCATATTCTACCCTTTCTTTAGCGGTTGCAAAATCATCTGCGTTGTTATATTTAGAGCAAGGCGTTGCAAACATATTTGGATTAGCTGCATTACATAACTCAAAAAGTAAAGCATTAATGGTTAAAGTAATCGGTAAATTGTTGGCAAGAAAAATCCTTCTATCTATAGTTATCATTGCGCCAAATGGTGTCTGTTCTGGCGCAACAATTTTAATTGAGATAAGGTTGCTTTTTAATGCTTCTGTAAACAATTCCATAACAGGCTTGATGTTGTAAATATGCTTTAAGGCAAATAAAAACAAAGCCGCTTTGTTTTCATCATAAGCATTTAAATCGACATTCATTTTTAGCATATTTACATCCCCTGTGGAATTTATAGAATTAACCGATTACTTTCTCCTCACCCTATTCGGCTCGGATTTGGCTCAAATGTTGGGCATTTCTACCCAACATTTGTAAAAAAAATAAACATTATTTTCGTAAACGCTTGCTTGAGCCACCTTGAGTTTCTGGTTTGCGTTTATGATTCACATCCGCAACTGGATCATCAACTGTGAGATCAACCACATTGCTTGGAATTTGACGTTGAGAACTGACATCTCGCTTAACTAAGTATGACTGCGACGGATGATTAATCTCTGTAATAATCGGTAATTCGTGTAAATCGATAATGACTTCATTACCAGTTCGAATTTGGATATCTTTTTCAAAATGAAGGTCTTTAATCGCTTTTTTGAATTTTATGGCTGCACTTTTCCCTTTTTGGGTTTTTGGATAATTTGTCGTTATTTGCTTATGCATTTCGGCAACTGTTGTAGCTTTCTTATGACACTTTGCTGTATCTAAAGTGACTCCAGCCTCCAAATTGGGATTCTGTTCAAAATTCAATTTTTCATTTAAATAATATTCATCATAAGCATCTTTTAAAGGTTTTGGTATATCCTTTTCCCTTCTGGTAACCTGATGATGGTGCTTATTCGGTAATAATAAATGACCTGCATGTTCAAGATATTCTAATGGGTGCCCAAGCCCGACTGGCTCTGCTTTCAGAAAAGTGTACCATTCATTATTGATTTTAACTCGACCAAACAATAGATGAGAATCACCTGCGTTGGGTAAGATTTCTAGTGGGGGCTGACCGCCAGTAAAGCGCAGGGTGATATCTCCCACAGTGACTGTCTGGCCAC
>CAYXVT010000141.1:0-9807 GCA_964468105.1 Uncultured Candidatus Berkiella sp. | reverse complement strand
CAGAGTGTCAACCGATTGGTTGAAAGCATTACGGGCAAAGCGGAAATAAAAGAACTTGGGGATATGGTTATCAATCATACACCTTCTCACACATCTCGGAAGTCTTCATTCGTCACGCCTCAAAAACCAAAAGATTATATTGATCAAGATGCGCTAAATGCACATTTAGAGCGTAATATTTTAGGGTATGCCACAGACTGGTTAGGCAATCCTAGCAAAAAGAATGGTAGAGAAGCGCGGTGGGGATCTAAAGGTTCACTGTGCGTTAATCTTGCAGGCACAAAAGTGGGTCTTTGGAAAAATCATGAAACAGGGGAAGGTGGAAAGGGATTGATTTCGCTTTATATGGCGATTCATAATGTCGATTTTAAAACAGCGTTAAAAGAACTGAGAGGCCGAGCAGGTTTAGATAACCAAACATTTATGGCTCATGACTATAAACTCCAAGACAGAGAACGTGATTTAAAAACGGAACAGGCATTGTTAAACAAGAGAATACATTATGCGCGGCAACAGTACGAGAAGGCACTGCCCTTAAAAGATACGTTGGCAGAAAAATATTTACGTGAATTTAGAGGTATTCAAGGGGAATTACCGGGTAGCTTTAGATTTAGTTCGGGCATTAAACATTTAGATACCCAAAAGCTAATTCCTGCATTAGTAGCACCTATTCATAATAAAAATAATCAAATAACAGGGATAGTGCGAATATTTTTAAATGCTGATGGCAGTAAATTACAAGAGACTTTTATCAATCAAAAAGGTGAAGTGCAAAAGGCTACTGATAAAGCTAATTTAGGTGTATCAGGGGATGGGGCTGTGATTGTACAAAAAGGGTTATCTTCAACTATATGGATAGCAGAGGGCGTTGAAACAGCTCTGAGTGTTGCTAAAGCAATGCCCGGTCATACAGTTATGGCTAGCCTATCTATTTCTAAATTTAAAAACATGCTTGTGAGTGATAATATCCAAGCAGTTGTTATTTGCGCGGATAATGATCCACCGAGCGCACAGGGTAAAAAAAATATCTCTGATGCGGTGTCGCATTATTTATCATTAGGAAAACAGGTATTTATTACGATGCCGCCAGAAAGACCACTGGGCATAAAAAAATATGATTTTAATGATTTATTAAAACATGATGGTATTTCTAGGGTGAGAGAGGTACTGGATACTCGGGTAGAAATTAAAAATCCTGAATTGTTAAAAAACCATGAAATAAATTTGGCAATCGATTTAGAAAAAATAAAAAATTGTGAACTAATAAACTTTCAAAATCTACTTCCTGTTATATCAAAAAGAGACATTACATTAGAACGATGAATTTAAAAAAATCAAAACGCGTGCGCCTTAGAGGAAGCTTTCGCCTTTCCTTGTAATGCTTGCCGTATTTTACGATTAGCATAATCCTTTGGCAGGTTCCCACTCGAGTCTGGTGTTTGTAGAGCACCAGCCTTTAAAAGGATTTTAACACATCCCAAATGATTATTCGCTGCTGCAAAGTGCAAGGCGGTTTTTTGAGATTGCTCACCTCTACAATTTACATCTACTTTTTGCTCAAGCAAAGAGCGTAAAACAGTTTCATTGCCCTCCATGGCAGCTTGTCGTAATGATCTTTCATTCTTTTCTTTTTCGGTTGGTATTCTCGTTATAGCTACTGTACTTGAAGTTGTTGCTGCCGCGGTAGTTGTTGTGGTTTGTGTAGATGGAGCAGCAGCATTAGCTTGAGATAATAATAATTTATTATTTTCAATGAACTTATCAAATCCAGCCAAGTTCATTTGTCTGAACTTGCTGAAATTCAAGGTACCAAGTTCAAAACAATGTTTAATAGCAAAATTATAATTATGTAACGTACAATTTCCGTAAAATTGGTCAGTAACAGTACTATTGCTTACTACAAGTTCGCCGTATGCTTTTTCATCATAGATATTACCTTTCAAATGCTTGTCTATAAGCTCGTCTTCATCAAGTGTCTCATCATCATCAAGCTGGAAAAATTCAACATTAAATGCATCAGAAAGATAATTAATCGTTTTTTCTGTATCCAAAATTTCTTTAAAGTCAACCACAAGACCCCCATGTTTCGATGCATATCCGCAATTAACGATAGAAATTTTATATTGTTGATCGGAAACCTTTTTTAGCACAATATAGAATGCATGTTCAGAGCGAGTTTCATCAGGAGGTATCGGAGTGCAAACTGGGAGAATAACTGGGGTGTTTGGTTGGTTAACTTTTGCAATAATTTTTGTTTTAACTAATTCCTGAATGCGAGTATAATCTCCCTGGTAAAGTGCTAACTCTTTAGCTATTGATGCTGAAAATGATATTGTATCCAATATGTTCTGCATGAGCGGGGTATCTAAAATATATTCTTCACCCTCAGCTTGAGTAAGTGGAGCTTGTATATAGGCTGATAATGAGGCATGCAATACACATAAAATATTAAATGTGCTTTGTCCTTCAGCATTGTCACGTAATTTTTTGAATCTTGTTAATGTGCCGGTTGTGCTTGTTATAAATGCATCAATCCATGTTTGTCTTACAGGACTAAGATTTCTTTTTTCAAAATTTTCGTTAATTAGTTTTATGATGCAGTCAATTACATGGGGAGCCATTTTATCTACTGCTATTTTGCTGCTGAGATGTCCCCATTTTTTATGGCAAATAGCGTGCTCATCAATTTGTATAGCTTTTAGTTTTTCTGTAAGCTGAATGTTTAAGTCCTGTAGCGTGTAGAGGTTGTATTGAATCCTACAGTCATCAAGAAATTCTTGAATGTTAGGCTTTAATTTAGTCGGAGGACTTATATGAGCTGCTAAGCTGTAAACATCTTGCTCTTTAAAAGTTAAAGTACCTTTGCGTTTTGTTGGTTCTGTAAACTGTTGACAATCTTGTATCGATTGTCCCGTAAAGGTGGTTTTCTGGGAAACGTTTAATGGATCTAAGTTTCTTAGGTCAAAATAATGGCGATTTTTCAATTGCGGCATTAAAGATTGATACCTTCGCTGGCACAATAAAGAAATAGCAGTTTCTTCTTGGTCTTTTGTTTCTCCCTTAGTAAGTAATTTCGCGCTTTGTAAAAAAGCTCGCTCAGCAGCACTTGAAAATAAAGCAAGACCTGGAAATTGGCTTTCTAACTTTAAAATTGTCGCTTTATCAAGTGAATCATTGGTAAAGTTAAACATTTCTTGACCCTCTTTGAAACATAAGGTAAATTGTTCTGTCTTAGCCAAATACCGTTAAGCGTGTGGATGATAAAGAAATTACTTTCAGCCAAAAGCTTTGATATTTTCATATCATTTAATAAGAGGCACAGGTAAAAGTACCAGAGGCAAGATAATTTGGTCAACCAGGTAAAATGGTGTCGATTTGCTCCTTAATTTCTATACAAAACAAATTAAGCTCGTTAGTAGTCGGGTTGAGTTTGCTTTAAGATTTTCTCCATTGCCTTTTTACTTCTTTCATGCGCTGTGCGATCGCGTTCTAAGCCTTCTTCTGTATGCACCATCTGCTCTTTAAGTAAATAATAACAGGTAACGACATTGTGTAATATTTTGTGTTGAATCTTGTCATTCTGAGCATTAGCGGATTCAGTTTTTTCTAACGCAGCACTTAATAAAATACGAACAACATCACTCATAGAAGGCAGTTCCATTTCATGAATTTTGGCTTCTAATTGTTGATGCAGATAATCGGGAATTTTAACAGAGAGATGAACCATGTGTTTACCTCCATTTATGGTAGTGTGACAACGTCGCACGAAAAACCCTACGATGTTACAGTGTAACACGATTTGTATGACAAAGGTAATATGCTTAAAATTTTTCAACGCATTGATTTTTATTAAAACCATGGTGTTACGCTGTCACATCAGACGTGTTACATCGTCACACGTAGGTGTTACAACGTCACACGCGCCGTCTCAAAAAATCAGCATAAAAATTTCAAAAAATACTATAAAAATAGGTAAAAAACGAAATTTTTAGACTGGTGCGTCAGGTGTGCTGGCCTTATTAGTGATTTGCTTTAGTGTTTCTTTCTTGAGGGTTGTTTTACTTAATTTTCGGCTAATGCGGCCTTTTAAGCATCATAACGGGGCGATTTTGGTGCCCAGGAACTTCTAAGAATGCAACAGAACAAATGATCTAAAAACGATTTATTTATAACATTAATCAGGATACGATAAAAGCAGTTTCTAATACTCGTTTGATTAAATAATACAAATTAGGACATCCAATGAGCGGACAGTTTTTTAAAAATTGAGAGCCTAAATTTTTCTTGATTTGTTTGGAGGAATCACAGGCATTGCCAACACTTTGACGCTGCAAAGGCAGTTGTTTTCTAGTCAATCTGCACAGTATGTCTTACCACTCGATCGCAGTTTAAACAAAATTTCAGAAAACAACAATTGATAAAATATGCTGAAAAAAACGGTATTTTTTTGAAAAAAAGTGTGTGAAAATGCTTGCATATTTTTACGTATTATACTATATTAATAGTATGTTCTTAGAGATAAGAACATATAGATAGCCGGGTGTAAAGATGCTAGTTACATTTTCACACCCTCACATTCAGACCACTGCTTTAAGGAGAGTCCAAACATGATTGCTATCAATAATAGTTTACCTGCCTTTAACCTCAATAATCAACCTCAAATTCACGTTGCTTGTTTGGCTGCCTATAATAACGGCAGGTTGCACGGCGTGTGGATTGATCCAACCCAAGAAGTTGAAAAAATTTCAAAACAAATATCGTTAATGTTAGCGAAAAGTCCCGAACCAGGGGCCGAAGAATATGTAATCTACGACCAAAAAGGGTTGCATGACTTAGAAATCGAAAAAGATGACAGTATTGAAGATATCCAGGAAAAAGCCTTCTTTATACTAGAGTACGGGGAATTAGGGTCCAAGTTGCTTAACTATTATCGTGGGCACCTAGGATATGCAGAAGAGGCAATGGAATCTTACCACGGCGATTATGACAACGAATTAGATTATGCTGCTGAATTTTTTAACGAATGTTATTTGGAAAAGGTGCCAGAGACCGTCCGGTATTACATTGATTATGAGAGTTTTAAAAAGGATATTTTTATTGATACTTGCTTTTCTATCGAGGTAGGGGGCAAGTGTCATGTATTTTCTCGGCATTGAAAGGACGGGGGTTAAAACGCCCCCGTATTTTATCGTATATTAGAGACGCTATGAGATAGCCGGGTGTAAAAATGCTAGTGACATTTTCACACCCCCACAATCAGACCACATGTTTAAGGAGTGTCCAATTATGGTTACTATCTATACCAATGTATCCGGTTTTCGTTATCTTGACAATATCCCTCATTTCAATACTAACAATGAGCAACCACGAATTTTTGTTGCTTGTTTAGACTCTTATCATAATGGCAAAGCCTATGGTCTGTGGATTAACGCTACGCAAGAAATAGAAGAAATTAAGCGACAGATTTCTATCATGTTAAGCGGCAGCCATTATCTGGAACCGGACGCTTACCCTGCTCCTAGGATGTATGCCATACATGCCCATGAAGGATTTTATGACTTACAACTTGATGTCCATGCTGATATTGAATATATTCGCGCACAAGCTTTATTTATTGCAAAACATGGGGAACTAGGCGCTAAGTTAATCGCGCATTACGAGGGAACGCTAGAAGCTGCTGAAGAGGTAATCAACCAACGTTACCAAGGTGAATATAAAAACCAATTAGAGTACGCAACCCAATTTTTCAATAAGCTTTATTTAAGCACCATTCCAGAACATATTCAGTTTTGCATTGATTACGAAGCCTTTAAAACGACTATTTTTCATCACTATTTTTTTTCTATAGAACTCTCAGGCAAAACCCACGTGTTTTTTGAATATTTAGGTGATTGGGATTTTAGACACAGCCTTGATGATTTTTTAAAACCTTATAGGTGCGCCTTCCCAATCAACGATTAAAACTTTGGGTGTTTTTTGTAGAGCACCAGCAATCAACTTAGTTTAAAACGGAGCAATAGAAAATGATAGATAAAGCACAAATCAAAGCAGGTGACACTATCGAATGGTCATGGGCATTTAAACCACAGGACAAATGCATTTATGTTAACCAGATTAGCGTTGTGGAAGACAATGGTCGAGGCGGCTTAGTGGTCAAGACGCCGACTAATATGTTGTGGTTGAAATTAGAACATTTGGGTTTAAGGGTTTCAAAAATCATTGAATCGGCCAAAAAATAGGGGAGATTGAACGCAGATTTAAAATTTAGCTTTTGGGTTATCACGGTGATATCAACCCATTTAAAAGGAAACTTAATATGACAACCATGACTAGACGAGACGCTTTAAACATTCTTGGGATTGCTTTAGAAGAGATAACGCCTGAGATCACTAAAGAAGTGTATAGAAAAGCAGCACAACAATATCACCCAGATCGTAACCCGGCAGGCGCGGAGATGATGAAATTAGTAAACGCTGCTTATGAAGTTTTAAAGGATTTCACAGGCAAGATTTTATTAGAAACGCTTGATTCCTTTAAATACGGCGAGAAAATAAATGAAGCATTGAATGCAATTATGGGCTTAGGTTTAAAAATTGAGATATGCGGAACTTGGGTTTGGGTGTCTGGGAATACTAAAGTGCACAAGGAAAAATTAAAAGCGGCTAAGTTTATCTGGTCTAGCAAAAAAACCTGTTGGTATTTTAGAGCCGAAGGCTATAAATCACGCAATCATAAGTCTTGGTCTATGGCGAAAATACAAGAGGTGTACGGTAGTAAACTCGTCCAGGACGAGCAACAAAAAATTGCGCGGTGTGCGTAAGGCAAGTGTTTTTTATGGCAATTAAATTCTAGGAGATATGCAGATGAGTGATGAAATGAAAAATTTTTTTGGAGAAAACATACATATTTATACGCGCGCTCAAGCGTTAGAAGATGGGGTTTTGGTCGATGTGTCCAAAACTGCGCTAGAAGCAGGTTTTAAAATACCGGTAGCAGTAACGCGCGCCGTTTGGGATCAGTGCATCGAATGGAGGGATGAGGATACGGATAACCAAACGATTCAAGATGAGGCGGGTAGATTATGGGATATTTTGTCAATGCTGATGTTCGCTATTCAAAGGGATCGCTCCGAGGCTGATCAACTCATCTATCAATTGGCGGTGGTTCCGCGCGATGGTAAAAGCCGTTCTGCAAAGCGCATAAAACTTAAATCATGCATTGGAGGGGGTGACAAAAGAGAGCCTGTGATCACTATCATGTTTCCAACTGAAGATTGAAATTTTTAAACGAATTTGAGAATTGAAAAAGCTTTTTAAGAAAGCATACGCAATTGCCCCTATAACCAGGGTGCTAATTTAAGGAGGTTACAATTATGGTTAATATAAATAATAGTTTATCCGCTGTTTGTCATTCTATTAATGCGGCAATGCAACCGAAGAAATCAAGATACGCGCCCGACGGCAATATTGCAAAAATCGAACATGTTTGTAAGCGCAATTTCAATGATTGTATCAAATCATCCGAAGATGTAGAAAAAGCACTTGATATTAAGCTTGGATATGTGGCCGCTGAATTCAAAGATGTTCGCTTCAAGAATAAGGCGGTTAGAACCCACGATCCGGTTGAATTATATATCCGTGAAGCTCGGGTATTTGGATTACTTAGTCGTCATCAGGAAATCAGCCTTGCAAAAAGCATGGAAGCAGGCAGCCGCGAAATACTATTTGCAGTTGCCGCTTACCCTGCTGCCCTCGAACCCTTATTTCAAGCTTTTAAAGCAGTAAATGATAGTGCTTGCAAAATCCATAAGCTAATTTATGGGTTAGTGAATTTAAATCCTATAAAAACGACAACATTCGAACCATCAGAAAACCTTGATGGGCCTATAGCACCTTCCCCCGAGGAGATTAAAACGCGCCTGGATGCTTTATGGCACTTGAAGCAGAAGGCGGAACAGGCGCTGTCAGCGAGAGAAAACCTACAAGATCCCAAGACGATAAACGCTATTGAAAACCTGGGGCAAAGTTTAGCGGGCTTTAAATGGACACCGCACGCATTAGCACTTTTAACTAACGGTTTAAAGGCTCTTTCGGAACAAATTAACACAGCAGAGAACGCTGTTATGGATATTTGCGTCAATGAGGCTAAAATGCGCTGGCAAGTTTTTATGCGGTCTTTTGCTAACCACGAAACAAAACTTGACTGGGTACAGCGACACCTTGATGAGAAAGCACCGTATGCAGATGAACTAGCAAAACATCAATCTAAAATTGCGGCTTTGCAACAGGCTTTCATCGCAATTAAAAAATCAACAGGCTTGAAGCTGTCAGAGATTAAAGCCCTAAACAAACGTCTTAGCAAGGGTGAAGCTAAACTACGTCTTGCTAAAAAGCAAATGATTGAAGCTAATTTACGTTTAGTGTTGGCTATTGCGCGATCGTACATAGGCAGGGGACTGGCATTTTCAGATCTGCTCCAATCGGGCAATTTAGGTTTAATGAAAGCCGTTGAGCGGTTTGACTATCGCTTGGGTTGCAAATTTTCTACTTATGCCACAAATTGGATACGTCACGCTATGATCCAGGTCATAGCGGATCAAGGGCGCGATATTCGGTTACCGAAGCATAAGATAGAAGAGATCCATCATTTAAATCGCATAGAGCGGCAAATATTACAAGAACAAGGGAAAAAACCCACAATTCAAGAGCTGGCCGATCGTTTGGAACTTCCGCTGCCAAAAGTGCATCGGCTTTTGCAAGAGGCAAGGAACACGGTTTCCATAGAAAAGTCGATCGATTCAGGTCTTGAGACTTTTTGTATAGCCGATAGTCTTAAAGATCAAAATACGCCCTCCCCCTTGGAAGCCGCTATGACGCTTTGTGCACATAAAACTGTTAGTAATCTTTTGCTGCACTTGAACCATCGGGAAGTCCTTGTTTTAAAAATGCGTTTCGGAATAGAGGGAGATCCCAAAACCTTAGAAGCGATTAGCCAAGTTTTAGGTGTCACCAAGCAGCGTGTAAATCAAATTGAAACAAGAGCCTTGAATAAGTTACGGCGCATTATGGATAAAAACTTAGAGCAAAAGCCGTGTGCAGACTGATAAAGAAGGGGGCTTTGCTTTTATCAAAATTTTTTTCGAACGAAGCGGGAAGTAAAACGCATGTATTTAGGCGTTAAAAAATCCTGAATTTTTAACATTTGAATTGAGGGGGCGGAATGAACAAAATATTTATTTTATAAGGTCAGACTTTAAAGCCATGGCACATAGGCATTTAGCCTACATGCCATAACCCCGATAGACAGGTGCAGCAACACCCTTCTATCGCTATCACAACCAATCCAGAGGAATCAGTTATGAATAGAAATACTATTTTAGACTACTTGCCATTGATAAACCATCAAATAATCGTGCACGAGGCACTATTAGAATACCACCGGAAAGCAGATGCAATGCTTAACATTCTTTTGAAAGCCAATATCAGCAATGACGCGATATCCACAATCCATGATTATTTGTGGGGACTAAGCGACAACATTGCTCGAGCAAAACACTTAAATGAACGCCTGTTGAACGATTTAACGAAAATAATGCGCCTTGCAGAGCCAATAAAACGTAATCCAAAAGGAGATTGCCATCATGCCTATTGCTAAAATACACATGAACTTAAAAGAGCTACAACGAACAATTCATCGCCATACCGGTATGATTTTAGATTTCGTTCAAGAAATAAAATTGGCTCCGCTATCGGAATTTCAGTATAGACAGCTTAATTTTATTAAAGATACAGCCGAGATTTTAAGGAA
>CAYXVT010000140.1:0-9809 GCA_964468105.1 Uncultured Candidatus Berkiella sp. | reverse complement strand
AACACAGCGTAGGTCATATTGATTATAAGTGACAGAATAATCATACCTAATACTAAGATGCTAAAACTAATTCCAATAAGGATAAAAGTAATAATAGTACTAAAGAATCCTGTTACAAAGGCAGAAAATATTCCAATGACAAAAGTGATAAACAGCATAATTGCGAACATGACATAGAGTGCACTAATATAAACTTTTGCACCCATTTGTTCTGGTAATTTTTCTTTAACTAACTTTGCAGAATCTTTTATTATCTCTTTTATGTTCTTATTTTGTTCAAATGCTATCATTGGAATAACAAAATAAGTTGCCACTCCCCATGCTAATCCTAGCAATCCTTTAAAAATGGAGCCCATAAATGAAAATTGCTCACCCGCGGGTTTAATAAAAGCAATGAGATTTCCTATAATAAAGCTTACACAAGCCCAGCTAAATATGAGCTTAAATTTCGAAAGTGCAAATTGGATCGCTATATAAAACGAAGTGGGTTTATTTTCGAAATGTAATCGAATGGCACTAAACAAAGCAACATTAAAAAAGATAGATAAAAATTGAAAGATAAAGAATTGAATAAAGCCACCAATCATTATTAGACCAACAAATTGCTTTGAGTCCAACATTTGAAAAAGTGATTCCAAGTCTCCAGCATAAAAATAATAAAAACCAAAAAATGCAGCCAAAGAAAGTAGGGTACAAAGAAAGGAACAAATCATCAATAAATAAAGGCCGTTTACAGAAGAAGCAACCTTAAAACTTTCTTTTACTAATTGAGCGCCAATCTTAAGTTTGTTTTTTGACTTCATTTTGCCCCCAAATAAATGACATATTGAGAAATTATAATATTTGCTGATTTTATCTGTATTTTTTTCATTCCGTCTATGGCATATACACCTTTTTTCCAGACTACCAATCCCACTTGATGTGGATCCCAGAGAAATGTTTTAGAATGCACTCAGAACAGTAATGCATTTATGAATAAGTTATTTGAATAAAAAATATGACAAAAGATTACGCAAAAAGACGTCGCGTCCAACCCAGTGCCACTCGTCGATTTAATGCGCGCTCAACAAATAACAATGCGGGTATACTGCCTGCTTGGGCGTGGACAATTTTAGGTTTGTTGTTGGGCGTTGGTTTATCAGCCATCATGTATTGGAAATTACACAGCAATCCCGCCCCAATTCAAACGGCGAAAGTTGAAATTCAAGAAGAACTTCCGCCAACGTCAAAGACCACACAAAAGCGCAAGGCCGGCACAAAACCAAAAACGACAACCCTAGCACAAGCCACGAAAAGTAGCTCACGCTTTGATTTCTATACTGTTTTAACCAGTACAGATCCCACCGGTGGAGATGTAAGCGAACCCAGTGTGGCCTCAAATACCCTTGAGTTAGCATTACAAAAACCAATAGATACTGCGGTAGCTACAGAAAATTTGCCCGCCATTATCGATGATGAGCCTAATTTGCCTGTCGCAAATTCATCACCAGAACCAGTATTGGCTCAAAAAACTCAAACACCTTCTTTATCCTATATTATCCAAGCAGGTTCATTTCATCGACTGCAGCAAGCAGAAGAATTAAAAGCACAATTAGCTTTTTCCGGATTCGAAGCAAGTATTCAAACTTTTAAGATGGGCGCCAAAGATACCAGATATCGCGTTCTTATCGGACCTTTTGCCAGTAAAGACCAAGCCTACTCCCAACAACATCAGCTGGAGCAATCCCAACCATTACATAGTGTGGTGTTGAAAATCGGAGTATAATGTTACCCCTCAAACACTCTTAAGGAGTTTACCTTGGATCAATTCAGAGGAACTACAATTGTCGTGGTCAGACGCGACGATAAAGTAGCTTTAGGTGGTGACGGTCAAGTCTCTTTTGGTAACACCGTTTTAAAGGGCAATGCCAAAAAAGTAAGGCGCTTGTTTAACAATCAAGTGATCGCCGGTTTTGCCGGGGGCACTGCTGATGCTTTCACTTTATTTGAGCGTTTTGAAGGCAAATTAGAAATGTATCAAGGACATCTCGTCCGAGCTGCCGTTGAACTTGCTAAAGATTGGCGTCAAGACAAAATTTTAAGACGACTTGAAGCAATGTTAGCAGTCGCAGATAAAGATGCTTCTTTAATCATTACCGGAAACGGCGATGTCATTGAACCTGAAAAGGGCATCATTGCTATTGGTTCAGGCGGTCCCTTTGCGCAATCAGCAGCAACAGCTTTACTTGAAAACACGACAATGGAAGCTTATCAAATCGTAGAAGCTTCATTAAAAATTGCGGCAGATATCTGCGTATATACTAATCACCATATCACTATAGAAGAATTAAGCAAAAAGGCTTAAAGAGAGATTTAAATGAGTACCTCTGTTATGACCCCCCGTGAAATTGTTCACGAATTAGATAAACATATTGTAGGCCAATCAGCCGCTAAACGTGCCGTTGCCATCGCTTTGCGAAATCGTTATCGTCGCATGAAAGTGGATATCAGTTTACGAAATGAAATTACTCCTAAAAATATTTTAATGATTGGACCAACTGGCGTTGGAAAAACAGAAATTGCCAGACGTCTAGCAAAATTAGCCAAAGCACCTTTTATTAAAGTTGAAGCAACTAAATTTACTGAAGTAGGATATGTCGGACGCGATGTTGAATCGATGATCCGAGACTTAGCAG
The DNA here is from genome assembly GCA_964468105.1 of Uncultured Candidatus Berkiella sp. Taxonomy (GTDB): domain Bacteria; phylum Pseudomonadota; class Gammaproteobacteria; order Berkiellales; family Berkiellaceae; genus Berkiella. Next base: position 7,134 of record CAYXVT010000140.1, on the reverse strand, counting down.
ATATCTCTTATAAAATGACTCGTGAAGAAGCCGTTCTCAAAGTTAAAGAAAGAGCTGAATTGGCTGCAATCGAACGTATTTTGGATGTCCTTATCCCCAAACCTGGTTTTAAATTTGCTCCCCCTGAAGAAACTGTTTCAGACAATAGCGCCGCAAGAAGTGCCTTTAGAGACAAACTATTAGCGGGCATTCTGGATGAGCAAGAAATTGAACTTGAAGTTTCTATTCCTTCCATGGGAGTTGAAATTATGGCTCCCCCTGGCATGGAAGAAATGACGAATCAATTGCAAGGGATGTTTCAAAATCTTTCTGGCAGCAAAACCAAAACACGCAAAATGCGAGTCAAAGAAGCTTTAAAAATTGTGAGCGAAGAAGAAGCTGGCAAATTGGTTAATGAAGAAGATATTAAAACAAAAGCAGTTGAAAAATTAGAGCAACACGGTATTGTCTTTTTAGATGAAATAGACAAAGTCACCCAGCGCGGTTCCTCACAAGGAGGAGCAGATGTTTCAAGAGAGGGCGTGCAACGCGATCTGTTGCCGCTGGTTGAAGGCTGCACGGTTTCCACTAAGTATGGCATGGTAAAAACTGATCATGTTCTCTTTATTGCCAGTGGCGCCTTTCATATGTCCAAACCTTCAGATTTAATCCCAGAGTTACAAGGTCGGCTTCCTATCCGCGTAGAATTAGATGCGCTGAAAACTGAAGATCTTGTGCGCATCTTAACCGAACCCAGCGCTTCATTAACTGAACAATATAAAGCCTTGCTTGCTACTGAGGGCGTCACTATCAGCTTTGAAACCGATGGTGTTTTACGTATTGCTGAGTTGGCGGCTGAAGTAAATGAACGTACGGAAAATATTGGTGCGAGACGTTTACATACCGTGATGGAACGTCTGCTTGAAAATATTTCATTTGATGCCAGCGAAAAACAACAATCTTATGTGATTGACAAAAATTATGTTAATCAACAACTGGCGAATTTGGTAAAAGATCAAGATCTAAGTCGCTTTATATTATAAAAGAGTGTTATGAAAGAAGACAAAACTGATTTTGGCTTTACTCAAGTTGATGTAGATGAGAAACGACGACTGGTTACCAATGTGTTTGATTCGGTAGCTAGTCGTTATGATGTCATGAATGATCTGATGTCTCTTGGTGTTCATCGCTTATGGAAACGTCATGCTATAGCTCTATTACAACTTCGTCCAGGCATGCAGGTCCTAGATTTAGCAGCAGGGACTGGCGATCTCACCTGTTTAATGGCTCCTATCATTAAAGAAAATGGTCTCATCACCGTATCTGATATCAATATGAGTATGCTCAAAAATGCTCAAATGCGTTTAATTGACAAAGGAATTGTTGATACTGTGCAAATAGTTCAGGCCAATGCTGAACATTTGCCTTTTGCTGATGCAAGCTTTGATCGCATCATCATGGGATTTGGCCTTCGCAATGTGACCTATAAAGAGAAAGCGTTGCAAAGCATTTACCGTGTTTTGCGGCCCGGTGGGCGCATGATTATTTTAGAATTTTCAAAACCAACCAATGCCCTTTTCTCTCAAATATATGACACCTATTCTTTTCATGTTTTGCCCAAGCTGGGTGAATGGATAGCCAAAGATAGTGCGAGCTATCAATATTTAGCAGAATCTATTCGTATGCACCCCGATCAGGAATCTCTAAAAGCACTTATCCTGAAAGCGGGTTTTGATTCATGTGAATATCATAATTTAACCGGTGGTATTGTTGCTATCCATAAAGGGATCAAATACTAATGATCACCACTAGCATAGCTTCAACACTTATTCCCATTTTTATCGCTGTGCTTAAACATCTGGACGAGAAAAGTCTTATTCCTTTAAAGCCTCATGTGGGTAAAGTTATTTGCTTTCATATCGATCATATCGAACATCTTTATTTTCGTATTGTGGATGAGGGATTGGAATTTCAAGAGCAATCCCCCATTCATTGTGATACCACTTTTTCAGGCCCAATGAATGCTTTTGTAACAATGATATTAACGAAAAAAAGCACCCACTCAAGTCTGCATATCAAAGGCGACATCGATTGTGCAAAAGCACTTTATGACTGCTGGGATCAACTTGATGTGGATTGGGAAGATAAATTGGCTAGGGTTTTTGGTGACAACATGGCCCACTATATCATGCAATTCGTGCAACACTCTAAGCAATGGGCAACTCAAACAGCACAAGCAAGAACCCAAGATATGGGCGCTTACTTACAAGATGAAATTAACCTCTTGCCAACAAAAGTTGACGTGAAAGCCTTATTCCAAAGCATTGATACTTTACGGCACGATGTTGAACGCTTTGAAGCCAAACTGAATTTTTTACAGCAACGTGCGGGAAAACAATAAATGCGTTGGTTAGCGAAAACTGTTCGACTCCTGCACATTCAAATCATTTTAGTGAAATATGGTTTAGATAAATATATTTGGTCTGCTCCTTTATTTCGTTCCATGCATGTATTTATTATTTTTTTCCCTTGGCGTTGGTTTGGCAAGCAACCCTTACCTAATGGCGAAGCGATTCGACTTGCCTTAGGAGAACTTGGCCCGATCTTTGTTAAGTTCGGTCAAATTTTATCAACCAGGCGCGATCTCCTCCCGGACGACATCGCTGATGAGTTAGCCAAACTTCAAGACAGCGTCCCCCCCTTCTCCGGGGAATTAGCACGAAAGATGGTTGAAAAAAGTCTTGGTCAACCCATTGAATCGGTCTTTGAAGAATTTGAAGTTCAACCATTAGCCTCTGCATCGATATCACAAGTCCATGCCGCTACGCTTAAGGATGGATCAAGCGTAGTCGTTAAAGTACTTCGACCAAATATTCATCAAAAAGTGATGCGTGATGTCGAACTCATGGAATCTTTTGCGGCCCTTATTCAACGATACATTAAAGCGTCGCATCGTTTGCATCCTGTTGCCGTAGTTGCAGAAATTAAGCAAACCCTCATCGATGAACTTGACCTTTTGCGAGAAGCGGCAAACGCCTCTCAGCTACGACGTAATTTTACGCATGCGGATAGTTTGTATGTCCCTCAAGTTTATTGGCCTCATTGCCGTAAAAATATATTGGTGATTGAACGTGTCCATGGCGTTCCCATTTCAGATATTAAAACGCTCAAAGCATATAATACTGATTTAAAGCGTCTGGCTGAGCGCGGCGTAGAAATTTTCTTCACTCAAGTATTTAGAGATTGTTTCTTCCACGCTGATATGCATCCTGGCAATATTTTTGTGATGATAGAAGATCCTCAAAATCCAAAATATGTTGCTGTGGATTTTGGCATTATGGGCACCTTGGGACCTGAAGATCAGCGTTATCTTGGTGAAAATTTCTTAGCCTTCTTCAAACGCGATTATCGCAAAGTGGCTGAGCTGCATGTGCAATCTGGTTGGGTCCCCCCTGGAACGCCTATTAATGCCTTTGAATCTGCGATTAGAACAGTTTGTGAACCCATTTTTGAAAAACCTTTAAAAGAGATCTCCTTTGCACAAACTTTAATTCGACTGTTTCAAACAGCTAGACGCTTTGATATGCAAGTACAACCGCAACTCTTACTACTACAAAAAACATTGCTCAATATTGAAGGCCTTGGAAGACAACTGTATCCGGACTTAGATCTTTGGCAAACCGCCAAGCCCTTTTTAGAAAAATGGGTTAAAAAGCATTATGGTCCTAAAGCCTTTTTTGATAATTTATGTGATAAATTTCCCATTTGGTCTGATCGGCTGCCTGAATTACCTGAAGCAATTTATGATATTGCACGTTTTTGGCAACAAGAAACTCATCGCTATAGTTATCAACATGCGATGCCTGGCTCTTTGGCCACAATTTCCGTCAAAACAAAAGATGTTCGCATAGGGCGTAAAATACTGGGCGGTGCTTTACTGATATGTGCAACCCTTGTGGGATTAGCAAGCCCCTATGGGGCATTGATTCAAGAATACAGCTCATGGATCATGGGTGCAGGCGCTGTCATTGGTCTATGGCTTCTCTTTAAATCTTAACCCCAAAGTTAGAAAGCACTGTATTCGCCAAAGAAATATTATAAGGTAGAATAGTGAATTGAGTGCACAAACAAGGAAAGTCAGATGCCAGACTGTTTATTTTGCAAAATGGCGGAAGGAAAAATCCCCACAGATAAGATTTATGAAGATGATCACATTTTTGTCATTAAAGATATTAATCCAAAGGCAAAAGTACATCTTTTGGTAATCCCAAAGTTGCATGTCGATAGTTTAAATGAAATAAAAGAAGAACATGCACCATTGCTCGGGTATATGATGACTTCATTAAAAAACTTTGCAAAAGAACAGGGACTGGATTCATTTAGGACCATTGTGAATACCGGCTCAGGAAGTGGACAGACCATTTTTCATGTTCATTTACATATATTAGGTGGCCCTAGTTTATCGAAATTTTAGGAGACAATCATGGGATTAACAGGTATCAGCCCAGGTTCATTAATTTTAATATTCTTAATTGTGGTTTTGCTTTTTGGCACTAAAAAACTTCAAACGGTTGGCGAAGATCTTGGTAAAGCTCTAAAAGGATTTCGTAAAGGATTACGCGAAGCCCAAGATGACGCTGACAATAAGAAATCCGATGTTTGAAATTGGCTTTTGGGAACTGGTAGTGGTGGGCGTGGTTGCGCTTTGGGTGTTAGGACCAGAACGCCTACCTGCGGTTGCAAAAGTCTGCGCACGTTGGCTCATTCGTGCCAAGCAAACCGCCCACAATATTAAAAGTGAATTTGATCAAGAATTTCAAAAAATCACGTCAGAATCTAATAACAACAAAACGGAATAAATGCATTCGTGGATGCAGTTGATAAATACATACCTCATTTAATCGAACTGCGTACGCGCCTAATGCGTTGTTTACTCGGCTTTCTGATAGTGCTTATTCCTTTAATTATTTATTCAAGTGAACTTTATACCCTCATTGCACAACCTATTTTAAAAACGTTGCCCCAAGGTGGCATGTTGATTGCAACAGAGGTTGTCACGCCTTTTACAGCGCCTATTAAGCTCGCGTTATTTTCAACAACGATTATGCTGATCCCTTTCTTTTTGTATCACGCTTGGGCCTTTGTGAAACCTGCTTTATATAGCAATGAAAAACGCACCATTTTGCCCGTCCTATTATTTTCAACTGCGCTGTTTTATGGTGGCATGGCTTTTGCGCATTTTATCGTTTGTCCATTAGCGTTAAGCTTTTTTAGCCATATTGCTCCCAAGGGAGTAACGGTGATGACCGATATGACCCACTATTTAGATTTTATTCTTGTACTCTATTTTGCTTTTGGTGTGTCATTTCAAGTGCCTATTATCACTTTCATGTTAATTCGCGTAGGCATTACAAGTATTGAAACGTTAAAAAAACAACGCCCTTACATCATCGTGGGCGCCTTTGTGATTGGCATGATACTCACACCTCCCGATGTTATTTCTCAGTGCCTGCTCGCAATACCTCTACTTTGTTTATTTGAAAGTGGATTATTATTAGCCAAATGGTTAATACCTTCTTCTAAAAAAACGCTCATTGAAACTTAAACAAAACCTCTGCTTTAAAACACACCCCTTATAAAAGATCAGTTCTTATTAGACCTACAATGAACTATGTTATTAAAAATTATGACATAGATATTTAACTTTATGACTGAGGTGTCGCCCATGCTGAATTTTAATCCGCCAAAATACACTAAAGATGAAACTCTCAAAGTACTACAATCGGTTAGCAGCCATTTAAAATCAAAGCCATTGCTGTTTGAAGCAGATGGCGTATTCAGAGTTTCTGGAACACAAACAAATTCTCTGCAAATTATTAGTAATATTTTGGAAAATAGACGTTTTATTAATACAAAATATTCAATACATGATTATATTGGTGCGATAAAGCATACGCTATCAGATTGTACGCTCATGGACTCACGTGATGACGCTGTTGTTAAATTAAAAGAACTAGTCAGTTCAGAAATGGAACTCGACCAAAAAACTCTTGCCTTCCATGACTTTATTAAGCGATGTGCACAATCAAAAGATTTAAATAAATTTAGGGCTGCAGAAATTCTATATAACTACTTACATCTGCTTATGCATGCTTTACCACTACAAAAGAAAAACCAAATGTCATCCCAAAATCTTGGCATTGTTGCAGGCCCCATATTAGCAAATTTATTGGAAAATGATCCGCGATTACTTCTACCGTTAATATTAAAATTAAATCCGATCGCTGAAAGTATGCTCACCAGTGGCGTGTATCTTAATACCTTTGAAGCAACTTACCCCCAAGAATCGGATGAAATGAGAAAAAAAGAGCTTGATGAACTACAATCACAGCGTGTTGCTTTGCTTGCAACAAGAACTCAAAATGCACAAAAAATAGCCGATCATGAGCTGGAAATAATAGCTTGCAAGGAGCAATTAAGAGACGTTAAGAAAAATTTTGGATCTTCAGTGGTACTTGCCACGATTAAAAAAACAATTACGGATAAAAGAGCAAACATCACCTCCATAAAAATTGAAGATAGAAATATCTTGAAACAATTAAAAACAATTGAAAAGAGAATCAATTTGCTTAAAGAGGAAAAACCTTACCAAGACAAAAGTAAGTTACTTGTTTTTAGCAAGCGCAGAGCGGCTAGCTTTGATTTATCAATACCTGAGTCACCACCAGCCTTGAGTGAACTCGTTCAAGAGAGAACAACTTCAAGCAAACCAAGCAAGGGGTAATGCCATGTTAGCATTCAATCGTCCCTATCAAGAGCTCATTGATAGTGAAGAACACTATCTTAATCATTATTTAAATTACATTGATGACGAAGTAACACAAGAACAGCTCAGACATATATATCGTTGTTTAAAAGAATTAAGGACCCATGAACAAAAACTATTGGAGGCATTTCATACGCCTGATCCTAAACTTTGGCAAAGTGTCATCAAAAAACCTAATGCAAATACCGATGATAAATCTTTATATGAAATTTATCTTCAATATATTACCTTGACTCATCGAGTATTGCTCCCAACAATGATTGAAGAAAAATTTCGAGAATGTCAAGAAGCAAAGAAATCCAAGGGATATCCTCAGGTTGGATCACTGA
>CAYXVT010000139.1:6471-10015 GCA_964468105.1 Uncultured Candidatus Berkiella sp. | reverse complement strand
CCTCAGATGTTAAATCTAAGTGTAAGTGCTCCAGGAACTCATCAGGATATGATGGTGTACACTTGGGAAGCTACATTAGATAAGAACTACAAGAAAGACAGAGAGTTGAAGAAAGCTATGAGAGCTAAAGGTGACTACTCTTACATCAAGAAAGGATTGTTTAGATGGCTTGCTGAACAAAATGCTGACATTATCTGCTTGCAAGAAGTACGTACTTCGCAAGAATTAATCCAAGATGAAGCTTACCAATTACCGCAATATCATTGTTATCACAATAGCGCGCAAAAAAGTGGTTACAGTGGTGTTAGCATTTTTAGTAAAAAAGAACCAGACAAAATAGTAACCAAATTGGGATTTCCTTTAGCAGATGATGAAGGGCGTTATATCCATGCAGAATTTGGTGATTTAGTGGTTGCCTCGATTTATTTTCCATCTGGAACCAGTGGAGAGGGTCGTCAAACACTTAAATATGAATTTTTAGATAAATATTTAAGTATTTTAGATCAACATCTCAAATCTAAACGCTCCTATATACTTTGTGGTGACTGGAATATTGCGCACAAAAATATTGATTTAAAAAATTGGAAAACGAATCAAAAAAATTCAGGTTTTTTGCCTGAAGAACGTGCTTGGTTAGATACTGTTTTTGATAAAAAAGGGTGGGTGGATGCTTTTAGAGTCAAAAACCAAGAACCCGATCAATATACTTGGTGGTCAAATCGTGCCAATGCTTGGAACAATAATGTGGGGTGGCGTATTGATTATCAGGTCGTTACGCCAAACCTGAAGGATAAAATTAAAAACGTATCGATTTATAGAGATGAGAAATTTTCAGATCATGCGCCATTAACCATTGATTACGACATACTCTTTCCATTTTGAATTTATGCGGCGTTGTCTGCGCTTATTCACCCCAGTCATGTACCAAAGCGTACACTCCCGGGGATTCATTCGCTTGACGCCTTGCCTAAATCCAAACTGGTTCGAGTATATGCAATTAAAGATCTAATAACCGTTTTTGTTTGCCAATGAGTTCTTGGATCCCTTTTTGCGCTAAGCTTAACATGCTGGTTAATTCATTTAATTTGAAAGGTTTGCCTTCAGCTGTTCCTTGCACTTCAATAAATTCACCTTGCTCAGTCATAACGACATTCATATCGGTTTCAGCATTGGCATCTTCGGCATAATCCAAATCTAACACCGGCATATCGTTGTAGATCCCAACAGAAACGGATGCCACTAAATGTTTTAGCGGAAATTTTTTGATTAAGCGACGTTTTTCCATCCAGCGAAAGGCTTCAACTAATGCGACACAAGAACCGGTGACACTGGCTGTACGGGTACCGCCATCGGCTTGGATAACATCACAATCGATAGTAATCGTATTTTCACCAAGTAATTCAAGGTTGACACAACTGCGTAAAGCGCGTCCGATAAATCGTTGAATTTCTTGTGATCTTCCTGCAGGAGCACCTCTTGTGATATCACGAGGCATCCTATCAGTGGTAGAACGTGGTAACATACTGTATTCGGCTGTGATCCAACCTTTACCGGTACCTTTGAGAAATCGGGGGACGCCTTGTATTACAGAGGCATTACAGATGACCTTGGTTTCGCCAAACTCAACTAACACCGAACCCTCAGGATGTTTGATAAAATTGCGTGTTAATTTCACTTCTCTGAGTTCATCTTGGTTTCGGGCGGAGGGGCGCATACTAATTACCTTCTCAATTTTTGTTTCTAGTGAAAAAAAGACCTGAGTATTATATTCTGGAAAGTCAGCTTTAGCGATGGTAAACCAGCTGATTAATTTGTTAGCTAACTGATAATTTGCTTGCAGTTAGGTTCCAGGCTACTATTGAACTTCGATTAAGGCAGGAGTCGCGATAAAATGATTTCAAGTATGACCGCTTATGGTAGACGCGCTCTTCAAAAAGATTGGGGACAAGCCACTTGGGAGCTAAGATCCGTTAATCACCGATATTTAGATCTCTCCTTTAAAATACCTGAAACTTTCCGTGAATGGGAAAATGAGTGGCGAGCCTTAGCTGGCAATTATCTCTCCCGTGGTAAAGTAGAGTGTAATCTTAACTTTTTTCCTAGCAGTAAAAGTGCACCGAGGTTACAAATCAATACAGATTTGGTTAGCCAACTCCTGGCTAGCTGCCAAGTTGTTGCTGAACATCAAGGCGTAACACCAACCGTAACGGCAATGGAATTATTGCGTTGGCCAGAAGTGTTAACAACTGTGGCTAGAGATATTTCTCATTTGAAAGAGCCATTGACAGCGCTTTTTGAGCAGGCACTACAAGATTTAGTACAAACCAGAAAACGTGAAGGCCACCAGCTTCAGCAAATTTTGAAAGCAAAGTTAAGTCAAGTCTTAGAGCAAGTGGCTTTAGTGAAAGAAAAACTCCCTCTTTGTTTGCAAGCTCAAAAGCAAAAGCTCACACAAAAATTAGCAGATGTTCAATCGTCAGTTGATCCACAACGATTAGAGCAAGAGTTGGTTCTGTTTGCGCAACGCATCGATGTTGAAGAAGAAGTTGAACGCTTAGCAACCCATACCAAAGAAGTGTTACGTACACTTGATGATAATGGCGCTATGGGGCGACGTTTGGATTTTTTAATGCAAGAAATGAATCGAGAAGCAAACACGTTAGCTGCAAAATCATCGGATAATACAGTGACACAAGCAGCCATTGAATTAAAAGTCCTTATAGAACAGATGCGTGAACAGATCCAAAATGTGGAGTAAAGCATGAGTGTTTTAGGATCATTGTTTATAATTTCCGCACCATCAGGTGGTGGGAAGACAACCTTAGTTAATGCTGTTTTAAAACGTGTTCCAAACTTGAGCGTATCGGTGTCTCACACCACGCGTGCGCCAAGGGTCGGGGAAATCGACGGCAAGAATTATTTTTTTGTTGATGAGAATCAATTTAATGCCTTGCAAGAAAAGGGCACCTTTCTTGAATCGGCAAAAGTGTTCAATCATTTTTATGGTACCTCTAAAGTGTGGGTGCTAGAACAATTGCAACAAGGGTTTGATGTTATTTTAGAAATTGATTGGCAAGGCGCAAGAAATGTTAAGCAACAAATGGGTGGGGTAAGTGTTTTTATATTGCCACCTTCAAGAGAAATATTGCAGACACGTTTACAAGCACGCCAACAAGACAGCACTGACGTGATAGCGCAGCGAATGAACAAAGCAAGTTTCGAAATCTCCCATTATTCAGAATATGATTATGTGGTAGTGAATGATAATTTTGATGATGCTTGTGATGACTTAGTTGCCATCATTAGATCACAAAGAGTTAAAACATCGGTTCAAGCGCAGCGTTTTGCAAAACTGATAGCCTCTTTTGAGTGAGATACGTGATAACACACTGGTGTAATTATGCAAAGTGAGTTAACATATTATTAATAGTGTAGAATTGGAGATAATAAAAAATGGCTCGTATTACTGTTGAAGATTGTTTAGATAATGTTGAAAATCGATTTGAGTTAGTTTTAGTTGCTACAAAAAGAGCCAGACAATTAG
>CAYXVT010000139.1:3329-6461 GCA_964468105.1 Uncultured Candidatus Berkiella sp. | reverse complement strand
ACCTACTGTTGAGTGGGACAATGACAAACCGACTGTTGTTGCATTACGTGAAATTGCTAATGGATTTATTACACGCACGATTCTCACTGAAGCAGATAATTAGAAAATACTTCAAAGAGGTTGCCGGTGTTTGCATTTACCGATTTGCGAGATCAGCTAGCGCTATACTTATCTCAAGATGAGGTCGATGAGATCACACAAGCTTATATGACTGCGTCCAAAGCGCATGAAGGTCAAAAGCGTTATACTGGCGAACCTTATATCTCTCACCCTGTCGAAGTGGCAAGAATTTTGGCAGGGATGCATATGGATCACCAATGCATCATGGCAGCAATGCTACACGATGTTATTGAAGACACCTCCCTAGATAAAAGTAACATCTCCCAACGCTTTGGCGAAAAAGTCGCTGAGTTGGTTGATGGCGTAAGTAAATTAAAACTCATCACCTTTGAAAGTCGCGAACAGGCACAAGCTGAAAACTTTCGCAAGATGATGTTGGCTATGGCCAAAGATGTTCGTGTCATTTTAATAAAATTGGCAGACAGACTTCATAATATGCGCACGTTAGGGGCGATGCCCACCGAAAAGCGCCGCCGTATTGCACTTGAAACCCTAGAAATTTATGCCCCCATTGCCTATCGCTTGGGCATGAATCATATGCGGGTTGAATTTGAAGATTTAGGCTTTGCAGCGCTTTATCCATTACGTTACCGTGTATTAAAAGAATCAGTGCGCCGTGCTAGAGGAAATCGAAAAGCACTTGTTCGAACGATTGAAAAAGAAATTAGAAAAAAATTAGTTGAAACCGGTTTAAAAGAGTGTGCTGTTTGGGGTAGAGAAAAGCATCTTTATAGTTTATATAATAAAATGCATAAAAAGCGTCTTTCCTTATCCGAAGTCATGGATATGTATGCCTTTCGCATTATTGTTAAAAAACCTGAAGAGTGCTATTTAGCACTAGGGGTTGTTCATACCACTTATCGCCCTATTGCAAGACGATTCAAAGATTATATTGCTATTCCCAAAGCTAACGGTTACCAATCACTGCATACAACGCTTATTGGCCCTCATGGCGTGCCTATTGAAGTGCAAATTCGTACCGAAGATATGGAAGAATTGGCAGAAAATGGTATCGCATCCCATTGGGTCTATAAAACAGCAGAAAAAGAAACGGCTCATATCCATACCAGAGAATGGTTGAAGGGATTATTAGAAATCCAAAAACATACCGGCAATTCTCTTGAATTTATCGAAAATGTTAAAATCGATTTATTTTCAGATGCTGTTTATGTCTTTACGCCAAAAGGAAATATTCTTTCATTACCCGAGGGAGCGACTCCAGTCGATTTTGCTTATTTAGTACACACTGATATTGGTAATGCTTGTGTGGGTTGTAAAATAGACAGACGCTTGTCTCCACTTTCAACAAGACTTCGTAATGCACAAACGGTTGAAATTATCACAGCAAAAGGAGCTCACCCTAATCCGGCTTGGCTATCCTTTGCGGTAACTGGCAAAGCTAGGAGCAATATTCGTCATTGGCTCAAGAGTCAACAATGCTCAGAATCTCAAGCTTTAGGTAAGCGTTTAATCGAAGGTGCTTTAAATGCCTCTAATATGAAAATTGAAGAAATCAGCGCAAAAGATTGGCAAGTGATTATCAAAGATTTTGGATTAGCTTCGGCGGATGAATTATATGAAGAAGTTGGCTTAGGTAAACGCATGGCGCCTTTGGTGGCACAACGTATTTTGACTTATCAAGAACAAACTAACACAGATAAGGTCGCCTTTAAAAAACCTGGCACTTTAATGATTCAAGGAACTGAAGGTCTGGTTGTCACTTATGGAAAATGCTGCTATCCAATACCGGGTGATTTGATTGTTGGTCAATTAAGTGCTGGCCATGGCGTTGTCATTCATAAGGAAAGATGTTCAAAAGTTAGCAAAATTAGAAATTCTCCTAGCCAATTTATTAATGTGCAATGGGAAGATAACGTTGTTGGTGATTTTCATGTTCCTATCGTTGTCGATGTCATCAATGGCAAAGGCGTTCTTGCACAGTTAGCCAATGCTATTGCAGAAGCAAACGCTAATATTATCAATGTTCATGTTGATGAGCGTGATGGCCGCCACAATACGGTTAAATTTATTGTAGCAGTGCGAAATCGTTCGCATTTGGCCAGAACAATGCGAAGACTTCGTACAGTCTCTGAGGTAACGCGCATTGTCCGTGGAAAATAGCAGTCAAAGCTTCGTTTCAAAAAAGACCACGCAACCCCCTTTTGATTGGTTTGCACCAATTTCATCGTTAAAAGGGGTTGGCTCAAAGATCGCAGAAAAATTAATAAAATTAAACATTGAGACGATGGGAGATTTATTGCTTCATTGCCCCTATCGTTATGAAGATAGAACTAGGCTTACACCGCTGGCGGCGGTTGCTCCAGAGCAATTTGTCTTGGTGCAAGGCAAGGTGTTGCAAATAAAGTTGGAAGGCAAGCGAAAAAAAAGAGCGATAATAACCATTTCAGATCAAACAGGTGTCTTAACCCTTCTTTTCTTTCACTTTCATTCATCCATGCAAAGCCGTTATGTTGAAGGCACACTATTACGTTGTTTTGGTCAAATCAAAGCATCTATGAAAGGCTATCAAATCATTCATCCAGAATGTGAATTTATCAATGAAAATGAACCTTTGCCGACCCGTTTAACACCTATCTATCCAACAGTCGCGGGGCTATCTCAAGGGTGGTTGCGACGTACGATAGGAAACTTGTTAAAAACCTATACCCAATATCAAAATCAAACCGATCAATTTGAAAAAACATTATCATCACAGTTACCGATGCACTCTTGGGTTGAAGCTTTAAACACTATTCATCAACCACAACCCAGTGACAATATTGAAGCACTAATCTTAAGAAAACATCCCGCCTACAATCGATTAATTTGTGAAGAGTTAGTGTCACATCATATTAGCTTGGCGCGCATTAAAGCGCATGCGAAATCTCGTCTCTCATTTGCCGTTACAGTCGAAGAGACTTTATTAAATTCCTTTATGGAAACATTGCCTTTTCAATTAACTGAGGCACAATCTCGGGTGTGGTCTGAAATCAGACAAGATATGGCGCAAGA
>CAYXVT010000139.1:338-3319 GCA_964468105.1 Uncultured Candidatus Berkiella sp. | reverse complement strand
GATGCTAAGATTGGTGCAAGGAGATGTTGGTAGTGGCAAAACCATTGTTGCAGCTTTATCGATGCTTGGGGTGATCGCCCAGAATAAGCAAGTGGCAATAATGGCGCCAACTGAAATTTTAGCCGAACAACATCTTAAACATTTCAGTGAATGGTTTGCGCCATTTGGATTTCGTTGTGAATTACTTAGCAGCAAACTCAAAGCAAAACCAAAACGAAGTGTTTTAGAAAATATTACGTTAGGATTAACCCATGTTGTCATAGGTACGCATGCGCTCTTCCAGGATGATGTGCAATTTAAAGAATTAGGTCTGATTGTTATCGATGAACAACACCGCTTTGGCGTTCATCAGCGCTTGGCATTACATGTGAAAGGCAACACTGCATTAAATCCTTGTTACCCTCATCAATTGATTATGACGGCAACGCCAATTCCACGAACACTCGCCATGAGCCACTATGCCCATTTAGATATTTCAGTGATCGACGCCTTGCCTCCAGGTCGCAAACCCATTACCACTCTCACCGTACCCCAAAAACGCCGTGATGAAATCATTGATCGCATGAAGGCTGTTTGTGCCAGTGGGCAACAAGTGTATTGGGTGTGCACGCTCATTGAAGAATCAGAAACCTTACAATGCCAGGCCGCAGAAGTTACAGCGCTCGCTTTACAAGAACATCTTCCCAAGGTCGGTTTGGTTCATGGCAGAATGGACGCTCTCGAAAAAGAAAGCGTCATGCAAGCCTTTTACAAGGGCGAGATATCCGTTTTAGTGGCAACCACCGTAATTGAAGTGGGGGTGAATGTTCCTAATGCCACGTTAATGGTTATCGAAAACCCAGAACGCTTGGGGTTGGCACAACTACATCAATTGCGTGGCAGAGTCGGTCGTGGCAGTGATGCCAGTTTTTGTGTCTTACTTTATCAAGCACCGTTAAGCCAAATGGCACAATCGCGTTTGCGTATTATGCGTGAAACGACTGATGGCTTTATTATTGCTGAAGCTGATTTGGAACTTCGAGGGCCAGGTGAAGTATTAGGGGTGAGGCAAACTGGTGCTTTAGCTTTTAAAGTTGCCGATCTGCAGCGCGATAAAGAAATGTTTGAGTCACTAGAGCAATGGTCTCAATTATTAACGACATTAACTGCGCCTCACATTGAACGAATGATTCAACGCTGGGGTGTTGGCACCCACTTCAGTCAAGCCTAATATTCTTCCCATTTTGAATTTATACTTTGTTGTCATCGTCTCCTCGCATCAGTCATGTACTGGAATGTACACTCCTTTGCTTGAAGACTCGACGCCTCGTCTAATTCCAAAATGGTTTGAGTATATTATGTGCATATGCATGCAAATAAAATCTTAGCGATACGATAACTCCTGAACCAAACTTAAAGGAGTGATCGTTAATTAGGTTTCGCTATGCCAAAAAAACCACTTGTTTTAATCGGTGCTTCGCAAGGCTGGGGTGCTGCACGCCATGAAGCGCAATGGGGCCCACAAGTACTTCACGACTATGGCCTTGTCCCTGCATTGCAACAAGTTGGAAGCCAAGTACAGTGGCAAACCGTTATTAATTCTTCAGTTTCCTTCACGGCTGGTAAAAAACTCAAGTATGCTGAGCGCTTAATGCAGGTTCAGGACTTTTCGACCCGTTTGGCAAAAGAAATAATAGATTGCCAACCATCAAATTTCCCCATAGTGTTAGGTGGAGATCATAGCATTGCCATTGGAACCTGGAGCGCCTTGGTGACCGCTTTGAAAGCGCCATCTGAATTTGGTTTAATATGGATTGATGCCCATATGGATTCTCATACACCAGCAACAACGCCTTCGCACAATATTCATGGAATGCCTTTAGCGGCTTTGCTTGGCTATGGGGAAAATGCATTAATCAATATATGTTCAGAAGGGCCCAAATTAAATCCACGTCATGTTGTGCTAATTGGTGTGCGAAGTTTCGAACCAGAAGAGGCTAAATTACTGAAAGATTTAAATGTGAAAATCTTTTACATGAGCGATGTGAAAGCACTCGGTTTTAAGCCTGTTTTTCAACAAGCACTAGAGATCGTGACTAATGGAACAAAAGGATTTGGCATTAGTATTGATCTTGATGCTTTTGATCCCTCGGTAGCGCCTGGAACAGGTACTCCAGTTGCAGATGGGATCCAAGAGGTTGAAGAAGTTATGGAATCTTTAAAGACTATAAAAGAGAATCCACAATTTAAAGCGCTTGAAATTGTTGAATTTGATTCATCAAGAGATAGTCAACATAAAACGGCTGAAGTTATTAAAAAATTAATTTTATCAATTTTGTAGAGGCAATAATGAATAAATCACAGCAATGGATAAAAAGGGAAGAGCAGTGCTGTGCGCATAATTATCACCCAATACCCGTTGTACTTACCAAAGGGCATGGCGAATGGTTATGGGACATTGAAGGTAAGCGTTATTTGGATATGATGTCTGCCTATTCGGCGGTGAGTTTAGGTCATTGCCATCCGCGATTGTTAAAAGTCATGGCAGAGCAATCTCAAAAACTCTGTGTAACCTCTAGAGCTTTTCATAGTGATACCTTACTGCCTTTTTTTGAAAAATTATTAGCTGTCACCGGTATGGAAATGGGTTTACCGATGAATACGGGGGTAGAAGCAGTAGAAACAGCCATTAAAGCTTCCCGTCGCTATGGTTATGAAAATAAAGGGATCCCTGATGATAAAGCGGAGATTATTGTTGCTAAAAATAATTTCCACGGCCGAACAATTAGTGTTATTAGTTTTTCATCTGAAGCAGACTATAAGAAGCATTTTGGACCATTGACGCCTGGATTTGTTGAAATACCATTTGGCGATAGCGAGGCTTTAAAACAAGCAATCACTCCCAACACGTGTGCTTTTTTAATTGAGCCCATTCAAGGGGAAGCAGGGATTCAAATTCCACCAACGGGTTGGTTAAAAGCCTGTGAAGAAATATGTAATCA
>CAYXVT010000139.1:0-328 GCA_964468105.1 Uncultured Candidatus Berkiella sp. | reverse complement strand
GTTCGTGCGCGGTTTTGGGCTGAACAAAGCCGTGCTCATTGTTGATGAAGTTCAAACAGGGTTAGGCAGAACGGGTAAAATGTTTGCCTTTGAATATGAGAAGGTCAAGCCAGATGGTTTGATTTTAGGAAAAGCATTAGGAGGAGGGATTCTGCCGGTTTCTGCTTTTCTAGCGCGTAAAGAAGTAATGGCGATTTTTAAGCCAGGTAGTCATGGTTCAACTTTCGGTGGCAATCCTTTAGCTTGTAGAATTGGCTTAGAAGTATTATCGATAATTGAGGAAGAAAATCTCAGTGAACGCAGTTTTACTTTAGGAACGGAATTTTTA
>CAYXVT010000138.1:0-10018 GCA_964468105.1 Uncultured Candidatus Berkiella sp. | reverse complement strand
ACATCATTGAAATTATTCCATTTTTCCAAAAAAGTTATGGGGATTCGTCAGGGTCAGACCCCTTAGCTAGCTACTCATCTTGGGGGTCTGACCCCTGAGGTGATAAACTTAATTTCATAAGAGGTGATATTTTTAATATCACTGATATGTAAAGGAATGCTACTGCAGCTAATATGCTGATTAGTCCCTTTGGGCAAAGAGATCTCGCCACTGGTTTTTGCAACAACACCGACCTTATCTTTAAATTTTATATGGTATTGGATGTTAGCATGGTGATCTGTTAGATTCTCGAGTAGAAAATGGCTTTTAATCACATCTTTGTAGGAATCATCATCATATATATTGGTGTGAAATACGAGAAGATCGCCTGCTATCTTTTTATTCTTTAAAACAAAAGATATTTTTTCTTTTTCAAGATCATCTAAATTAATTTTTAAGTCAATCTTACCTGATTTTGAATGATGGCATTTATGGACATCATTTATAGTGGAGCAATTATCTTTGCTCTTGGATTTCTTTGATTCTGCAGCTTGAAGTGAGCATGCTGCAAAACACAGCATAAAAATAAAAGCAGTCCGTGCTCTCATAAATTATCCTAAAACATTCGATGTGAGAAAAATCGTTCTTATAACAAATGTAGAATAAATAACGATATTTTGAGATCTGAGTAAAATCTCAGAGTTTAGATGCCGCGAATTACACTTCTAGTGTTGTTTAGAACTGGCTCTTTGAGGAAAAATGAGGATGCAAGCTATGATGAAGATAAGTAAAAAAGCAGATGCCGTATAACGACTGAGCGACAGTCCCCCCTCATGAATGGGTTTATCTAGAAAATCTCCAACAACGGCACCAAGAGGTCTCGTTAAAACAAAGGCTATCCAAAACAACAGTGTTCTGGAAATCTTTGTCCAATAATAAATTCCCGCTACTGCGATTAGTAATCCACTAAAAATAATCGCGCTGCCTTGATAGCCAAGACCCATTGAATCTGATGTCCAATCCCCTAATGCAGTGCCTAAGGTTTGAGAAAACATAATGGTTAGCCAATAAAAGAACTCTTCTTTAGGAGCACTCACCGTATTGACGGAGACCGAGCCGCAGACATAATACCAGAGGGCTAGCGAGCCAAGGACCAATACCAAAAGAATTGAGGTGCCACCAGCATAACCAATACCTAACGAGCGATCGGCAAAATCAGCCATTGTGGTACCGACAGTTGTGGTGGCTATGATGGTTGCCCAATACAAGAAGGGGTGGAATTTATTGGATTTTATTTGAGCAGTGACGGCGATAAGAAATAGAGTAGCAAAAATAGCCGTTCCCATGAGATATCCCAAACCCATGGACATAGAAACAGCATCACCACCGGTTTCACCTAAAGTAGTAGCTGTGATTTTAAGGATCCAAAATAGCAAAGTTACTTCAGGGACCTTGCTCCATTGAATATTTGACTCATTGTTCATCACGCTGATCTTATATACGATGAATAGCTGCAAGATAAAAGTATAGCTAGGAGAAATCCTTCTATGGGTTCATGGTGGCTTAGGTGTAGAGCCATTTTTTTTAGATTCATCTGAAAGTGTTAATGACTGCACCGCATCTTGCAACAACACCATGCTCGGTGGTCGATGCAATAGGGGTGGATTAGAGGAGTGTGGTGGCTCTGATTCTAAGCTTTTAAGGAGTTCGAGAGTTGTTGCTAGAGTTTGTGCATATTCAATCACGGAACCTTTTCTGACAGGCGCTGTGCCTGTGCTTTTAGGTGCGCTATCAGTTGTTCCATAAAGTTGCTGCAGTGTGGGGTTGACGGTCGGTTTTGATTCAGCTTGCTCTTGTGCTATCAGAGTCGCTCTTTCGGCATAAGTACAGACCGTAACAGGCAATCTTTTGAGATCCGCATCATATAGAACTTTTTTGTCATGCGTTGTATAACGGATTGATCCTCTATTGTTATCTGATTCTCTATTTTGTGAACCTTGGATTAGAATTTGTTTCGAATCTATTTTTTCAGATTTTTCCTTTTCATCCTTTCTCTTTTCCTGTTTTACTTTTTTCTCTTTTTTAGATTTTTTTTCTTTCTTTTCCTTTTTTACTGCTTCTTCATTTTGTCGAGTTGCTGCGGCAGGGACAGGGGCAGCCGGTGGACTGGGAACGACAGTAGCTTGTTGGGCTAAACCTAAAAACTCAAATTTCATGATGGATTCAACGCGACGTAGTATACGACTGCCTTTAGGTTTTTCAGGGCCTTGGTTAGCCATTGTTTTCCTTTATGTTTCATTTTAAAAGCACAATGTAATTACTTTTTATGTTTGGGAAAAGCACCCAAGATCAATTCGGAGTAGTTTTAAGTTGCATTGCCAAAGTTTTTTCCAATTTTTATAGTGTTATTACGTTTATCTTGCAAAATTATTCATTCATCTGATCTTAATGGCATTCAATCATATCTCTTCATATTATCAATGTTTAATTATAGTTTTTACTTATGAGGTTTTTTATGTCATTAAAAGGTATAGTATCTGAATGTGGATTTGATGATGAATTTCTTGCCAATTATTTTTCTGATCCAGTAAACATTGAAGCCTTTCTTCAAGCGTCTGACATTTTTCCATTTGAAAAATATGAAAATCAAATAGGGTTTAATGAAAATGATTCAGCTGATGAGTTACGTGCCATCATAGATGAATTTTTATCAGATAAGTCTGACTCTAAAGTAGAAGTCACCTCTGAAGTTTCAAGCTCCCCTAAATCTGTTGGTTCCCATGATGAAAAATCAGCAGGAACTGATATTGATGAAGAGATAAGTTTTAATTTACCTTTAGTCTTTGCACATAAACAAAAGAAAAGGGTAAAACGTGATCCGTTAGAAATTGATACGGTTGAAGGCAAAAAAATCAAAGATCACCAAGAATATCACTTTAAACGTCAAGCTAAAGATCGTGCCATGAGCAAAATTAAGGGTGTGTAAGGTTTGAGGCCACACTCTAGGTATAACAATCTATGAGTAGTGGCCTTTCATCGGATTTTCACTACCGCTAATGCATTTTGTCTACAAATAAACTTTTTTATGACAAGTTTTTACCCGGATTATTCATTAGAATAACACAACATTTAGCAATGAATCTTCTCAGCATGGATGGGTTGAGGACTGATGTGTGTTATATACATTTAGTTTTAATGAATAAAACGGGTTCATTACACCATATTTTTTTTGAATAAGTGTGATGACCTATGAATTTACCATTTTCTCAAAATCATATTTCTTATGATGCTCAAAAAAGAGTGAAACAAATACTGTCCCCATTGTCGAAAATGGCTGGAATAAGCTATTTTAATTACAGTATAACCTATGAAAATAGGACGCATTTTACGCTTCATACTAACGCTAATTATTATGAATCCTGGTTTTTAAATGAATATCCCATGTGGGAGTCTCACATTAAATCAGGATGGTATCTATGCGAATCCATCAATGATAAAGACAAAATTGATAAAGGGCTCTCATTTGGCCATGGTAATGGGATTATCCATATAAATCACTTCGAGGACAGAAGTGAGGTTATTGCGTTTGCAACATCACCTGAAAATAGATCCGTTCTTAATTTTTATCTAAATAATTTGAATCTTCTACAAAGATTTAAAAACCATTTCGAAGAAGAAGCGGCAGATTTAATTGGCATAGCAAGCTCGCAACTCATTGATATACCGCTCATTATGACAAATAATGAAAATTTTGTGGAAAATAATTTTAGTATACATGATAAAAAACCGGCAGTTAATGATCATTTTGATTCTTCTCGTTTAAATCTATTGTCTGTAAGAGAATTAGAGTGTTACTCCTACTTAATTAGAGGCTATGGTTTGTCTTATATAAGTAATCAGTTAAATATCGCTATTCCAACAGTTAGCAATTATATCTCAAGGATTAAGCAAAAGTTAAAGTGTAGCAAAAAGGAAGAAATGTTACTTTTAGCAGAAAAGGAAAATATTGTTGAATTTTATCTGTAAGGATATGAGGCTGGATTGAATCCCAAGCCCCATGTAAAAGTTTGATTTATACTTTTGGTCTTTTCGTAATAGTTGGATCCTGCGTAACATCTTCATCGCTGGGACTGTGTTTTAAAGTTTCTAAGGTAGAAACAACAATATCTTCTTCCTGACTAGAATCTAGCGCGCAGTCATCTTCTGAAGAATTTTCGTGATTAATATAATCATTTGAATCACCAGACAAAATCATTGAGAGTCTTTGAAGACGATTCGTTTCAGGAGTTGAAAGAGGTGCTTTGGGATATTTAAAAGAAATCATAAATGTTACCTGTTTTATAAGTGTGAATATAAGCGAATTAGTTAGAACATTTTATTTCCTTGTCATAAAAATTGATACGTAACTTGTCCTGCCATATCGTACGTTTGTCGGCTTTTGTAAGATTTAAAGGGATCTGGAATTCAAACCACAGATTTTTGCCAATAAACTAACTTTTCTTGATAATCTGATAAAAATCAGTAAAATGTAATATATTTATATAGTATGTGCTAATTGGCTAAATCATTGATGCTGTCCGTTTTTCAACGAAAGTTTGGTTTTATCCAATAAAGCGATTGTTATAGAAGTGAAGTCGTTATGTTAAACATGAATTCTAGAAAACGCGAAGATCGTGATGAAAGCGATGATGATGATTTTAGAAATAGGCATCATCGTGAAACTAAAGCAAAAGTTAAAATTGTTGCACCCATGAAAATAATCATGGCTCAAGGAAAAGAAGCTTGTATTGAATACTTCCGTCAATTAAGTGATGACATGAAAGTGCAAGCCATTCAACACTGGACACAAGAGGGTGGCATTGATGATAAATTATGGGACTCAATGAAATTATTTGTCCAAAAAGAATTAGCAGACCACCGAAACTTTCTTGGCGATCAATTTGATCTCACAATTGATTCATTGCAATATTACGGTGTGCCCTTCGAAGTGACAGAGATGGCCAAGCAGTCTCTCTTGACCTGTAACATATACCAATATGAATTAAATTATTTTCTTAATGCTTTCGTGCTTTCAGCGTTTCTTGCAAAAGCAAAAATGTTATGTAATGAGTTTTATTTGTATAAATTGAATTTAGCTGATCAAATAAAATACGCTTATAGCTGGCATGAAAAAGGCATCCAAGATGATTTGTGGTCAATCATGAGAGAATCAGTAACAAGCGATCTATTAAAGGCAATGCCAGCGTTTAAAGATAATATTTATATAGTTACATCGACACTTAACCAAGCACGCGCTAGTGCACCCAATGAAACTGTTAAATTTGAGCAAAGTCGCGCTCATCAAATCAGACCTATGCGGATATCAAAATCTCATTGAGCTGAAGTTAATAGGGAAGTTTATGAAGCATTATAGAGAAGAATTATTTTTTAATACCAAAACGCGAGTCGCATTTGTAAACATAACAGAGGATGTGCAATCTGCTGTCGAAAAAAGTGGTGTGCGCAATGGCTTGTGTTTAGTGAATGCGATGCATATCAGTGCCAGTGTCTATATTAATGATGATGAACCAGGTTTATTACATGATTATGCACAATGGTTAGAAAAATTAGCCCCGCATGAACCCATCAATCAGTATCGTCACAATGATACAGGCGAAGATAATGCCGATGCGCATATTAAACGTCAGATAATGGGACGAGAAGTGGTTGTTGCCATAACCGATGGTAAATTGGATTTTGGTCCTTGGGAACAAATTTTTTATGGTGAATTTGATGGCAAGAGGAAAAAGAGAGTTTTAATTAAAATTATTGGCGAATAACAAATAAAACAAACAATAGCTTGATAATAACAACAAAAATAGAAGAGGGAATTATGACATATACATTAGAGCAGATTACAGTAACAGTTGATTACATTGCTGAGAGTATCCTTGATCAATCAGTTAGTGCTGGAAGCGTTAATGAGTTCAAGGATTTTTTAATTTTGGTGCTCAAGTCAATGACGCTTGATTTGCCATCCAAGAGTCGCCCTAGAGAAATCGAAATTTCAAAGTTAGCATATAGAAGTCTAGACAACCCCCTAAATGCTTTTTTTCATGATTGTAATGTAAAAGGGATTTCTTTTCCTCCACTGTTTAATGTGGTTTTGCAACGTAGTGGTGTTAGCATTGATCGTAGTGCTGGTGATTCCTTTGTGGTTTATGAAAATAACCCTCAACTTGAGGAAGACGATTCCTATGTAGATCCTTATATGTTTAGAAAAATGTCAGGAAGAAAACGTCATGATTCACTCAAAAGTGATAAAGACTGCTCAAGATTAATGAAACCTGAAGTTGCGGCTACTGTTCAAATTGAAGCACCTGTAGCTGCACCAGTTTCTTCTAAAAGGAAAGATGAAAAAGAGAAATATTTTAACGCACAGCATGAACGTGCTAATGAAAGTCAAGTTGTGGATAGACGATCAAAAGTAAATGTTAAACATCCACATAGGCCTCAAATATTTGCGCCAGCTTATACTCAATATAGACAAGTCACTGCAAGTGATGTTCTTAACCTTGCTGTTGCGTTTACGCAAATTCGATTAAGTAGTATACCAAAATTTCATAAATAAGACGGTTTACTCAGCATTAAGAAAGAAGGTCAAGTTTACTGAAAACTTGACCTTTTATTATTCCCCATTTCCCCTTTGAAGTAATGTATGGGCTACCTACATGTTAAAATCCCCTGAGAAAGCAGACCGAAAGCATCTCCTTGAAGTTAAAACGCGAATCCCAGGACGTACAGAAACTGCGCAAAATCTGCATGGGCTTATTATGAAAGCCTGTAAGGTAAGATCAATCGCTGATCTTGAAGCGCAGTTAACTGAAATTTCGACTTTTTTAAAACTAAATAGCAAAAAGAGTGAGATTTTACTTGAAGTTAGTATTCACGAAGAAACTCACCTTGATGATGTTTTACATCTGCCATTTAAAATTCATCTAAAAGATAGTCAATTTGCTCAAAAAATATCATCCAGATTATTCAATTTGATTGTTAGGCAAATGAAATCACAATTAGAGCCTCATCAATTTCAAGCGCAGATCTTACGTAATCAAAATGAAAATGGTTTTATGGTGTTGCACCAGGCTTTGGCTTCAAAAAGTGCAGAAAATGTATCTAAAGTTATTGGGCTTTTAGATGGTTGTCCTCGTATTCTATCAGATAATCTTAGTGCCATAACAACAGACAACTTGAGTGTTTTAGCGCTAGCCTTACAGACCTATTACATGAAAACCATTAAAACAATTATTGGCTTGTTAGCGAAAGATAAAGATGCACTAATGTTGAATCTTAAGAATAGAACAAACAATGGTTTTATGGCTTTAAATCATGCAATTTCAAGCGATGTAAAAGTATTCGATATGATTGTTGCATTATTGGAAGATCATGAAGATAGTTTACAGCAGAACATAGATAATATAACAGAATCTTATTATAGCGCTCTGCATCAAGCTGCCGCATCCGGTAATTCGCATATATTTAATAAAGTACTTTCATTAGTCTGTAATAATACGCCATTATTGGCTAAATTACTCAGGCTAAAAACATGTGATGGTTTTATGTTGTTACAAACAGCCATCCGATCAAGAAATATTGAAATTATAAAGAAAGTTATAGATCTATTAAAAAATGACCAAGAAGCTTTGGCTGCTAACCTTGATACTATTACAGATGATGAATTCATGGTTTTGCCGCAAGCACTAATGACCGAAGATATTCAGATTTTAGATACGGTTCTTGCACTATTTATAAATGATAAAAAAAGATTAAATAAGAACCTAAGAAGTCGAACCGCTGCGGGATTTATGATGTTACAGACGGCTGTTCGATCTGGCAAAGTTGAGATTGTTGAGAGGGTTATGAAACACCTTCTAGAAAAGCCTACCGTGCTGATTGCCAATTTAATGAATATAACTAATGATCGATATATGGTTTTCACGCATGCTTTGGCCAAAGGTGATCTCACGATTGTTTTGTTGATACATAAGTTGCTAACACAGAATAGAGCTGCACTAGAAGCAAATCTGAAGTGTAAAACTAAGCAGAAATTTTGCGTTTTACAACAAGCTATTAAACCTGTCAATCTAGAAATTCTTGAGCTGGTAATTGGTTTGATCGAAGAAAATGATAAAATTCTAGAAGATAACCTGATGAATGTCTCTGTTGATGGTTTTGTCGCGTTGTTAAATGCAGTGAACACACGTAATCCAGTAGTTGTTAAACGTATTATTGAACTTTTAAATCGCAACCAATACGCACTTGAAATAAATCTGCAGCAGGTCACCAGCGATGGCTTTTGGATTTTACCTATGGCTTTAACAACTAAAAACGCAGATATTATTGATCTCATCATTTCTGTATTGTTAGAGAATACTAAAATCCTTAAATCTCATATTCAACAAACCAATAAATTTAAATACAATTGCCTACATGAAGCCGTGAATACTGGAGACTTTGCGCTTGTCCTAAAACTAGATGCCATGATAAAAAAAGTTTATGGACACCATGCTAAAGACCTCTTATGTTTACTGGCTAAAAACTCTAAAATGTTTAAAGCAAAATCATTAGAAAATCCCCAAATTAAAGCGTATATAAATGACCTGATTTCAAAGCCGCAAAAAGGATTTTTTCCCTCGGGAGGCCCTTCCAAGCATCAACCTAAATCAAATGAAGTTAAAAGGGTTGTGTCTAACGTCAACGCTAGAAATTCTCGTACTTCAATAAAGCAACCTTAAGATAGGATCAAGAGATCTGACTCATAATTCTCAGTGAATACTTTTGTATTCTTGTATAAGTTGTAAACCTCTAATAAGTTTGGCAATATGACGCGCCTAAGTTACAACCAATAAAGGGAATTAATTATGCAGCATGGTCCGAGTGGTGAAAGTAATAATAAATCAAATGATGTACCAGAATTGCGTCACACTAAATTCTCTAAATTCTTTGGTACTGCGCTAGGGGCATTAGGAGAACAAGTTTTTTTTCATCCTGTGGATACAGTTGCAAAGACTTCAATGGCAAAAAATCTAAATATCTTTCCTTGGTTGTCAGAGCTAGTTCGTAAAGAGGGATTGACAGGTACATCAACAGTTCTCTATAGAGGTTTTATATTAGGGTATGGTAAAAAGGCACCTCTAAGAGTTTATAAATATGGTGTACAGGATGAATTGGCTGAACGAATGACACTTCATTTTGGTGTTGACGCTCAAACTCATTTTGGAGATTACGGACACGTTGCTATACAAACTGGTGCTGGTGCAGTCACTGGCATATTTGAACCTGTATTTTTTCAATGGATTGATACTTTGCAGGTCAGAAAACAAGTTTTAGGAGAAAAAATATCCTACTCAAACGCAACAAGTCTTGGATGGACGGGTTTATATCGAGGTAGTCTTGTTACTGGCCTTGGTAGAAATGCCCCAGGTGCTGCTGGATTATTTGGTGGCTCGGAATTGGCAAACCATTTGATGGATAACAAAGATCACCATAGTGATGCAAAGAATTTGCTTGCTAAGTGGGGTGGCGCTTTTATGAGCTTAGTGTTCTCACAACCGGGTGATGTTATTAAAACTAGAATGCAGGTGCAGCAGATTACTTTTACACAAGCAATAAAGGGAATCAGTCTAGGTGAAGTGCTAACAAGTGGGTTAGGAGCAAGACTTTTTATGTCTGCTAAAGTAGGTGCAGGCTTTTTGCTTATCGAAAAATGTATGAATTTATCTAAAGAATGGTTTGGTGAAAGGGGGCCAAGAAGCAAAAGTTCACCACCTTCCACGCCAGAGGTCTCCTCTCCACAAGTATCTGAGGGATCAAATGATAATCAAATAGATTCCGCTACACTAAGATTTGATGTCTTACTAGAGAAACAACCTGCCTTACTTCAAAACTTTGACTCAAAAACACCTTGTCCATTCACAGACATGGCTGTGAATGAAAAAGAGGATTTTGAAATGGCAGCTCTTTCTGAGCGTGCAAGTAAGATGAAGGTGTAGATGTTGAC
>CAYXVT010000137.1:0-10122 GCA_964468105.1 Uncultured Candidatus Berkiella sp. | reverse complement strand
TAATGTTACAATCCCAGCCATTTTTGGCATAAAGGCATTATTATGGAACTCTATCAAAAAGCATTTATCGAACTCGCTTTAGAGTATAAAGCGCTGCGTTTTGGTGAATTTACTCTGAAATCAGGCCGACTTAGCCCTTATTTTTTTAATGTCGGGCAACTTAATACTGGACTCGTTTTAAAATCCTTAGGCGAAAGTTATGCGGGTGCAATTAAACATCATCAATTCCAATATGATGTTTTATTTGGGCCAGCATACAAAGGGATCCCTCTGGCTTGCTCCACTGCCATTGCCTTAAGCGCAAATTACCAAACCAATATCCCCTATTCCTTTAATCGCAAAGAAGCAAAAGATCATGGGGAGGGTGGAGACATTATCGGAGCCCCATTAAAAGGACGGATATTAATTATTGATGATGTCATCACCGCCGGCACCGCCGTTCGAGAATCTTTTGAATTAATAAAAGCCCATGGTGCTTCTATTGCTGGCATCATCGTTGCTTTAGATCGTCAAGAAAAAGGACAAGGCGAACAATCCGCCATTGGCGAAATTCAAACAACCATGAATATCCCTGTAAAAGCGATCATCACTTTTGCTGATATCATGGAATATGTCGAAAAAGAACCTAACTTTGCATCATATCTGAAACCAATGGCTGCCTATCGCGAACAATATGGTGTTTAGGTTTATAATATAGGTATTGTGAAAAACGGATGAGCGCATTTATGGATAAGCACTGGATAAAAATATCGTTTGTATTGGGCCTTAGTCTTATAAATGTGTCCAATTGCTTTGCTGACACCAATTTTTATCGCTACAAAGACAAAGATGGGCGCCCCGTTATCACCAATACTCTTCCTTCTGAAGTGGCTGACCAAGGCTATGAGATAATTAGTCCTCGAGGTAATGTAATTGAAACTGTACAACCAGAAAAGAATTAGGGAACTTAAAGAGCAAGCCCAACAAAAGCAAGCAGAACTGCAAGCCAAAAAAGATGATATATTATTAAAATCATTTACCAATGAAGAAGATATTACACGTTCACGTGATGACAAAATTGCGTCCATAGCTGTTTTAGAAGAAATCACCAATGAAAATATTTCTCGTTTAAAAAAACAATTAGAGCATGCTAATTTGTCCAAAACAACTTATGAAAAAGAAGGGCAGAAAATTCCAGCGGATCTGCAAAAAACAATTGATGAGAGCTCTCGACAAATTCAAGACAATATGGCTTTTTTAGAACGCAAAAAAGTTGAAAAAGATAAAATCAATACCGATTATGAGGCATTACTCAAAAGATTTCAGCAATTACATCAACAAGAAAAAGCCGTGCCGGTTTCTAAATAGAAATTTTACTTTATTCTGAAACTTCTTTTAATGTCTCTTTCAGTACACCAAACGCATCGACAATGGTGGGAAAACCCGCATAGCTGGAAAGAAATAATAGTAGCTCTATAATTTCATCTTTTTTCCAACCCACATTCAGCATCCCTTTAAAATGCGATTGTAGTGGGACTCCCATATTACGTTGCCCCAACAAGCATGCAACGGCAGCCACCTCTAAGGTTTTATCTGGGAATCCTTTTCTGGCATAAAGTTCACCATAAACGAAATCATAGATATAATTGGCGAAATCAGGCGATATGGCACCCAATAGTTCTTGCATTTTTTCAGGGGCTTTCTCACCCAAGATTTCTTTAACACGTGCATAACCTACTTCTCGATTACTCATTACCCGTTCCTTATGGCTATTTAGCTTCGCATAGAACATGAAATAATTGGCTTGCCCCAATTCTAAAATAGGAGGGGTTTAACCAGCTATCACCCAAGATCGTTTGCACTTGATCGATGTATTCTTGAGCTTGCTCTGGAGTTCGCACACCGCCTGAGATTTTAACACCAACCTTGCGCTGATGTTTGGCTTCATACTCTTTGATAGCTTTCATTACGGATTGGGCTGCTTCCAATGTGGCACCAATTGTTGTTTTGCCAGTAGAGGTTTTAATAAAATCAGCCCCCTTCTCGCAAGCAATGGTACTTAATCGATAGATATCATCAGGATTGTTGATTTCACCGGTTTCTAAAATAATTTTTAATTTAACGTAGTGAGGTAACTCCAGTCGACACATCTCAATAAAATGTCCTACTTCCTCAAAATCACGCTCTTGTAAAAATTCCTGATAAGGGATCACGGCATCTATTTCAGTTGCACCCGCTTTTAAGGCGGCTTTAAGCTCTGATAATAATTGCGCGTTGGAAGCATTTCCCTTAGGGAAATTAACCGGCGTGACAAAGGCTAAGGTTTGATTTTGCAACTGCTGTTTTACAAAAGGTAAATCTCTTGGAAAGACGCAGATCCCAGCAGGCATTAATGGCGCTTGTTGAATAGCAAGGCACAATGTTTCAAGCTGTTTTGAATCAGTGCTATCTTCTAAATAGGTAACGTCTAAAAATGACAACATTAAAAGGGTACCTCAAGTTCTGGTGCAATGGCTAAAATGGATTTTTTAAAATTTGCTTGTATAGCAAGCAATGCCGTTTCATTATCGGCCTCAAAACGTAACACTAAACAAGGCGTGGTATTGGATGCGCGAACAAGTCCCCAGCCCTCATTAAATTCTGCACGCAAACCATCCACGGTGATCAATTCGGCTTCATTAAAATTGTGCTTCGCTTTTAATGCTTCGATGAAACCAAATTTTTTGTCTTCACTGATAGCGATATTAATTTCTGGTGTACTAATGCTGTTAGGGAGTTCTTGGAAAATACGAGATAAACTCTTTACGTTTTTAGAAACAATTTCTAAAAGTCGCGCAGCAGCATAACAAGCATCGTCAAATCCATACCATCTTTCTTTAAAGAAGAAATGACCACTCATTTCACCGGCCAACTGTGCATTGACCTCACGCATTTTACGTTTAATTAAGGCATGTCCCGTTTTATACATCACGGGTTTGCCGCCGCATTGTAAAATCTTTTCAGACAAGAGTTTAGAACATTTCACATCATAAATAATATGGCTATTAGGTTGACGCTGTAACAAGTCTTCAACAAACAACATCATCAAACGATCAGGCCATACAATGTCACCCTCATTAGTAACAAGACCTAGTCTATCGCCATCACCATCGAATGCCAAACCAAGGTCGGCTTTTTCTTGTTTCACAACTTTGATGAGATCTTGTAAATTTTTGGGTTGACCTGGATCAGGATGATGAAAGGGGAAATCACCGTCAACTTCACAATAAAGTGGAATCACTTCACACCCAAGCGCATTAAACAACTTCTCTGCTAATACACCTACGACTCCACTGCCGCAATCGACAACGATTTTTAATTTTCGCGCAATATGAATATCTTGTGTAATGCGATCAACATATTTATCGATGAAAGCAAGAGATGTTTTTTCACCCTGTCCGAATACAAAATCTTTGGCTAGTATTTGCTGATAAATGGACTGAACTTGTTCATCAGCAAGGGTATCCCCTGCTAACATCATCTTAAAGCCATTATAATTAGGGGGATTATGGCTTCCCGTGACCATGATGCCAGTGCCGGTGCTTAAAGCATAAGTGGCAAAATACACCACAGGGGTTGGTACTTGTCCTAAGTCAATCACTTTGCAACCACTGGCCATTAAGCCTTCACTTAAGTGTTGCACTAACATCGCTCCAGAATGGCGACCATCCCTGCCAATAATGACTGTTGATTGATTTTTTCGAAGTGCCAGCGTTCCAAAACTTAAACCTAACAAATAGGCTACTTCCGGCGTGAGTGTTTCATTCACTACGCCTCTAATATCGCAGGCACGAAATATTTCTGGTTTGACTTTTGATATGTCTGGTATTTTTTGTTCTTGAACAATCATGAAAAAATAAGTCCTTTAAAAATTAGCGATGGCCTGTTGAGCCAAATCCACCTTCACCACGTAAAGATTGATTAAAATCTTCTACTATTTGAAATGCCGCTCTCACCACTGGCACGAAAACCAATTGTGCGATACGCGCACCAACTTCTATCGTGTAAGGAGTTTCACTACGGTTCCAACAAGAAACCATCAATTCTCCTTGATAATCTGAATCAATTAACCCCACTAAATTGCCAAGTACGATGCCATGTTTATGGCCAAGCCCTGAGCGTGGCAAAATCACCGCGGCTAGTTCTTCATCCGCAATATGAATGGCAAGCCCTGTTGGGATCAGTATCGTTTGACCAGGCGCTAGCACCGTGTCCGTTTTGACACAAGCTCGTAAATCTAAACCAGCAGATCCTGCCGTTGCATATTCAGGCATTGGGATCTCGTTGCCAATTCTTGCATCAAGGACTTTTAATTTAATTTTTTGCATGATAACACTCACTTATTATTGTCAAGAGCTGCATAGCCACTTGGTCTTTTGTGTTTTTAGAAATGTGATGATTCACATTTTGGCCAATCACCGTTAAGGCATTAGTGTTGACATCAAATCCAATATCTTCACGGCTAACATCATTCACGGCGATTAAATCGAGTTCTTTTTCATTTAATTTGCGACGGGCATTATTTTCAATATTTTCCGTCTCTGCTGCAAACCCCACACAAAACGGACGTTTCTTGAGTTTGGCAACAGTCGCTAAAATATCAGGGTTTTGAATCAATTGCAGTGTCATTGAATCTTGAGCGGATTTTTTTATTTTTTGTAACGCCATCTCAACACGATAATCTGACACGGCTGCGGCACTGATAAAAATATCGCAAGCTGACGTTTGCGTTATCACCGCATCATACATTTCTTTGGCACTCACTACATCGATTCGTTTAGCGCTTGTGGGTGTCGCTAAAGAAACAGGGCCGCTAATTAAAGTGACTTTTGCTCCCATGGCGATGGCAGCTTGCGCTAAAGCAAAACCCATTTTACCGGAACTTTTATTGCTTAAATAACGCACCGGATCGATGGCTTCCCTGGTGGGGCCGGCTGTGATCACAATGTGTTTATCTTTCAGTATGGGTGAATGCGTCGCGTTTAATTGATCAAAAATCGCAGCAGGTTCAAGCATGCGCCCCAATCCCACGTCACCACAAGCTTGCTCACCCCAATCCGGGCCTAGGATGGTGATACCACGTTGCTGTAATAAAGCAATATTGGCTTGTGTTGCGCTGTGATGCCACATTTGTTGATTCATGGCCGGGGCCACCCAAATGGGGGCTTTTGTGGCAAGGCAAAGCGTGGTTAATAAATCATCTGCCATGCCATGGGCAAGCGCTGCAATGCGATTGGCACTCGCTGGCGCAATAATAATACCAGTGGCCCAACGGGCGAGTTCAATATGTCCCATCGCTGCTTCAAAATCGGCATCGAATAATTCGCTATAAACAGGTTCACCAGAAACGGCTTGCAAGGTCATTGGCGTGACAAAGGCTTTGGCGCCAGCAGATAAAACGACTCTGACTTCCCAGCCTTGTTTTTTCAACAAACGCACGAGTTCAGGTGTTTTGTAGGCGGCAATGCCACCAGAGATCCCTAGGATCCATTTTTTCGCATTCATAGGTTTTGAATCAAAATGGGGATGGGGCTAAAGATACCATTATTTGGGTGTCAACACACGTGATAATCCCGAATCTTAACCTTAACGTGCAGATCTGCCTAAACTGACATCCCTTCCCTTTTTTGCCCCAATATGTTATTATGTCAACTAAATTATTAATGTAGTTACTCATGTGAGGGAAAGTAAAAATGCCATCCGTTCTAAAGTCCATTTCAAAGACCCCAAAATTGTTCCTTGGCAACATTGACAAAGCTCACATTGAAAAACTTATTGCCAAAGAAAAAAGTAACTTAAGTGAAATGTATTGGCAATTTCTTGATAATTTTGTTTTATGTCGCTTACAACTCAAATTAATTAATGCACTGAAATCTCTTTTAAAATTGCTCAACAAACCAGATTTATCGCTTCAAGAATTGATACAACAACTTTTGAAAGTTTCTGCTATTTATTCAGAAGTGAATAGTGAATTGGATAAAGCAAAACAACGTCATCAAGAACTCGCATTCGAATTACAAGCACAACAAAAGAAAGCCGATGAGCATCTCATCAGTGCTAACGAATCTTATTATGATGAAAAAAATAGTAGTTACAGACAACATGCTCAAGCTGAGAGAGAGAAAAGACAAGTTAAAGAAAAAGAAGCCGAGGAAGCCGCTGCAATCAAACAAGTCCTAATCGCACAACGAAATGCTAAAGCAAATATAGAGCGACAAAAATTTATCGCAGAAAAACAAGAACAGCACAAAAGGCTACTAGAGTTAAGTAAACTTAACTCTACGGTTGGTTTATCTATCTCTACTTTGAAGTCTAAACCTTAGTCTTAGAGGGTTTTATGCCATAAGTTTGCTTCCTTTCATCGTTATAGTATGTTAGTCTGTCGGCTTTAACAAAGTAATCTATCTTTTACTTGGGGCCAGCAGTTATGACCGCCATTGTATTCTCTCGTGAAACTACAACATTTGCTCAAAAATTCGCTTTAAGCTTTTCCAATACTGACCGCATTGAAGAGTTACTAAAGAGAGAAGAAAAAAACCTGAAAATGATGTATGGGGAATTCATTGGGGCGTTAACCTTAACTAGTTTACAACTCAAATTAATCAATGCATTGAAACAACTCTTGGCTTTGTTATCAAAACCCAATTTCTCTTTTCAAGAATTAATGCAACAACTTTCCAAAATATCAAATTTTTATCACGAAATTGATGGTGAATTGAGTAAAGCAGAACGTCACAAACTGAGTGTGACATTACAATTACAAGCACAGGAAAAGACAAAACAAGATCTTATCCAGCAGGCGAATCTCCTTTATGAGCATATTCAAAACAATATACAAAGAAAAATAGCGGAAAAACTAAGCAGGAAAATTACTCTAGAAAAATTAGAAAAAGAAGAAGCTGCTCGTTTGAAAGAAAAAGCAGCTCGTGAATTTGCCATAAAACAAGAAAGAGAAAACATAAAGGAAGCGTTGATCAATATTGGTGAAACACTTGGCTTTAAAGTGTTTTGTTCTAAGGGTAGATTATTTCTAGAATTGCGTAAGAATTACCCTTTACCCGAGTTTAATGGCTATCAAAACCTATCGGAGCTGCTGGACGAATACAATTCAGATGTTGATAATTCCAAACTTAGCGCTCACATCAAAAAGTTATTTCCAAAGCCACCAAAAGGTCCTAGGTTTTAATAAAAGGATAAAAAACACCTTTTTTGAAATGATCTCCCATATGAGGCATTCCTTAGCCAATATTGGAGATCATTTCAAAATAATGGGACAATACACTAATTAACATCAGCCAAGCTTTTGATTGTATTATTGGCTTTCCATTGTATAAGTGGATGCTTAAGTATTATTTCAGTCAATTCTCTATTTTCTGTAATCAGCTCTGGCTTTATATGCCCTTGCTCTTGAATCGACCTAACAAATTCTATCTCATTTTCTCTTAATGGTAATATGGTTGCTAAACCCTCTTTTAATTCCAATAATAATTGACTGGCCCATTTCTCGATTAGCGCTTTTTTTCTTGGTAAATCAATTTGGCGAAGTACAGGGAATAATTTATTTTGAATATCCAAGGCATCATATTGAATAGCTTCTAAAGAAATATCTTTAACTTGAGTATCCGACATGCTTGCATAAATTACAAATGAAGTCCGAAGCTTATCTGTTTCTAATTTACTTTTTGTCAATAAATGATGAGCATCAAAAAAATCTCGGCTAACGCGCCTTGAAAATAACGCGGATAATTTTCCAGCTGCAAGTTCGTGAATATCTAGAACTGGTACTGTAGAAGCTTTATCGAAGTTTATTTTAGGAGCCATCTCAATAACAGGCCACAATGGTTTACGAAACATATAGTTTAAATCGATCTCAAGGTTCCCTTTTTGCCCTAAGGCACTATCATATCGCCAGATCATTTTGCCGCCAGCATGATTAGTCGGGCTTCGTTCTCTCTCAAACTGATTTTGTAACAATATTTGAGCAATTGATTCCTCGATGATTTTACGTTCGTCCCTCATTACTGCTAACTCAAGAGATCCAATATAATTTAAATCAATATCAACCGATAAGCGAGGAATTTTATCAAAGCAAAATAAATTAAGAGCCGTTCCTCCTTTCAAAACCAGTCGTTCTTTAAGGTAAGGAATTGACATGAATTGCTCAAGAACTGATAGTAATTTATTTACTTTTTCTAAGATATCTGGCTTATATTTAATTTCTCTTGCTTGCTTTAACAACGCATTCCTAGACAACATAATTAGGCTCATCCCAAGATTGTTTTAATACATTTAACGGAACCATCAAGTTCCATTTCTTTATATAATTATGTTTTTCCTTTTCTTTATCACCCATATATTGGGGAGAAGTTGGCTTGTATTGTAAAAGAGTTTTAATAACACTTTCTGGTGCGATGAAAGCTCCCTCACGCTGTTCCAAAAAGAATCCGATTTTAGCAACTAAAGTTGCATTTTGCAGCGCTAAACAATATTCAGTAACCTCTTTCATATTCAAGACTACAATGTTCCTAATTGAACGACAAACTTCCTCCCATCCTCCAGATAAATCAGGACGGTCTATCACATCAACATAAGTGCGAGCTAAATTAGTTAATTTTATTTTCAGACCTAGGCGATCAATTGTTTCTACCCCAAAATTTTCAAATGCCTCTGACCTTAACGCTTTAGGTATAGCAACAGGTTGGTATCGCTGGTCATTAACGTCAAAAGGTTTTATTTTTTGAGAAGTAATAAAGGTAAACTGTTCAAATGATGAATAAGCCACTCCATGTAATTCTAAAGCAGTATGATAGGCTAATACACTATCATAAGCAGCCTTTGCTGCGATCAAATATGAATCAAAAAATGCTGTCTCAACAGTATCATTAGGAGCTATTACACCATATAGTTCTCGCCGAAGCCGCTTTATACGTCCTAATTTAACGTAATGTCGCAACGCAGAATGTATCGATAAGGGGTTGGTTGTACCTTGTTTTCCCTTCCAATCTTCAAATTCCTTTAAGCGGAATATAGGGTGCTCATATAAGAAAAATTCAATATTCATTTTGAAGAAACCTCCAATATTAGGTATATTATAGCCTATATTGGAGATTGGTTCAAAAAAAAGCATGCCAGCTGTTACATTTTTTGAACCAGCTGTGCTATAGTTGAGGTCAAGTAAGGATTCCGGGCCCATAATGACCACTTCAAAAAAAATTAAAATCGAAGCCAGAAAAGAGAAAGACTTCTTTTCCCGAGGCAAACAACTTGCCAAAATTGCTGATGAAATGAAAGAAATGCCTCAAGAAAAAACGATTTGGTTTGAAGATGTTAACGACTTTAATAAGTTTATTTCAGAAAAAAAAATCATGCTTCTTGCACAAATTCGGGATTATCCAGGCTCTATTACAGAGCTAGCAAATAGGGTAAAACGCAATCGCACAGCAGTAACTCGTGATGTTAACGAGCTTGAAAAATTTAAATTAGTGAAAACTGAAATGATTAGCAACGATGGCCATGGCAAGATACGCATCGTGAAGCCCGTTGCTAAGCATATTGTTTTGCAAATTAAAATTTAGTTTTACAGCCTACTTTGCTAGCAATGCTCACAAGAATGGCCGTGACTCATCTGATGAAAAGCCATCACGCCACCGGTTAAATTGTTCACGTCCGTAAAGCCAGCCGCTTGTAAAAATTCAAGGGCCATTTGGCTGCGTTGCCCAGCATGGCAATGAACCACAATCGATTTATCACGCGGCAATTCATCGATGCGATCCGGTAACTCTGCTAAAGGTAATAAATAGCCGCCTAGGTTAAAGGCTTCATATTCTTCAGGATTTCTCACATCAAGTAAGAAAATTTCTTCATTAGCTTCGATACGTTCAATGAGTTGTTGAACCGAAATTTGATTGGCTTGCATGGCTTTACCTATGGCAGTTTGATTTTGCCAAAGGGTAACAAAATTTTCGCACCCTGTACATAATGGGCAAGCCGGATTCACACTCAGCGCCACAATCCGTGGCATTGCGCGCAATAGATCCCATGACCAGAGTTTGCTCACCATTGATGAGGGCAAATCCAAGCACAATTTCAACACTTCAAAAGCTT
>CAYXVT010000136.1:9420-10144 GCA_964468105.1 Uncultured Candidatus Berkiella sp. | reverse complement strand
AGCAAATAAAGAAACTTATGCTATTGGTAACTTTGGCAAACCAAATGACCGTGCCTTTCTTGGGGATCACGAACCTTTAAAAAAATTGCAAGAAAGGCAAGCTCAAAAGCTAGCAGAACAAAAAACTCCACCACCTAAAATAGAAGCTTATAAAAATGTTTTCAGTGCTTTAAAACAATTGAGAAAAGGAATTAGACTGATATCATCAGCTTTGAATACGCTCTCAATAGCGTTGGGGTTTCAAAAAGCGCCACCCAAAAGATTTGATCCCAAAAAATTTCTAGAGACACTTAAAGAAATTGAAACTGAAATGGCAGCAAGAGTTAAAGCACAAGATCAACTTAAAGCAAAAGGACCAGTTAACCGTGAAGAAATGGTGAGAGTGGCTAAAGAAATTGAAGATAAAAAAGCAGCAAAAGCCCCACAGCAAATGCAGGCTAAAACCAAACCAACAGACGCACCACCTCTTCCTCCTAGGGAAGCATTAGGACCACTACCAACACCAAAAGTTAAGGAACAAAATAAAGAATGGACACGCGGAAAAGTCTCTACAGAAATCGTTAGACAAGGAAATCCACCTATAATGGGGAATAAACAGAAGCCCGAAAAAGCGCCTACAGGAATTACTCCACCTCCAACTGTTTCGGCAAGTAAACCTGCTATAGTGACTGCTGTAAAACATGGTTTTGTAAGAGATCAACGAGCAAGGATAGATCAAAGAGAA
>CAYXVT010000136.1:5858-9410 GCA_964468105.1 Uncultured Candidatus Berkiella sp. | reverse complement strand
TATTTACGAAAATCCCTTGCTGAAGATAAAAAAGAAGCAGCTGAAAAAGTAAAAGGTAAACCACCTAAGAAATAAAATAAGAGTCTATCGATAGATTCCAATTATATTCAAGCTCTACTATGCAAGGTAGAGCTTGATTTGTGTTGCGATTCTGTTTTAAAAAGCTCAAAATACAATTTTGTATGTCTATAAATTCAAGGATTAAAAGTGAAATACTTAACACAAACTGATATCAATCTCGTCTCAGGTGGTGAATGTGTGGAAATGTATAATGCCGATGTGCCACTGAATTATTTACCTATTGTTGCTAAACATCTTAAGCTTCTTAATAAACATAAGTTTGACTCTAATGTCATGTTGCAAGAACTTATTGATGCTGGTTTAGATCCAAGTCTGGTTACCCTCAATGTTGGCGTCATCTGCCATAAAAGCTAAACGTTCCGCCGCCTTTGTTCTTTGCCTAATCTACCTACGTTAAAGCTTCTGTAGACAGGCTACGGCGAGACAAGCCGGCGGCGGATATAAAAAGAAAAGATGTTGATTGCCTAAATAATATAGCGCCAATACAATACCCAACACCCCTGCTATCTCATAACGATTCCAAAAAATTCGGGAAAATACTCATGACTGAAATAAAGCGGAAACCTGTTATCCATGATAATGATGGTTCTATGGATGATGCCATTGCTTTACTTTATCTTTTAATAGATGACAATATTCATGTTAAAGCCATCACGATGCCAGGAACAGGAGAAGCAGGACCTAAAGGCGCGGAAAATATAGCTGCGTTAGCAGCATATGTTAATAAACCTAATATACCAGTGGCTTATGGCAACGATAGCCCCCTTGGACCTGTACAACCTGTTGAAAAGGCTTTCCCTAGTTACATAAGAGCTGCTGTAGATAATTTATTAGACAATACCGGTATCCAACCTAGTCTAGAGCCAATCCTAGATGATCCCGTCGAACTGATGCGCAAAACTTTAGCCGAAAGCTCAGAGCCCGTAACCATTTTAGCGACAGGACCTCTTACCAATGTTGCCCTTTTAATTGAAAAGTATCCTCTATTAGCGAATGATAAAATAGAGAAAATTGTCATTATGGGTGGTGCTTATAAAGTCCCTGGCAACATTCAAGGATTAGATCCTAAGAGTCAAAATAAGGTTGCAGAATGGAATATAATTGCAGATCCAGAAGCTGCCGATGTCGTATTTTCTTCAGGGATCCCTATTCAATCCATTGCACTTGATGCGACCAATCAAGTGAAAATAACAGAATCGTTTATGGCTAGTCTTAAAAGCAATCCCCATCCCATCATTCAGGTAGTCTATACATTCTATGTCAATCTTAAAAACGCAGTAGGCGATAAAGTCTTTGATAATGATGTTTATTTGTGGGATGCTTTGGCGGCAATGTTATTAAAAAATGAAGACCTTTCCACATACGAGCAAGCATCAGTCACTGTGGATATGCAAAATGCCAAGACCATTGAAAGCCAAACGCCGCCATTGAATGTCAGCATAGCAAGAAAATTACGTGAACCTAGTGCCATTCTAGAAATGTTGGTTCAAGGCCTCACCAAGCAAAGCGCGTTAAAAACACCTGAACCTGTTGCCGCAATCACTCACCAATTTAATCATTTGAGACTTGATTTGAAAAAGCCTGGGGAAGTCAAATTGCCCGATATGCAGCATTTAGTCGTTCGTTTAAAAAATCATTAATCTTCGAGCTCAACCATATAAGGTTGAGCCCAAATACCCTTTAAAAAAAATTAACTATCATTAAGTCGCATTTTGCGAAATTTTTCATCCACGTCTTCCTCGAGGGGCGCCGTTTGTGAACTTGATGGAGTAACATACCTGGGCAAATAGGTATTAGAAAATTCGTATTCACTCTTCTCTTCTAATTCATTGATAAACTTATCTATTATTAGAGAACTTTCTTCATTCATATATTTATCTGACTGTCTATCAAAATTAGATATCAAATGAACAAGGCTTTGGTCCCAATCCTCTCTCTCTAAATTAAATACTATTTCGAAATCCAAATCATCTAACATAACAGTTTTACTGACATCATCATTCCCATGACGCTTATTTCGATATAATCTATAGGAATTCAACAATTTACCGAAAGGATGAATAAATAATCGTTCTCTAATATCATAATCTAATTTAGCATATTGCTCACCTAGAATGATCATTATGGCACTCAAAGCATGCCTACCCATTTGTTTAAGTTCATCATTTGATTCTTGGGTTAAGGCATAGCAATCTTTTTGTAATTTATAAAGTGTCTTGATTAGTTTGAGCCTATCAATGGTGCCTGCACAAGAGATATCTTTTATTCTAGACACAAAGGGATGCGATAATCTTGCTAAACCATTTAAGTATTTTGAACTTGGGTCTTCGCTATCAAAATCAAAACAATTTTGGACAAAGAGATTTAAATCAGAGTGCTCTAGGGGACCCTCTTTCAAATAATTATATATCCCATGAATAAGATCGCAATCAAAACAATATATCTCTCTATGATGATTATTATCTTTATCAAGGAATATCTCTCTGTTGATCTTAAACAGCAAATCTAACATTGCTAAGTCATTTATTAGATAAAATTTGCTATAATCAGAAATTTTCAAAGAAGCGCTCTTAGATAATTCAACTCTTTTTCTAGAGAGCTTTTCCAACATGGTTAGTTTTGGATTTGTTGTTAACATTCGCTTTTCATTAGGTTTATTGTCATCCTTTCTAACAAAGGCTTCTAAATCCGCTTTCGATTCTCTTTTGGGAAGCTCATCTCGTGGTCCCTTGTCCGGCAATGGAATATTGACCACTGCTGAATTTCTTGCGCTTGAGGGAGGAGATACTTTTTTAACAACCGGTTTGGGTTTAGGTTTAGAAGTATTGTTAGTATGAGTATTTGGTCTGTTTCGTTGCTGATTTCTCTTCTGAGAATTACCTTTATCAACAACTTTGTCATTGGTTTCACTATTATAATTGTTTCTGCGTTTAAATTTAGGATACGCTGTTTTCGGAGTTTCAACATTATTGGGATCAACAGTACCTGAATTTGTATCCTTGTGCGGTTCCTTTTCTTCTACCAGCAATTTCTTTTTCTGATCTTCCTGAGATTCTTTTATTCGCTTTAATTCCTCTAAGGATGTTCTGAATTCATTGATAAAATCATAAAATTGTTTATAGGTGACATTCGCATTGGGTAATGCTTTCAAACTCGGACGTACATCAAAAAAGCAGCTACGATTAATCCATGTATGTTTTTGACCTAAAGAAACCAATAATCCATAAGCATGATGGTTTTCGCTAATGAATATATTATTCCTGTATCTCCCCAAGAGGACAAGTTTTTCATCCACAAGAACAAGGAGCATTTTTTCAAGCAGTAAATTTAAATATTCAGCTTTAATTTTCTTGTCTTCAGATCCATAACCATTATGGATTTGCTTTTCTTTGTCAAAGGTTAGAATTAATTCCAGGTCAATCTCTTCGATAGAATCTTTCTGAGATTCACTATCACTATTACTATTACTAT
>CAYXVT010000136.1:0-5758 GCA_964468105.1 Uncultured Candidatus Berkiella sp. | reverse complement strand
TGCTATTGCTATTGCTATTGCTATTGCTATTGCTATTGCTATTGCTATTGCTATTGCTATTAGTAGCCATTTCAAGCTTTTCATCTTCTGATGAGATATATAATTCATTAAAAAACATAGCTATCTGATGAAAACCATTTTTTTGGGCTACAGCTATAAGTGCTTTGTAGTCTCTTTTGGAATGCTCTTCGAGCGATATAATACGAGAGGCTATGTAATAATCACCACCTTGAGCTGCTATTTGCGCATAGTAATTGTAATTTGGAATATTTGATAACTTTTCCTCTTCCAAATATTCAAGTGCTTCATTTAAGAAACATCCTCGAATTGCCCCTACTATAGAAAAATGAATATTCTTTTTATTTTTTGATTTTCTTCTTATTTTATCACTGAGTTCAAAATGACCATATGATGCAGATATGTAAATAAGTGGTTCAACATTCAGAGCCCGGGCACGTGACATGCATTCAAACGTTACCTTTTGATCACCTCTCTCTGCTGCAGCTTTAGCCAATTCATTAGCATACTCGTTCTTGTTAGCTTCAGATAAACTTTGAAAATCTCGATGTACAATTAAAAATTTATAACGATCGAATTTTTTGTGGTTTAAAAGTTCTTTTTTTAA
This sequence comes from Uncultured Candidatus Berkiella sp., assembly GCA_964468105.1. Taxonomy (GTDB): domain Bacteria; phylum Pseudomonadota; class Gammaproteobacteria; order Berkiellales; family Berkiellaceae; genus Berkiella. Next base: position 5,133 of record CAYXVT010000136.1, on the reverse strand, counting down.
AGTTGGAATTTTATATTCTTTCAGATATTCGATAAGTGGCGAAAATATCAATTCCACTTTACCTAAAACAATACTAAACGAATAAAAATCTGCGAGTTCTTCTTCACTAAAATAATATCTTTTATTTAAATATTTCTTAAGAAGTTCAGAATGATTGCCCAAAATAGCCCCAAATATAAATTCTTTTACATCGGCATCGTGCTTTTCTAAAAGTTCACACGCGGCTTCATCATTCTCCAAAGAAAACCATCTTGCAGCACTCACCCCATTAACTGATTTTTTCAATCCGTCGCAAGCTGCTATTATTTTGATGTTATTTTCATTTTTATAGTTAACCGATTCAATCAGTTCATCTAATATTTCGCTATTAGTCAAAGTAAAAATGCTACCGCCAGGACCATTTTCCATAGAATATGCCTCATAGAATCAAGATATTTGTCGAATTATAGCTAACTAGCAAAGTTGTTAATATCATACAAAATATGATATTAATGGGAGCCCTATATATAGGAGTGATGAGAAGGGGAAGAATATTTTTTTAACTATTCGTTAATTGTACTCAAGTTCTACTGTACAAGGCAGCGCTTGAATAATTTGGCGAAGGGCATTATCTGAGGGTTGTGTATTCCACTTTTGATCTAATTTAATCTGGGCATTCGCAAATTGATTTTGATATTCAATATAGATTGGGCAATTGCCTCTTTCCTGCAACATTAAGACTTCTTTTAACGATTGCAGCTCTTGCGGGGTTAAGTCGCTATTGGGCATATAGATCCGTATTTTTTTTGCAAAGGTTTCTCGTGCCATCGGTAGTGTATATATGTTTTGCGTTTTGACTTTTATGCCACCAGAAAAATTGTCATTGCCAGCTAGTCCTTCAACAATAATAAGCGCATCTTTTAAAATAAGATCTCTAAACTTTTGATAACCATCTGGAAAAACGGTAACTTCAAATCTATCGAAACGATCATCTAGCATCACAATGGCCATCCGATCGCCATTTTTGGTCAAAATTGTGCGAATGGATATAATTAACCCGGCAACAAATACTTTTTGATCTTTGCCGGTTCCCACAATTTCACGGAATTTTTTAACACCCAATCGCTTTAGTTCTTTATCGACACTTTGCAGAGGGTGTCCAGATAAATACATACCTAACGATTCTTTCTCACCAAGTAATCGTTCCTCTGCTGTCCAAGGTTTGATATTTTGAAAGAGTTTTTTATCAATTGCTGGGTTATCGCTTTGAAAAAGATCGCTTTGTCCCAATGTTAGATTTTTTGATAACTGTTCAGCCCTTTGTAAAGCCTCCCCTAACATGGCCATTAAAAGCGATCGTTCTTGGCCAAAACAATCTAAAGCGCCTGCTTTTATTAATGATTCCAGTACTCTGCGATTTACTTTACGTCCATCTATTCGTTCACAAAAATCAAAAAAGTCAGAAAATGGCTGTTCACTACGTTTTTCAATAATATGTTCAATAGCCGCTTCGCCAACGCCTTTAATAGCGCCCAATCCATAGATAATTTCGTGTTGTTCATTGACTGTAAAGGCATAAACACTTTTCTGGATGTTTGGCGATATCACATTGATTTGACATTGTCTGCACTCTTCGCACAATGTCACAATTTTATCCGTATTATTCATATCCGCTGATAAAACAGCGGCCATAAACGGACTAGGATAATGTGCTTTTAACCAGGCCGTTTGATAAGATACCAAAGCATAGGCTGCCGAATGCGATTTATTAAAACCATAACCGGCAAACTTTTCCATTAAATCAAAAATATGACTTGCTGTTTTTTCTTCAACTTCACGAGCAACAGCACCTTCAATAAAAATGGTACGTTGTTGTGCCATTTCTTCAGGTTTCTTTTTACCCATCGCACGACGAAGTAAATCTGCCCCACCTAAGGTATAACCCGCCAACACTTGGGCAATTTGCATCACCTGTTCTTGGTATAAAATCACACCATAGGTTGGCTTTAAAATGGGTTCTATCGCAGGATGTGAATACTCAACTCTGGCTCGACCATGCTTACGATTGATAAAATCATCCACCATGCCTGACTGCAAAGGACCAGGTCGAAATAAAGCCACAAGCGCAATAATTTCTTCAAATTCATCTGGTTGCAGACGTTTTATCAGATCTTTCATTCCCCTTGATTCAAGCTGAAAAACGGCTGTTGTTGAACACTTCTTCAATAAGGCAAAGGTCAGCGGATCATCAAGTGGAATATGCGCAATATCAATACATGGTTCACCTTTTGCTTTTAATAATCTGTTTGCATTTTGAACAGCCCAATCGATAATCGTTAATGTTCTAAGACCTAAAAAGTCGAATTTAGTTAAACCGATTGCCTCAACATCATCTTTGTCAAACTGAATAACGACGTTGTTACTATCTTTTTCACAATATAGCGGCGCAAAGTCGGTTAAAGCTGAAGGTGCGATAACGACGCCCCCTGCGTGTTTACCCACGTTACGCGTTATGCCTTCTAGCTTTTTAGCAAGATCGATTAAATTGCGAACATCTTCTTCTTCTTGATATCGTTTTAGAAGTGTTTGTTCTTGCTCAAGGGCCTTTTCTAAAGTAATTCCGATTTCAAATGGAATTAATTTTGCAATTTTATCGACGAAACCATAAGGATGCCCAAGCACACGCCCCACATCTCTGACTACCGCTTTGGCTGCCATCGTTCCAAAGGTTGCAATTTGTGACACATTGCTTCGACCATAACGATCGGCCACATATTCGATCACCCGATCACGGTTATCCATGCAAAAATCGATATCAAAGTCGGGCATCGAAACCCGTTCAGGATTGAGAAATCGCTCGAATAAGAGCTCATAATCCATTGGATCAAGATCGGTGATTTCCAATGCATAAGCAACCAAAGAACCAGCACCTGAACCACGACCTGGCCCCACGGGGATCTGATTCGATTTTGCCCATTGTATAAAGTCAGCAACAATCAGAAAGTATCCGGGGAAACCCATTTTATTAATTACGGATAATTCTAACATCAACCGGGCACTATAAATGTCCTTTATCGATTGTGCTGCTTCATTTTGATAGTGTTTTTTGCTAAATTTAAAAGCTAATCTTTTTTCTAATCCATCAATTGATGCTTTTTCAAGATAAGTTTCTTCATTCATCCCTGTCGGAACAGGAAAAGAAGGTAAAACGGATATATCTAAAGTTAAACTGAGTGAACATCTTTTGGCTATTTCAACCGTGTTTTCTAAAGCGGCAGGAATATCGCTAAACAACGCCCACATTTCATCAGGGGTGCGAAAATATTGTTCTTCGCTATAGTTACCTTTACCATAAGCCTCTAATGTCGTTCCTTCTTGAATACAGACTCTGGCTTTATGAGCATCAAAATCCGTTTTCTTTAAAAAAACCACTTCGTTGGTTGCAACAAGCGGACAATTCAATTGATTGGCTAAAACAATGCAATTTTTCTCATAGGGCTTTTCGCCAACACGATTATTTCTCTGAATTTCAAGATAATATCGATTAGAAAAAACAGACATCCACTCTTTTAAAAGACTTTGCGCTTTAGGATAGGCTTCTTGAAGAATCGCTTGGCCAATCTCACCATTTTGTGCCCCACTTAATGCTATTAAGCCCTGTGAACGCTCAAATATCCATGACTTCTTAACAAGCGGCACACTAAGATGCTCACCAAATTGGTAAGCTTGGGTAATTAAAGCAGTAAGATTGTGGTAGCCTTGTAAATTTTGACAAAGTAAAACCACTTTATGATAGGGTTGACTGGCATCATCACTTTCGACCCACAATTCACTCCCAATAATAGGCTTTATGCCATTCTGGATAGCTGCTTTGTAAAATTTGACCATTCCAAATAAATTACAAATATCGGTGACAGCAACAGCAGGCATAGCTTGCTCTTTCACCTGAGCACATAAAGGTTTAATTTGCACAATACTATCCAGAATAGAATATTCTGAATGTAAATGTAGATGTACAAATTGTTTATACATTGTTAATCCAAAACCTCTAATAATAATCGCTCTCTAACTGGCGCAAAACTTCTTCTATGAATAGGCGTTACGCCATATTTTTCAATCGCTTGCATATGAACTTTGGTACCATAACCTTTATGCTTTGCAAATCCATATTCTGGATAGCGTTTATCAAAAACGGTCATTAAATAATCACGGATCACCTTAGCAACAATGGATGCCGCACTTATTTCGGGAACAAGATCATCTCCCCCTATAATCGCTTGAGTAGGAATATCGAGTTGAGGACATTTATTGCCATCGACTAATACTTTCTGTGGGCGAATTGAGAGATGTTGAACAGCTCTTTTCATTGCTAACAATGAGGCGTTCAATATATTGATTTTATCTATCTCTTTAACTGTCGCAACACCATAGGCCCAAGCAATGGCATTTTGCCTAATCAGTGCACTCAAAGCTTCTCTTTGCTTTTGGTTAAGCTTTTTAGAATCTCTTAGTCCTGCCACGTCACTTGGATTGATAATTACCGCCACAGCCAACACGGGACCTGCTAGCGGCCCACGCCCAACTTCATCGACGCCGGCAATCCATTTTTTTACAGGTGTCATCAAGCTTCCTTAATTAATTTTGTAATGGCAGCAGCAGCTGTCTCTCCTGCATCTCTTTTTAAATCATGATGAATTCTTTCATAAATGGCTGTCAATTTTTGATTCAATCCGGGATCGTTTAAATACTGTAAAAGTTTTTGGCCCATTGCAACAGGATTCACTCCCGATTGGATAAATTCAGGCATAATGCACTCATTTGCGAGCAAATTCGGCAAACCAATGTAAGGAACTTTTATTAGCTGTTTAGCAATAGCAAAAGTAAGTGCTGACATCTTATAGGCAATTATCGTTGGTCTTTTTACTAACATAGCCTGCAACGTGGCGGTACCTGAAGCTAACAAGATAGCGTCGGAAGCTGCCATCACTGTTGTAGCTTGTCCTTGATAAAAATGAATGTCAGGGCCGCCCACTTCTTTTAATATTGCTCGAAATTGTTGTTCACGTGCATTGTTTGGACACGCCGTTATAAAAGTAATTGTGGGATCTTGTTTTAATAACCAAGATGCTGTGTCTATAAAATCTTTTGCCAAAT
>CAYXVT010000135.1:8573-10260 GCA_964468105.1 Uncultured Candidatus Berkiella sp. | reverse complement strand
GAGCTCCTCAGCCGTCCTTCCATCACGCCTCTAGATGAAGGCTGTCAGGAAATCATTGCTAAGCGCTTAAAAGCAATAGGGTTTGAGATCGAGCACTTTCCAGTGAATGACGTTAAGAATATCTGGGCAAAAAAAGGAAAATCTAACGCCACCTTATGCTTTGCTGGCCATACTGATGTTGTGCCAGTTGGAAATGAAAAAGAATGGCACTCCCCTGCCTTTACTCCCACCATACGTGAGGGTAAGTTATATGCACGTGGTGCTGCCGATATGAAAAGCAGTATTGCAGCGATGATTACAGCATGTGAGCGGTTTATTGCAAAGTACCCTACCCATCAAGGCAGTATTGCCTTTCTCATCACCAGCGATGAAGAAGGCAAGGCTCTTGATGGCACTCAAGCGGTACTAAAGCAACTTTGTGAGCGTAAAGAAATCCCACAATGGTGTCTGGTAGGAGAAGCCTCTAGCGTCGAAAAACTAGGCGATACCATTAAAGTGGGGCGTAGAGGTTCTCTAACCGGCTACTTTAAAATCTTTGGCAAACAAGGACATGTTGCTTATCCTGATTTAGCAAAGAATCCTATTCATCTGGCTCTGGCTCCTTTAGCTGAAATAGCCAATACAAGTTGGGATTTAGGTTCCTATCCCTTCCCACCAACAACATTACAATTTGCTAATATTCATTCAGGCACAGGCGCAAACAATGTGATCCCAGGAGTGCTAGAAGGAAATTTAAATTTACGATTTTCTCCCAGTTCTACACCCGATATGATCCAACAAAAAGTTGAAGCTATTTTACAAAAGAGTGGTCTTCATTTTGAGATTAATTGGGTTTTATCAGGAAAACCTTTTTATACACCAATTACAAGTCAATTAATTCAAACAGTAACTCAAACGATTGAAAAAGTGCTGGGACATAACCCTATTCACTCAACAACGGGCGGCACTTCCGATGGCCGTTTTTTTGCTGAATATGGTACAGAAGTTGTTGAAGTTGGCCCTAATAACGCAACCATTCATCAAGTAAATGAATGTATTGATGTTAAGGAGCTGGATCAGTTATCCGATTTATATGAAGAAATATTAGTGGGAATGTTGCTCTAAGATTATATTTGGGCCGGCACGGTGACCGGCCCCTACTCAAGAACTGTGGTAGGGGCCGGTCACTGTGCCGGCCCTCTTTCCTTCTGATTTAACGGCTACATTATCTCTTAAATAAACCGGTAATACATTCTGGGCTAAAACGCCTTGTACACCCTTGTTCATTTGCTCACACGCTATCAACGCAATATGCATAGCATCAGGATATTTTTCTGACAGAAGTTGAATATTGTGCATTGGATGCGCACGGGTGATTTCTTCAAAATAGACATCCCACCCAGAGCCAAGCGCAATCACTTGATTGCCTTTATCAATTAAATCCAACATGGCTTGTGGCGAACACAGACGCTCTTCGTGTAAACAAGTTAAACCATCATTATTTAAGCTAAACGCCGCTGCATACACTTCATTCATACGTGCATCAATAGAGGGAATGATAATGACATTGCACAAATCAACCTGCCTACTTAAGGCTTCTAATGTTGATATCGGATACACAGGAATATTGAGCCCAAACCCTAGACCTTGTGCTGCACTCACTGCATCACTATCTCCACCACTCGTCACCCAGGCAAATGCCCCAAGA
>CAYXVT010000135.1:0-8563 GCA_964468105.1 Uncultured Candidatus Berkiella sp. | reverse complement strand
CAATCCGTACGCCAGTAAAGCTACCAGGCCCTCGTCCAACAGCTATTGCCCCTATTTCTTGAAGTGAAATTTTCGCTTCTAGCAGTAACGATTCCACCATCGGCAGTAATAGCTGCGTATGTTTGTTTTGGGTGATTTCAAAGCGCCCAAAATGATTATCAGGTGTAATAAGGGCCGCAGAACAAGCATTGGTTGCGGTTTCGAGTGCTAGGATGATTTGATTTTTCATATGCCCGGAATATTAAGCTAACTCAACCATCGTGTCTACCGGTTCTTTATTCTGTCATCACAGAGAACATTCATCCCCTACTTCCCCCTTTCTGTCGCCTTAATATGTTGTTTTTTATAGAAATAGATTAATGTACCCCTCTTAATATGTCATCCATTTAACTTTTGGTAACTGAATGAAGACCGGCCCCAGCAACCCTGAAGAAATTAATGCACTTTATCCATTGCATATACGGCGATTTGCTAGCGGTCAGTATTTATCAAGTCTTGCTTATTATTTAGCTACGCTATCAACCATGCCTGCAAGCATCAAGGTCCTGAATGTTGATGGTTCTTTCAAAAAATACCACATTCAAGCCTTCCCTTTAAAAAAGGGAATGTATGCCTATTTATTGCTCCCCGAAGACAAATCTTCTAAAAATGTGAAGGTTATTTTTAGGGGAACAGATTTTGATGATCATAAAAGTGTAGCCATTAACCTTGAATCACAAGGCCCGGGAACCGCTAGTTTTGAAATTGAAAAAGATAAAATATTTAATCAATTGAAAAGCGCCATTCAGTCCCACTATGGCAAAGCAACTGATGGGATTTCACTTGATGTCAGCGGTCATAGTCAAGGCGCAGCTTTTAGCCAATTATTTGTGACTGAATTTCTTAATCGTCGTGAAACAGATGATGACCTTGAAGCAATTGACGCATTGAATATGACCATCTTAAACTCCCCTGGCGTGCCACATGCCATAGCCAAATCGGCAAATGAAAGTGCTTTTTTCAATCATTTTTTCCGAAAACCCATCAAAATCCTTGCTAACTTTGGCTTGGTTGGCGGAGATGCTGTTCAAGTCACGGGGCATGATACGATTTTTGCCACGCTCCAAGTGCATATTGCTGAAGTTAATTTATTAAAGATTAATAAGGGCTTAGAAGGTGCTTGGATTGATGGTTTTTATTTGCCAGATGGCATCAGTCCAACAGACTTTGCCGATGCGTTTAAAAAATTAGGTGCTTCGGTTTTAGGAGCACATTCAAATGTTAATTTCTATGCCCCAACGGATGATAGTGGAAAAATAACGGTTAACTCTGATTATAATTATTATACCAATAAAAATACGAAAGATATTGAAAAGCTACGATATGAACTGTTATATAAAGCTGTTCGAATTCAAAACAATTATTTAATCCATTTACTTAAGATATTCGGGCATCATATTGTCGAGCATAAAGATACCTATGCCAATATTTCTCCTAAGCGCACAATAGAAGAATTTTTGTTTAATTCATTTGTGTATAGTATGTATCAAAAAATGGCTGGCTGGTTTCGCTCATCTAGTCCAGATAAGCCACAGTTTGAAATAAACACTGCAAACATTTTAATGCAAATCAATCCATCACAGGATAGCCAAACGCAGCTAAGCGCACGTCAACTGATACCTATTTTTGAAAAGCAAGCACTAGCTAATAAATCAATGAGAGAGCAGTGTATTCGTTGTGTATCTAGAGTAGCAACTGATGATGAGCTCAAATCTGGGATCGATAGCATTAAGCTTGGTTAGTCCAAATCTCGTCCCACTCCAGACCTCTTTCAATAGTCCAAAGTAATTGACTGATGGCCTTGAACTTAGCCAACGACATGGCTCCCCTATTACGACGAGACGATTGTTCGTTGAGGACAATAGCAATCTCTTCTTTAGGTGCACCATAGATAGCAAAAGGTTCGTAATCAGCTGTATAAAGTACCAGAATGACAAAATCCCATAACATCTCACCATTAAGCTGACCTACACGCGAGCCTTTGCTTTGTTCATCAAATATAACGCGAGATTTGACTTGGATTGTTTTATTTTTATAGGGGCCAGTTGAGCCAATAAAATCAATTCCCTTGCAAGGAGAGGCTAATGGTTCAAGATGTAGCAGCAAAGCAGCATCATAACGACCAAGCTCTGCGCTAACAGGAAGGGTTTGACCGGTAGCTTGACGATAGAGTGCCGCTAAACGACGCGTCTGGGCCATTAACGTGTCTACTGCAATTGTATTCATTATTTATCTGCTTTGGGTATATATATAAAAAAACCGTTGGCTTACTCGATTTAATTATAATCAAGCCAACGGTTTATTGCTCAAATCCTTAAGCAGCTTTTCGCATACCACGACGTGTGGAACGTCGTTGAGATGAAAAAGATTTAGCTCTTGATTTTCTACGCTTTGGTCTGCTGGATACAAAACCTGTTTTAGCAAACACATTTTTCCGTTTTGTTTTTGACTTAGTCCGTTTGCTTTTGGTTTTGCGACCCGATGTTCCTTTAACCATTTTGCTTAATTTCTTGATTGCAATTGCATGCTCTTTACGCAATTTTTTAACAAATGAAGCTTGCTTTTTCATCCATTGCGTACGCATTTTCGCAGCTGTTCTTGCTTTTGCAGCAAGTTTAGCTTTGATTGTTCTTCGCATTTTTGCAATCATTGCTTTATTTTTACGAGTCACTAATGCTAGTTGTTTTAGCGCTAATTTCTCAGAACGTTTAGCTTGATTCAGCATTTTTGTTAATTTGCCGTGTGTCCCTGATTTCACTGTTCTCTTTTTAGATGTAACTGTTTTTCTCGCTGTTACTCGACGCTTTTTCATAGCCATAATACATTCTCCAAAATCTCACCAACAGGTGCGTATAAAAAACATAGCACAGCAAAATCGAAGATCCACAACTATTTCAAGCACAATCCTTGAAATAGTGAAAAATAGTGCCGATATGGTTATAAGTATTTGACTTTGTTCGCTTTATTTTGAGTAAAAAATGCTGAAATTAACTGAATGTATGAACAATTAGAATGAGAAAAAGTGGGAAAAATCAAATTATTTTTATATGAAATATAGAAATGATCCGTCATTGCAAAGCTTAGCAATGACGGATTAAGTATTAAGACAGAAGATTAAAAATTTGCTCACAAATTACTAATGGTGAATCATCACCATTAATTTTTACCACTTGAGGCAAGTTATCAGGATCGCGCATCGCAACGCTTAGATAATAAGTCGCAATGGGTTGTGTTTGTGTATGATACACCGCCAATCTGCGGCGGACCGTATCTTCTTTATCATCATCTCGTTGAATTAAAGGTTCGCCAGTCACATCATCATGGTTGGCCCTGCTGGGAGGCTGAAAGATCTCATGGTAAACTCTTCCAGAACCAGGGTGAATACGTCGACCACTCAAACGTTGAACAATAACATCATCTGGCACATCAATTTCAATCACTTTATCAATGTTGACACCCGCGTGTCTGAAGGCATCAGCTTGCTTAACGGTTCGAGGGAAGCCATCCAGCAGAAAGCCTTTAGCGCAGTCCGGCTGTTTAATACGCTCTTGGACTAATTTAATCATCACATCATCAGGGACTAAACTTCCACTATCCATTATGCCTTTGATTTGGCTTCCTAAGGTCGTATTATCGGCAACACTTTTTCGAAGCATATCACCCGTTGAGATTTGAGGAATGCCAAAGCGCTCCATGATAAATTGAGCTTGCGTTCCCTTACCCGATCCAGGAGCTCCTAATAGAATTACCCGCATTTTTATTCAATCCTTACATTGAGCACAACACCTGCAAAGTATAACCACAGTTGGCAAGCAGGCCAATGGTTAATTACACAGGCTTAGCTTTCTTACTTATCTTATAGTTCAAACCAGTTTTATTTTAGACAAGGCGGCAAGTTTCGAGCAAAGGATTGTACATCCTAGTACATGACTGCAGCGAGGAACGAAGCCAACACAGTATAAAATAAAACTGGGAAGAACTAGCCGGTATTTTGCATGCCGGCTGCTATGCCGGATATAGTCACCATGAGTGCATCCTTGACGTCTTCTGAAGGCTGCTCACTATTTCGCACCCGGCATAATAATTCAGCTTGCAGAACGTGCAGTGGATAAAGATAAGGATCGCGCAGCAAGATAGTGCGTAATAAAGTAGGATTTGATTCTAATAAGTGCTCAATAACTAATGCAATTTTGATAGCTTTCTCTGTCGTTTTAAATTTTTCTTTCAATTCTATTCCCAAGGGAAGTAAGTCATTAGGGACAAGACGAGACTCATAATAGGAAAAAATGGCAAGGTCCGCTTTACTTAGCACCATCTCAATCATACTCAATAAGGAGCGAAAAAAGGGCCAGCCGTTAACCATTTCTTGGATAATATTTTTTTCGTTTTTAGCAAAAGCTGCCTCTAACGCTTCACCAACACCTAACCATGCTGGTAGCAATAGTCGATTTTGAGTCCAAGCAAAAACCCAAGGGATCGCCCTTAAACCTTCAATTCCTTTAGAATCATTTCTGCGTGCTGGTCTGGAACCAATAGCTAAAGATCCAATTTCATTTTGAGGCGTAACATAACGAAAATATTCAACAAATTCTTTATTCGATTTTACCATGTTGGCATAGGCATCAAACGATATTTGTCCTAAGAATTGCATCATCTGACGCCATTGTTCTTTAGGTTTCGGAGGTGGCAAAAGTGAGGCTTCAAGTGTTGCTGTTGTGTAAAGTTCTAAGGTTCTATAGGCGCGGTCAGGCAAACCATATTTATTTCTGATGACCTCACCTTGTTCAGTGACACGTAATCGACAATCAACTGAACCAGGCGGTTGCGATAATATGGCCATATGAGCTGGTGCTCCGCCTCGCCCAACAGAACCACCTCTACCGTGGAATAAGGTTAGGTGGACATGATGACTTTTAGCAACACCAACCAATTTTTCCTGAGCACAATATTGCGCCCAACCTGCAGCTAAGATACCTGCATCTTTGCCAGAATCAGAATACCCAATCATGATTTCTTGTTGACCATGAATATGATTTTTATACCATTCGCAACCAAAGACAATATTCATGCACTGTGGCGCATTTTCTAAATCATGCAATCTTTCAAACAATGGCACAACACGTAATGGATGCATAATGCCGGCTTCTCGTTGCAATAAACAAACGGCTAAAACATCACTAGGCGCACTTGCCATTGAGATCACATAGGCCCCCAGTGAAGCTGGTAACTGCCCGGCAATCATTTGGAAGGTTTCCCACACTTCCATAGATTGTGGCCTCAAAACGATATCGTTAGGTATTAAAGGTCTCTTATTTTGTAATTGCAATTCAATGAAGGCAAATTTTTCAGCTTCTGGCCAAGATAAATAAGATCCTAGTCCAAGAAATTGCGTCACTTCATCTAATAATTGTGCATGTTGAGAAGATTCCTGACGAATATCTAAACGCGTCAACGTCACACCAAAACAAGCAACACGACGAATAAGATCGGTTAACTCGCCATCGGCGATGCAACTGGCATTACATTCTTGTAATGATCGATAGCACAACAGTAAATGTTGGAGAATGTCATCGCTAGTCTCTATGGGCTTGCGAATGGTTGAAACACGACCTTTTAATTTATCTTCAATCCATTGACTGGTTGCCAACAATTTATTTTTTAGAACCCGTAATTCAGCTCGATAGGGTTCTGTTGAATTACCTATTTTTTTGCGCATTTCTTTACTACAATCATGCATCGACAAAGCAGCGCTGAGTTTAGTTACTTCACGGCCGTAAAGATCTGCCGCCATCCATCTTGATAATAAGCAAACTTTTTCTGTAATTTTAGCAGTGACATTGGGATTACCATCTCTGTCTCCTCCCATCCATGAACTAAAGCGTATAGGACAGGCCGTAAGCTCTAATGATGTTCCAGTAATATTTTTAAGTTGACAATCAAGTTCTCGAAGAAATTTAGGCAAAGTTTGCCATAGACTACTTTCAATTACAGCAAATCCCCACTTAGCCTCATCAATGGGTGTTGGACGTCTTCGGCGAATTTCATCGGTTTGCCAAATCGAGGTTACTTCCGCATAAATTTCACTTTCACTCTCGTTTAGTTCCTGCACCGTCATTAATTTCTCGTCCAGATGACCCAGCAGTTTAGCGATCCTGTCAAATTTTTGCATTAATGTCCGTCTCATTACCTCGGTAGGATGAGCCGTTAACACTAAATCAATTTGCAACCGATGAACGGCATTTGATAGCGTTTTATTGTCTATATTTTTTTCTTTAAATGCTTTTAGCGAGGCTTCAATAGATCCTACTTGAGCAGAAGATTGCACATTTAACATATGCCAACGGGTACGTCTAATCCTATGCACATTTTCTGCAATATTTGCTAAATTGAGAAAGTGACCAAAAGCTCTAGCAACACCCAACATTTCATTTGCCGTTAAACTTTTCAAAATATCATTTAATGTTTTTTCACTGGTGGCATCGCCATTGCATACGGCTTTGGATAATTGTCGAATCGTTTCAATTTTGAGATATAGATCATCGCCCACCTGCACTTTAAGTGTTTTACCCAGCGTATCACCGAGCAATCGAACATTACCTCTTAAAGGAGAATCAGGATCGGAGTGACTCATGGTAGCCTTTATGCATTTGAACTCTATTTAAATATAGTATCGCTTCAGTTTGAATGCTAGTAAGCCACCTTAACTGGAAACTATTGCGGTTGGATGTTATAGTAAAAATGTAAGCTTAATAAAAAATTAACAGGAAGGATCTACTTATGAGGAAGGACTCTCGCTCCCTCAATATATCTGATAGCGAAATGGCGCATGAATCATGGAAAGTTTTTCAGGTCATGGCAGAATTTGTAGAAGGCTATGAGCGCCTTGTTCACATATCCCCTTCAGTCAGTATTTTTGGTTCCGCACGATTAAAACCCAGCTCTCCTTGGTACAAACTGACTTTCGACATTGCTAAAGCAATTTCAGAATCTGGTTATACCGTTGTAACGGGCGGTGGCCCTGGGTTAATGGAAGCTGCTAATAAAGGTGCTAAAGAAGGCCCTTCATTAAGCGTTGGCTTAAACATAGTGTTACCTCACGAAGAATGCACGAATGATTATCAAGATATTTCTTTACGCTTTCGTCACTTTTTCACGCGTAAAGTCATGTTTGTTAAATATGCTTCGGCCTACGTGGTGATGCCCGGTGGTTTTGGTACTTTAGATGAGCTTGCTGAAATCCTTGCCTTAGTGCAAACCGGAAAAACACGTAAGATCCCAATCATTCTTGTGGGCGAACCATTCTGGAGAGATTTGTTAGCTTGGTTTAAATCACAATTAGTGGCATCAGGCACAATCCAAGCCGAAGATTTAGATTTATATAAAGTCGTGAATACGCCTGAAGAAGTGGTTGATGCTTTACATGTTTTTTATCGCGATCATAGTCCCAAACCATCGCCTAAAGAACGTGAGATTATGTCTGGATTGTAAAGTCAATTTCTGTCTCGCAGAATAAAATAGTTAGCTTTCGATAACAGGGGTCTGACCCCTAAGTTGGGCGCATCAGAATGCGCCCTTACCAATCATTAACCAAAATACGTATGAAACTGCTCAGACAAAGCTTCTTGCATACCAGGATTTTGCTGTAAAACGTACGCACCTACCGCTATTGGAGCACTAATTAGCATAGCCCCACCAGCCAATGCTGCAAGAGGAGCATTTACAGGGGAAACAGCCAACAACACAGCTGCTTTGGTGAACCCAAATGCGAACATGCCGATGCTTTTGCCAACATACAGGGTTGCTGCAGCTGCTACGATATCTTCAGCATAACCTGCACCACTAATCGCATTGATTTCATTAACGGTTAAATTTCTCATTGTGACTCCAATAGGTATAAAATAACTAACACCAAGTCAGCTAAATTACACCTAGTTTCTGTCTTTAGCAACAGAAATTAAAGGGCTAAAACGTCATGTTTTTTTATATATTTTGACGCATTTACCCTTTTTAAACGCATTTTCTTATCAATTTAATGCAGATTAGGCTTTTTCAGCTTTGAAATAATCGTATAACTTGACAGCCCCAGCCCCTGCAGCAAAAGCAGCAACAATTCCAATGCCCACTAGAGTAGCAGCAGCTTGAAATAGAAAATTAAACGCATTGGCATCCATACCACCAGAAATCTCATTTAATTCTTGTTGGTTCAGTTCTCTCATTTTATTTCTCCAAAGTTAGAATAGATTAACATCGCAAGGTGAGTGAATACTCGCACACATGCGTGCGACCGTCAACACTAGAGGGCGATTGTAAGTAGTTAGGTTGCCAAATTCAACTGTTTTTACAAGTAAACTAATACGGTGAAATGGTGGGCAAAAGAAACTATTGACTTAGGTGCACTTGCACCTTAATGATCAACAAACTTCTAATATTGGTCAAAGAACATCATGTTAACTTTATTTACTCAAAGCAAAGTTGATCAACAACAAATATCCGAAAAACAACAAGCATTAGAAAAATTGTTGCT
>CAYXVT010000134.1:2003-10284 GCA_964468105.1 Uncultured Candidatus Berkiella sp. | reverse complement strand
GTTAAAAAAGCAAGATATTTCCGTGATGGTGGCTGCTTTTACAAGCATTGGATGGAACAAACCGGCTTCTTTATTTGAAAAATATTTAAATGAACAAGTGGAAGGTAAAAGATTTGTTTGGGTGGCTTTTAACCAAGTTGAATTTTTGGGTTATGTAACATTAAAATTGAACTCCGAATACATTCCTTTTCTTAAAGAAAAAATCCCCGAGATTGTCGATCTCAATGTTTTACCTTCCGCTCGTAAGCAAGGATTGGGCTCAGCTCTTCTTCAGATAGCTGAAGATACAACGAAGTCTTATTCCAACTACGTTGGGATTGGGGTGGGCTTAACACCGGATTATGGTGATGCTCAAAAGCTCTATGTTAAAAGAGGTTATATCCCAGATGGGCGCGGTGTGACTTATCACTATAAAACCGTTGTATGGGATCAAGACTATAAAGTCGATGATGATTTGGTTCTCTGGTTCACTAAAAAGCTGGCATAGGGATGGTTGATGGCTTCTTTAGATTTGAAAAATTTTAAATTAATTCCTGCCCTTATAGAAGATTATCCCGTTATTCAAAATATGGCTCGTTTTTATGTCTATGATATGTCTGAATATATGGGAACTGAGCCTGGTTGGGAATTTCCAGAAAATGGCCTTTATGAATGTCTCGATTTTAAAAAATATTGGTTAGATAAAGAAGCCTTTCCTTTTTTGATTCGTTATATCAATGAATTGGCAGGATTTGCCATCATTGATAAAAAAGGAAGTGACTCTGAAATTGAGTTTAATATGGCACAATTTTATATCCATCGAAAATTTAAATCTCATGGTGTTGGTAAATACATCGCGACTGAATGTTTTAATAAGTTTAAAGGCGTCTGGGAAGTGATGGTGATTCCAGAAAATACAGGGGCCTATCTTTTTTGGACTTCGGTGGTTAAAGATTATTCGCATGGGAAATTTTCAGAATATACAAGAAAAATTGCTCATTTTAATGATTCTGTGAAGGATATTTTTAGATTTAGATCAAATGATTAATATAAAGTGAGAGCAGCATGTATCAAAAACTGTGCACTGAATTTTACGATAATGATAAACCCTTCGCAACGAAGCAAGAAGTTGATTTTTATGGTCAATTTTTCGCCAAAGATCAATTGATACTTGAGCCAATGTGTGGAAGTGGTAGGTTACTTATTCCCATGGTTGAAGCGGGCTTTCAGGTGCATGGCTTTGATAATTCAACGTATATGTTAGATCACTGCAAAGAACGTTTAAAACAACGCAATTTGCAGACAGAAGTTTTTGAAGAATCTGTGACAGCTATCAACTTAAACAAGAAATATGATGGCATTATAATTCCCTTTGGATCGTTTCAATTACTTTATCCGCGCAATGTAGCATATGAAGCATTGATCAAGTTACATCATCACTTAAAACCAGGTGGAAAAATGGTTTTTGATATGTTTATTCCTTGGGAAGCAATGTATCTTGGTGGCGAAGAGGAAACGAGTGAAAAAAGCACCACCTTACCTGATGGAAGTATTATAACGCATAAGTCTCTTACCAAGACGAATAAGTTTGAGCAATATTGTATTAGTCATGGTATCTATGAAAAAGTGGTACACGGTAAAGTTGTGGGAAGTGAAGAAGAAGAGTTAAATCTTTGCTGGTACTTTTTGTATGAATTTGAACTTATTTTAGAAAAGCATGGTTTTAAAAATGTAAAAAGACACAAAAAAGTGATTAACAATGAAGAATTGATTGTTTACATAGCTGAAAAATAGTTCAATTGAATTTAAAGAGCTAATGAATGAAGAAAAATATTCATGATAGTCGACTCGATAAAATCATAGCTGAGTTAAAAGATAAATATCAGAGTCATACCATTATCCTCTATGGGTCGCGCGCAAGAGGCGATGCGACGTCAGCCAGTGACTACGATATACTTGCCATTCGTGATAAAGGTGAGATGGAAAGAGATGCAAGGTATTTTGATGGCGCTTTCCTTGATTGTTTTATTTATTCTTTGGAAGAAATTAAAGATCCTAATCAATTTTTAGGGCTCAAAGATGGGATCGTCATTTGTCAAAAAGATAAAATTGGTGATGAGCTGCTGGAAAAAGTTAAAGACATATATAGGAAGGAACCGACTCCCAAACAAGCTTGGGAAAAGCAAGTTATCGTCTCTTGGGGGCAAAAAATGCTCGACAGAGCGAAAATGGGGGATATTGAAGGGAAGTTTCGAGCACATTGGTTGATATATGATTTGCTTGAAAGTTATTTTCAGATGCGAGATTTACGATATCTTGGGCCAAAACAATCTTTTCAGTGGCTACAAGTAAATGATTTACCAACATATCAATTGTTTGAACAGGTATTAAGTTCTGATATAGATTTAGTCAAGCTGAAGCAATTAACTGAAAAAGTCGCGTTAATTAAATCCAAAGATTGAGAACAAAAAAAATTCGCAAGTATAAAGATATTTTCTATAATATGATTAATATTCGTTAGCTTTGCTGCTTTCAGAAGATACTCATTTTAGAGGGAATTATCATGAACATTCTATGCATTATGCATGCTGATTTTGAAACATCGGGAGTGATTGAAAATTGGGCTCTCGAGAATAGCCATCAACTTACTATTTGTAAGCCCTATAAAGGCGACAATTGCTTAAAAACTTCAGAATATGATTTTTTAATTTTGATGGGCGGACCACAAAGTCCATTAGCAATTGAGAAAGATCCTTATCTTAAAGATGAGATTGCACTCATACAGCAAGCGGTTAAACACAATAAAATTATTTTGGGATTTTGCCTTGGTGCACAATTGATTGGTGAGGCTCTTGGATCTAAAACCCAAAAGAGTCCAGAAAAGGAAGTTGGCGTATTTCCTGTCTCGTTAACTAAGCAAGGTATGAGCGATCCTCTTTTTCAAATGATGCCTCATCAGTTTCCCGTTATACATTGGCATAACGATATGCCTGGACTAACCGAAAATTCAGAAATTCTTGGGTTTAGTGAAGGGTGCCCACGCCAAATTATACGCTATGCGCCAAATATTGTTGGCTTTCAATGTCATTTGGAAATTACCTTAGAAGGTATTAAAACAATGATAACCGCTTGTCAAAATGATTTGAAGCCAAGCCGGTTTACGCAAACACCAGAAGTTTTAATGAGTCAAGATTATGATGCCATTAATAAGATGATGTATAAGTTTCTTGATAAAATAGTACAAAATGCCACATCGGATGTAATTTAATTATGATGGAAATTACTGAACAATCACACAAAAAAGTCGTTCACACAATCATACTTTCTTATTTTGGGGAGATCCCATCCTTCATCAGGCGCATGACAATAGGTATTTGCAATGAAGTTTATGATGTGGGATTAAATGAAAAAGAAGTGATTGTCCGTTTAAGTCCGGATAAAAAATATTTAATGGGTTCTCATGATCATATTCCACAATTAAAATCGTTAGGTATTAAAGTGCCTGATATTTTGGAAGAAGATTACACTCAAACGCAAGTGCCACTTTGCTTTCAAATTCAAAATAAAATTGAAGGTAAAGATTTAGGTCAGGTTATTGAAAATCTTAGTGATGCACAGTTAAAAGCACTGGCAAAGGAAATAGCAAACATATTCAAAAAAGTACAAACACTTCCCACCACCAATCAATTTGGCGTTGTTTGGGGAGGCGGAGATAATGAACTCAGTGATTCGTGGACTCAAAGAATGAAAATTTGGATTGAAGAATCAAAGGAGCGCGGTAAAAAGACTGGCGTAATGGATAATGCCTTAGCGCAATTTGCAGATAATCTCTATATAGATAATAAAACTTACTTTGATTCAGTGAAGCCACTGATGTATTACGGCGATATTTGTTCTAAGAATGTGATGATTAAAGATGGCGCTTTCAATGGTTTAGTCGATTTAGATGGCTTAACGCAAGGT
Source organism: Uncultured Candidatus Berkiella sp. (assembly GCA_964468105.1). Lineage (GTDB taxonomy): Bacteria > Pseudomonadota > Gammaproteobacteria > Berkiellales > Berkiellaceae > Berkiella. The sequence continues at coordinate 6,342 of CAYXVT010000134.1, read as the reverse complement.
GATCCTTTAGAAGCCATTGGCAGAATTAAACTGAGTTGGTTTGGTACCCGCCATGGAGAAGTTTATACTTTGGCGGTGATGGATGAACTTGGACTTGATGATGATCAAAGAGCAAAAGTTACGCTCTATGCATTAATAAATGCAATATCTTGGACTTGTGAGAATGGTATTCAATTTAACCAAAACACCAAAACCATTGTAGACAAAGAAAAAGAACGAAAAGACAAAATAATAATAAAAGCGCTTATTGATGAATATACCCAAAGCAGATGATTTTTCGGCTAGGCGCCAAGCAAACGAATCCCCAGGAGCGTACGCTTTGGTACGTGACTGGGGTGAGAGCGCGCCGGCAACAACGCCGAAAATTTATCTGGGAAGGGTATAAAATCGGTTAATAAAATGAAAACCACTATTACTTACCTTAAAGATCATCCTGAGCATGTTCCACTATTAGCAGAGTGGGCATTTAAAGCTTGGGGACATTTCAACCCAAATGCAAGTGTTGAAAGAGCAAAAACAAAGTTACTTGAACACTTAAATGATAATCAATTGCCACTTGCTTATGTTGCTTTGTCTGACAACAAACCGGTTGGCATGTGTTGTTTAAGAACAAATGATGGCATTAGAGCTGACCTCACACCATGGCTAGGTTCTTTATATGTTGAGCCCAGTCTCCGTTCTCAAGGCATCGGTGAACAACTCATTGATGCAGTCTTACAAAAAGCACGAAGCTTGGGATTTCCTGAACTTTATCTTTTAACCTTTGATGAAACCTTACCACATTGGTACAAGAAACTTGGCTGGAAATTGATTGGAGAGGATAAACTGAATGGGTTCCCGGTTAGCATTATGGCTTTCTCTCTAAACACTTTGATTTAATAAAAAGGTGTGATAAAAGGCTATGTGTTTTGTTTTAAATGCATCTTAAGTGAAGTAGAAGGGAGATTTATCATGGCCTGGACAGATTTTGTACCATCATTACCAAGTTTTTCATGGACAACTAAAGAACCTGTATTGAAAACAGTTGAAGGGTTTTTAAGTTCATGGCTTAGTCCGGTTTTTAATTGGGTTTGGGAAGGCGCAAGGAGTAATCCCTTTATTAGCGGCGTAACTGCATTCATTGGAGCTATTATAGGTGGTTATCTTTGGAATCGCAGTGCAAAAGCACAAGCTAAAGAAGATGCAAAAACAATGCGCAAACTAACAGAGTTTAAAGATGCATTACCTAATTTTAACCAAAGATTAAATACACTAGGAACTAAACTGGATGAGTTATCCGAGAGTTTTGAAGGGGTATCTGAGGGTTTACGTGATACTAGAACGGCTACAAATACTAACACAGGTGCTTTGACAACGCTTTCTGCAAGAATTGGCGAAATAGGTACGGCTGTATTAAACGGTTTCCAAAGCTTAACTAACGATCGTGGAAATGGGGCAATAGATGATATTGGAAGAAGAGTCAGAAACATTTAATCACATACTGGTCCATCGGCGACGCAAATAGCGGCTTTGCATGCCGATCTTAAACAGCGTGTTGCTTTAAAATAAGTACGAATGTATCTCTCTCCCGCTAAATGCGGGAGAGTAGTTATAATTTAGCTTCAAGTGATTCTTATTAATCAACTCTTTGTTCACCAAAATAACTGCAATATAATAAAGCTATTCCGATTAACAGCGCGGGGACAGGTGCGAGAATCATCGTTTTGTTTTGCCAAAAAGCGATGACGAGATTCATGAGTTGAGGAAATAATAGGAAAACCACACCCTTGAGAATAATCCAATAGCCTACCAAGGTGACAATGATTGGCCATCCTCTCCAAATGGAATGACTCACCACGATAGCTAGACCGAGTAACACGGTAAACATGCCAAGTAACATAGAAACGGCATGGTTGGTGGTTAATTCTAACAACATCGTATTAATATTTTTGATATTAAGGAAAGTCCAGGCGCAAAGGATAACTGAATAAAATCCTAGTAGTCTTGCCCAGAAAATTGAATAATTCATATAGCCCCCGATGAGAAATGATTACTACTAGATTAATTATATACAATTGAAGATGTTTCGCTTGATATTTACAATGTGAGACTGATAACTACGAGAAAATTATGAATAACCATAAAATAGAATTGATTGAGAAAATATCAGAAGAAATTGAAAAGAAAATGAGCAAAGATCTCGTCGCTTATGAAGCAAGCCATGGGATTGATGTGAACTATAAACCATTTTCCTTAGTTTTGTTTAATGAAAAAAATGAGGCTATTGGCGTTTTAAATGCCTATACCGCTTTCGCTGAGATTTATATAGATGATATCTGGGTCGATAGATCTATTCGAGGTAAAGGCTATGGAAAGAAATTAATCACAGAGCTTGAAAATCGATTTAAGGGCAAAGGATTTAATAATATCAATTTAGTCACAAGTGCTTTTCAAGCCCCCGACTTTTACAAGAAATGTGGTTTTGAGGCAGAATTTGTCAGAATAAACAAAAAAAATCCAAAACTAACAAAGACTTTTTTCGTAAAATATTTTGATGAAGACATTCAAACCCAAGGCATTATTCAAGGGTAATTTATTGCGTAGACCCTGGTGGTTTAGGAACTTTTGGTACATCCCAGGGTTTTGATTTTTTGGGCCCTTTTTCACCAATTTCAAAAGGATCGTATTGTGTTTGTTTTTTAGGAGTAGAGGATAGTCCAATACTCATGGCTGGATTTAAGATTTGTATACCATTAATAAAAACTTGAATTCCTTTTGCTTCAAAGCGATATAGATTTGCCTGCATGCGTTGTCTCATAATGTCATCACTAATGGATGCCCATGCTGAGGAACCTGAACCAAACAAATTCAGTTGCCTATTATGGGGGTGAAAGCGCAATTCCGCTTCAATAATCATATTGCTAAATGCAGCTAAAGCCAGTTTTCCTCTTTCCCTGCCAACCACATTTTTTGGATCATTGGGATCACCAAACTGAGTCATATCAATAGAAAAAGAATTACCGCCTTTATTCTTGGGATTTTTATTATTCTTATCATCCGGTTTTCTTTGATACATGACCTGTACCGTTGATCCATCAGACATAAAAACGAGATCAAGTAAGATAGAATCTATACCTCCCATTGGATTAGGGATCTTCTCTTCTTTGGTGCTGCGTCCGGCTTCTCGTGGTTTGATATAGATTGCTTTATCATCAAATGAAGGTATATCTTCTTTTTTTACCTTATGTTCGTAATTAAGCTTTGCTTCATGAATAAATTTTTTGACCTGCTCAAAAGTCGCCCCTTCCTTTTCAGGATGGGGGACATCTATTCTTAATTGATTTTCTTGTTTTCTATCTTGATCGCGCATAATACTGGGTTGCGCCATATAGACCTCTTTGCAAATCAGGTTATAATTCAATATTTAGCGCATTCGATTACGTTTTACAATGTTAGGTGATAGGTCAAAACCTATTTTTCATGATCCTTTTTTGCCGTATCCTTTTTCTTCTCTGGAGGATGTGCAACCTTTCCAACATTTTCAGTTGCGATGGTTTTGAGTCTAGCTGTTGAAACAACATGAGTTGGCCCCAATATAAGCTCTGAAGGATCAAGATGACTCAACATACTTGAACCCACATCCGGATTTTTTCTTAGAAAATCTCTGATGTTAGGTAGTGTATGCCGATGTTCTCCATGTTGCATAGGAATAGAAAGCTGTTCCAACTTTTGCAATTCTTCTTTGGTGCGAGGGTCTTTGCTTAACATTGCCTTAATGGATGCGTAATTTGATAACAGTTCTTCATCTCGCAATGCCATCATATACCCAATCTGAAGTTGTTTTTCCTCCATGATAAACTGATATAAGTCAAATGGCGCATGTGTTTTAGTGTCAATAAATGAGAGGGCATATGTTCCTGGTTGGATAGTGTCCAAATCAGCAACCAGATCATATTCTAAAATATATCTTATCGAATGAGTTATAGCCTGTCTGGAAAATGTATCTAAAGGTGGTACATGATTTGGATCTAATAGTTCTATTTTGGTTACTAAGTCATTGGCAGAGTAACACTGAGAACTCGCGCTTCTGCATAGCGCTTTTAAAATGGTTGGATCAGGGATTTGAATGGGTTGGGTTGTAGCTGTAATGCAACTAAAAGCTTGATCTAAAATTTGTTTTTGATCGTTAAATCTGGTGACAGGAACGGGCGCAGGTAGTTTTCCAAAAGGTTCTGTTACCCCATGATAGACAAATAATTCACTATCTCCTGCATCGATAGTAATTAATATTTGATAATGCGCTGCATTTGAGACCATACGCGCACCGCGTTCTAACAAATATTTAACAATTGTTTTCCTG
>CAYXVT010000134.1:0-1942 GCA_964468105.1 Uncultured Candidatus Berkiella sp. | reverse complement strand
ATCGTGGGATTGGCTGGACCTTGTTTACCCCAATTTTCTAGTGCAAAAGCTAAGAGATCAGATGCGCATGCAACTGTTTTCTCATTACCACTAATGGAGTCAAAATAGTCATCCAGTAAATCAGAAGCTTTTAATCTAATATTGGTTGGATCAACTTTTTCTTTAGCTAAGGTTAAAACTGAATCATATAAACGAAAACTAAGTGACTTTTGTGATTTGGCAAATTGATTATTGTTTTTAACAATGTAAAAAATAGAAATAGGCTGTAACGGATTTGAGCGCATATCAAATAGTCCGATATGATCAATCTCTAATAAATTGGTAAAAAGTTTATCGATGACATAATTGGGAAGCCTAGGACCTTGAATGAAAGGATGTGCACCTGGTAACCGCCCTTGACTAAACAACCTTAGTGCTAGATCTAAATTGAAAACCCTTTTATCCTTTAATGCTAAGTCATCTCTGACTGAAGCGTATAAATCTCTAGCGGCAAGTATATCGCCTGCTGAAAATAGATCTTGAATTTGTTCAATATAAATGGTTTGTTGGACTAAGGGATGATTATATATTTTACCTGCATTATTTGCCGTGGCCCATTCATGTATACTTTGAAAAGGTGTTGGTATACTGCTTGTGGGGTTTATCGCAAGTGATTTAGTCTGTGATGAACCAGATGAAGGCGTTTGAAGAATATATATTCTTTGTACGTCATTTAAATTATCTACGTTAATTTCTGCTTCTTTCAATACATTCAGAATTTCATAGATTATTTTAGCTCTGGAAGATTCATCATCATGTTTCATAAAATTCATTGGGTCAGATTTCGCTATAATCGATGAAATCAGACTTACGCGTTGATTATGAAACAATTGACTTACTTTCTCTCTTGGAATATGGCCTTTATATATTTTTTTAATGGTTTCAAGTAAATTAAAAAACGATTTGTCATTATCAAGGAGAGCAGCCTTTTGAAGTTGCAGTTCTAGACCGGTTAACATTTGTAGTTGTGTTTGTACCCCAGGCAACATAGTGATACTCCCCGTAATGTCAAAAATCAAAAGTAACAATTCATCATAAAATGTTCACTAACTTAAAACAATAATGTTTGCTTTGGGGTCGCATAAATAAGCAATTAATAGCCTAAAAAATTGTATATTTAGACACCAGCAATTTTAAACAGTAGATTCTTAACTTCATAAATCTATACTTATGATTAGATAGAGGTCAATATTATTGTACATTCCCTGAAAACCTGGCTGTCTATATTAAGGTGGGGACCTATGCAAAAATCAGTAAATTTTAAATCATCGTCAATTCCTGCTGAATTGTTACCATTTTTCAAAGCAATGTTCAATTGTACAGGCGAAGATGAATGGTTGGTTAGAGTTTATAACGAACAAATAGTGACGACTATTGATAACTTGGTCAAATTTAGAACATTCAAAACCAATCAAATTAATTTTGAACAACTAAAGCTGCTCAAGTCCTATTTCTTTAAGCACAAGCATGCTGAAAACAGCACGACTAGAAAGATCATATTGCCATTATCAAATGGGATTAAATACTGTGATAAACTGGCAAGTGAGTTTGAAAACCTCTTTTTAAGAGAAATCACTAAAAAAAACTCTAAACTTACTATAGATTCTTTTTTGCCAAGTAATTTTAAAAAGCATTTTCGAAAAATATTAGAAATTCAATTGTGTCTTTTTGTAGAAACAGAGTTGTCTCAACTTGGAGAAACAGAACAAACAAAATTAAATGAGATCGCAGCTTATCAGGATTGGATCGAAAAGGTTCTTAAAAGTTTAATTTCAAGAGATTTAGAGTGTGTTAAACGAGAAGAAAGCCAATATGTTTCATTTAAACCAAGCATGTTTTACTATTTTTTAAATGGAACAAACAAAACATTTAAATTCATACAATTAGAATACATTGCACTACG
>CAYXVT010000133.1:2313-10356 GCA_964468105.1 Uncultured Candidatus Berkiella sp. | reverse complement strand
ATGTAGACTTGCAACAAATAGCAACGCAGGCACTGGTTGAAAACCGTGGCGCTATTGTCGTTATTGATCCAAACAATGGTGAAATCCTCGCCCTTGCCAGTACACCGACATTTGATCCCAATCAATTTGTGCGCGGGCTCGATCATAAATCCTATCAGGCACTGCGACTTGCACCGGACCGTCCGCTCTTTAATCGCGCTATCCAAGGACAATACCCCCCCGCTTCAACGATAAAACCAATTGTTGCTTTAGCGGGATTAAGCACGCAAAAAGTAACTATTGGTCAAAAGGTATTTGATCCGGGTTGGTACCAACTAAATGGTGTTGGCAGGTTATACCGAGACTGGCAAGAAAAAGGACATGGCTGGACCGATTTAGAAAAATCTATTCGTGAGTCTTGCGATATCTATTACTACATCCTGGCTGAAAAATTAGGGATCTCACAACTTGCATCCTGGTTTTCGGATGTTGGATTAGGGAAGCTCACTGGGATCGATCTCCCTGGCGAATTAAAAGGGAATGTTCCCACGAATGCTTGGAAGAAAAAAACCTATGGTACTGTTTGGTATCCGGGCGAAACCATTATTACGGGTATTGGTCAAGGTTATATCTTAGCCACCCCTTTACAATTAGCGACTGTTGCTTCTTATATTGCCATGCGTGGTCAGGCATTTGGTCCTCATCTCAATAAAGAACTCACACCAAAGAGATTACCGACGCTAAAAATCTCCGATGAAAAAAATTGGGATGCCATTATCGAACCCATGCACCAAGTCACCCAACATCCTAGAGGAACGGCATACAAACACTTTTCAGGTTTTACGATAGATGTTGCAGGAAAAACAGGTACCGCACAGGTATTTGGCCTAAAAGCAAATGAAAAATACGATCATGACAGCACAGCTCAACATTTGCGCGATCATTCGCTTTTTATTGGTTTTGCGCCAGTGAGCCAACCTAAGATAGTGATTGCAGTCCTATTAGAAAACCAACGCGCCAGTGCCTCCGTTGCCCGAGCAGTGATGGAAAAATATTTAACGGAACCTAAAGACTATGCTGAGCAGAACGAAATACCCGCGGCATCTTAATCCGCCAATGTGGCGACGCTTACCAGGTGTAAAATTACTTGGCAATCTCAATTGGGATGGATGGTTGTTTGTGCTGATTGGTTTATTACTCGTTCTCAGCGCAGCTTTAATTTATAGTGCCAGCGGACAAAAAACCTCCATCTTAATAAGACATGGGATCCATGTCGCTATAAGTTTCGTCGCTTTTTTCGTCATGTCACAGATTTCACCCCGCACTTTCAAACAATGGGCGCCCTTTCTCTATGGATTTGGGATTATTCTGTTACTTGTTGTGCTTGTATTAGGGACAGCCAGCAAAGGTGCACAGCGTTGGGTTAACTTAGGTGGCATTCGTTTTCAGCCATCGGAGTTCATGAAATTAGTCTCGCCTTTAATGCTGGCATACTACTTATCGAATAAAACATTACCTGTGGATAGGATGCCTTTAGTTATCAGCCTGGTGATTATTTTTGTCCCAGGATTATTAATTGCTAAACAACCAGATTTAGGAACCGGTTTATTAGTGATTGGTACCGGATTTGGTGTTTTATTCTTTGCCGGGATCCGTTGGCGCCTGATTATCAAAATGTTTGCTTTAGCCTTAGCGGGATTACCATTGCTTTGGTGGGTTTTGCATGACTATCAACGTCAACGCGTTATGACCTTCCTTAACCCAGAAAGCGATCCCCTCGGGAGCGGCTACCATATTATTCAATCTAAAATTGCCATTGGCTCTGGTGGACTCTATGGCAAAGGCTGGTGTTTGGGTACCCAAGTCCAACTCAACTTTCTCCCTGAACGCACTACCGATTTTATCTTTAGCGTCTTAGGAGAAGAATTTGGCTTTATCGGCGCCTGTGTACTTTGCTTGTTGTATTTTGGTGTTATTCTGCGCGGCATGAAAATCATGATCCAAACCCAAGATACTTTCAATCGTTTAGTTGCCGGCGGAATTGTGTTTGGCTTCTTTATTTGTTTCTTTATTAACATCGGCATGGTTAGTGGTTTGCTTCCCGTGGTCGGTTGCCCTCTTCCATTGGTCAGTTATGGTGGTACTTCCCTGGTGACGTGGATGGCAGCTTTCGGTATGCTTGTAGCCATTCAATCCCAACAAAAAATTTCGCCAAGGTAGGCAACATGCAAAAAAGTAGTATATCTCAATTTTTTATCGCATTGATCTGTTTAATGTTTGTATTTTCTGCGAACGCGCACGAAAAGGCGCTAACTGACCGTGAAGATGTTAAAACCTTCGTCAACATGATGGTGAAGAAGCATCACTTTGATGCGGTGCAACTAAAAAGTTGGTTAAACAAAGCAAAAATTCAACCAAATATTTTGACAACAATTGCTAAACCAGCTGAAAAATTGCCTTGGCATCGTTATGAGCCAATTTTTCTAACACAAAAACGCATTGATGAAGGGGTGGCCTTTTGGAAACAAAATAGAGCTGCCTTAGCAAAAGCGGAAAAAGAATAGGGTGTTCCAGCAGAAATTATTACGGCTATTATTGGCGTAGAAACTTTCTATGGTAAAAATGTCGGCCAACACAGTGTGCTAGATTCTTTAGTCACCCTAGGCTTTGATTACCCACCACGCTCAAAATTTTTCCTTTCAGAATTAGAAGAATTTTTGCTGCTTGCTCGTGAAGAAAAATGGGACCCAACGACTATTAAAGGCTCCTATGCCGGTGCAATGGGCAAACCACAATTTATTTCGAGTAGTTACAGACGATACGCTATTGATTTCAATCACAACGGACAACGTGATCTACTAAATAATGTTGATGATGCGATTGGTAGTGTTGCCAATTATTTCAAACTCAATGGTTGGAAGAAAGGCGATTCTATCGTTTACGCTGCCAATGTGAGGGGCGAAAAATTTAAAGCTGTCTTAGCAAGTGGAATGAATCCTAAACCTGATCTGACCATAGAAAAAATGAAGCAGTTAGGCATTGGGGCCCCAAAAATTACCCAACCCAACCAATCTTTTGCTCTAATTGCATTGGAAGGTAAAACGGGACCAGAATATTGGTTAGGTGCCCAAAACTTTTATGTGATCACACGCTACAACCATAGTAATATGTACGCGATGGCCGTTTATAACTTAAGCGAAAAAGTCAAAAACGCTTACCATCATTCAAACAATGCTTAGTTAGATAATTTGACGCAAGTTGCCAGAGCAGCAATAGTGCTGCTCTTTCTATTGAAGGAAGCGAAGGGAATCATGTCAACATTAAAACCATTACTCAAAGGGTCTTTACTGATCCTGACTTTGTTCCTTGGCGCTTGTAGTCATCATGGTGCACATAAGCCGAGCATGAAAGGTAAAGCCAAAAGCACCGATTCTTACACTGAAGAACAAGATAATGGTGATGGCCCACCTGAAATTGATCTTGATGTGACCCATATTCCGAATGCCACACCTAAAATTGAGCCAATGAGTCGTTATGGTAATCCTTCAAAATACGAAGTCTTTGGCGTGAATTACCATACCATGCCACGTAGTCATGGCTATATCACTGAAGGCACAGCCTCTTGGTATGGTCGAAAATTTCATGGACAACGTACATCAAGTGGAGAACCTTATGATATGTATGGCATGACCGCTGCACATAAACATCTTCCCTTGCCTACTTATGCCAAAGTTGAAAATCTCCGTAATGGCAAAGAAGTTATCGTTAAGATTAATGATCGCGGACCTTTCGTAAAAGATAGAATTCTTGATTTATCTTATGCCGCAGCTAAAAAATTGGGGATCCATGCCACAGGAACAGGCAAAGTACGCATTACGGCTATCGATCCGGTTGCTTGGCATAAACAACAAAAAGAACATACGCGCCTTGCTTCAAAATCAAAGAATGCAGGTAAAAAATCCACTAAAGCAACTCAAGTAGCGACTAAGTCAACGACCTCTAAACCTACTCAAGTAGCTTCTGCCAAATCAGCAACGGTTAAACCTACTCAAGCGGCTTCAGCCAAAGCAACAACGGCTAAACCTACTCAAGTGGCAGCTGCTAAAGCAACGACTAAATCGACTTCAGCTGCAAAAACAAGTAAGCAAATTTACATACAGCTGGGTGCTTTTAGCCAAAAGACTAACGCCCAAAAGTTAGCCGACAAAGCTACAACTTTAACCCAAGCCTTAACTAATGTGGATGTGCTTGTTTTGCCAAGCAAAAAAGCAAACAAAGATTCCTTTAAGGTGCGCGTTGGGCCACTCAAAGATGAGAAACAAGCCCAAAATCTTCAGAAAAAATTTGTCGCCTTGAATGGGACCACGCCACCTAAAGTCGTTTACGAATAGTCCGCCTTCGCTAATCCGCCTACGCACTTTGTGCTACGGCGCGATTCACGCTACGGCGCGATTTAAAAGGGGGCAAGGCTATACTTGCCCCCTTTACATGTTAAAATAACCCCCAGAATACCGTTTTTCATCGTTATATTGTGGGGTAACTAACATGGTTCGTTGTGCTTCAAAGTGGCTGAGTTTTCTAAGCTTCCTGATACTCCCCTCTCTAGGGTTGGCTGGTCCTGCAATTTCTGCTGTGCCAACACCACCTGATGTTGCTGCAGAAGCTTACATCCTTATCGATTTTCATAGTGGTAAAACCTTGGCAGAAAAAGAATCAAAAAAACGTATTGATCCTGCCAGCTTAACGAAAATGATGACTATCTACGTATTTGACCATGAGCTACAAAATGGTCACTTTAAGTTAGAAGATGAAGTTGCTGTTAGTGAGAATGCTTGGAAGACCGAAGGCTCACGTATGTTCGTCCCTGTCGGTAAAAAAATCCAAGTGAAGGATCTGTTGCGCGGCATTATTATTCAATCTGGCAATGATGCAACCGTCGCACTTGCTGAATACACTGCAGGCTCCGAAAAAGCGTTTGCTGATTTGATGAATCAATATGCACAACGTCTTGGCATGAAAGATACCCACTTTGTGAACTCAACAGGTATCCCTAACCCTGAACACTATACAACAGCACACGATCTGAGCTTATTAGCAACAGCTATTATTTCTCAGTTCCCTGAAACTTATAAAATCTATTCTGAAAAATGGTTTACCTTTAACGGCATTAAGCAACCAAATCGTAACCGTTTGCTCTGGCGCGAACCTTATGTTGATGGCATCAAAACAGGTCATTCAAGCACCGCCGGTTATTGCTTAGCAGCTTCTGGCCAAAAAGATAACATGCGACTGATTTCAATCTTGGTGGGTGCACAATCGGAAAGTGAAAGAACAGAACAAACCTTACAATTATTACGCTTTGGTTTTCGTTTCTATGAAACACATCATCTTTTCCAAGCCAACACCACCTTAAATGAACCACGCGTATGGATGGGTGATCGCAAAAAGTTATCCCTTGGGATCAATCGTGATCTCTACATCACTATTCCTCAAGGCCAATACAAAAGCTTAGATGCAAAAATGAATATTGATAAGAGCCTAACCGCTCCAATCAACAAAGGTGAAAACCACGGTAAACTCGTCGTAAAATTAGGCGATGAACTTATCGCTGAAATGCCATTAGTTGCCTTAGAAAATGTTGATAAAGGCACTATGTGGAATCGTTTCTCAGACTATGTCAGCCTAGGATTCCATAAAATTCTGAATCCTGCTGAAGAAGTTGTTGCTCAACAAGGTACCTAATGACTGCAAAAGAAAACGGTAAACTGACATTTCCCTGTCAGTTTACCTTTAAAATAATTGGCTTAGCGAATGCTGAATTTGAAGCTGAAGTTCTACAACTCTTGCGCCAACACTTCCCACAAATTGGTGAAGGCGCTATCAGCTCCAAACTCAGTACAAACGGCAAATATTTAGCTTTCACGGCCACCGTGACGGCTATTAGCCAACCTCAACTTGACGCAACCTATCAAGATCTCAGTGCAAGTCCGCTCGTGTTGTTCGCTTTATAATGAATATCCTTACATTTTCAGAACTTCAGCCGTACGATGTTCTGTTTGCACAAATGCGAGCATTCACCTTGAGCCGTACAGCCCAGACCGAAGATGCTTTATGGTTATTGCAGCACACGCCTGTCTTTACTCAAGGTCAAGCAGGCAAACCAGAGCATATCCTTAATCCAGGAGACATCCCCATCGTTCAAAGCGATCGTGGCGGCCAAGTAACCTATCATGGGCCAGGCCAATTAATGATATATACGCTGTTCGATTTGAAACGATTGAATCTGGGTATTAAGACATTTGTGCAAAAGCTAGAGAACACCGTTATTCAATTATTAAAACAATATGACATTGATGCTCATACGCAATGCAATGCCCCTGGCGTTTATGTTAATGGCGCAAAAATTGGCTCGGTGGGAATACGCGTGCGTCATCATCGCACTTATCATGGCATGAGCTTAAACGTAAACATGGATCTCTCCCCTTTTACTAGAATCAACCCATGTGGATTTTCACAATTAAAAATGACTCAGATCAGTGATTTTATTCCTTCTATTTCCGTGAAGGACGTGATGCAAGACATCACACCACTGATCCTTGAAAACTTTACCCCAGTCGTTGGGCTTAACGCCCTTGGAGCATGTGCATGAACAATAAACAACGTGGCGAAGAAAAGTTTGCTCGGATCCCGATTAAAATAGTCCCCATGCAAGCCAATGAGCGCAAACGACTCCCTGAGTGGATCCGCATTAAAGCGCCGATTACACCCGCGGTGAGCAATCTCAAAGCTCTGCTTCGAGAACATAAATTAGTAACTGTTTGTGAAGAAGCCGCTTGCCCTAACCTCAGTGAATGTTTTAATCATGGCACTGCTACTTTTATGATCATGGGTGATAAATGTACGCGTCGTTGCACTTTTTGTGATGTCGCTCATGGACGTCCTGATGCACTTGATAAAGATGAGCCCCTTAATCTAGCAACCGCGTTAGGTAAAATGGGTTTGAAATATGTGGTCATCACTTCCGTAGATAGAGATGATTTACGCGATGGTGGTGCTAGCCATTTTGCTGCGTGCATTCAAGCCGCTCGTGAACATTGTCCACAAACTAAAATTGAAATATTAGTACCTGATTTTCGAGGTCGCATGCAGGTCGCTTTAGATAACTTAGGTGTTGCACTACCCGATGTCTTTAATCACAACCTTGAAACCGTGCCTCGTTTATATAAACAGGTGCGACCTGGCTCTGATTACATAGAATCACTCAAACTGATCCAAGCTTTTAAAGCCCGTTTCCCTCATGTTCCTACCAAATCAGGGATCATGCTCGGGTTAGGCGAAACCAATGAAGAGATCTTAGAAACATTAGCGGATATGCGCAAATACGATTGCGACATGTTAACAATGGGCCAATATTTACAACCTAGCCGTTTCCATATGCCTGTTGATCGTTATGTATCACCACAAGAGTTTGCTGTGCTTGCAGAACAAGCTTACAAATTGGGCTTTACTAATGTGGCCAGCGGCCCCTTAGTTCGTTCTTCCTATCATGCGGATAAACAAGCTAAAGGCGAAGCGGTAAGTTAAATGCTGTAACCCCGCGTTAAAAACGCGGAGGTTAATTATATTTAAAGTTGAGGAAAGGAAGCTTTTTCAAGTTTGACTTCTAATTTTTTGGTGTCATCGTCACAGCTTGAGCATTCACTTTCTGAGTTGTTATTTGCACGATATAGAATTGGCTTCACTGGTTTTGCAGTTTCAGTTTTAGCATCAATGATGAGACTCTTATAGAATGTTTTTTCAAGCTTTAATAAATCAGCAATATAGACATCATATTGCATACGTTCTTCATCTGTTAATGTTTTAAAAGCCGCTTGTTTTTCAACCTCATTTTCAATTTTAAAAATCGAATCAAATTTTTCTCTCATCGCTTCGGGATATTTTGCCTCGAATTGCTCGTAGGCTAATGCAGCCGCAGATTTTATTGGACCAATATTCACCATAAATTTTCGCCCCTTTTCCCTAATTATTTAGGGTGGGATTCTATCATTTTTTATGACAAGTTGG
>CAYXVT010000133.1:0-2303 GCA_964468105.1 Uncultured Candidatus Berkiella sp. | reverse complement strand
GGAAAGCGTATTAAAATTGAGTGGGAAATTTATTATGGTAACTCAGAACATTTCATGTACAAATCATATTTAGCCGTTCCCTTCTGAGCATCCATTTTGGCACTCCAAAAACTCATTTCTTTAGGGTCTTTAAAATGTTCACCTAAATTAACCAATTCAGCCATTGCAAAAAGGTTACCTTGCTCGGCTAGAGGTTTTGAATTTTCTTTAATGCAATGATTTCGATCGGTTTCTATTTTATCAATTTCTTGACGATTTTGAGGCGGATGATTAATTTCATAATCTACCCACTGTCCATAACATTTAGCAAAAACTTTTTGAACTTGTTTTTTCTCAGGGATTTGACAGTGTTTGATGTTATATTCCAAATCACTTTTTTCCCATTTAAGATATGTTAAAAATCCTTTATACATTAAATTTTTTGTTTGCTTAAATAAGTCTTCAAGCTCTGGGATCATATTTAATTCACATTGTTCATCAAATTCACATTTAACCAACATTTGAATAATTTTATATTTGCCTTCATATCTTTTATTTTCATCTGAAACATGTTCTTCAACATTATCTAATTTACCAAGAAGATCCACTTCCACCGCTGCCGCATAAACCGCATTAGCGAAAAAAAATGAACCATAAAATAATGCAGACAAAACAGGTTTAAACATTTTTCACCTTTAAAAGGCACGGGTTATTATCTAAGGAACTTAGCAAACAACGGTGCTCTATGCCATCTTCCTACATTTTATTAGCTAATTAACAACGTCAAAACCTACTAAAAAAACAGTATACTGTTCAACAAAACAGAGACAATTTGGCGTTATTCTTTTCATTTTGCACTTAACTATGATAAAAAGCCTCATCTTCTCAATAGGTATTGAGAAGAAAAGACCTTGGGTCTTTCCATTGGAAGTATAAGCAAAGAAGGAATCCGAATATGTCGTTAGCAGGAACTATATTGAATGGTACAGCTGAAGTAGCACAAGAAGGTGCAAATATTCTTGGGCAAACTGCAGCAGAAACATTTACACCAGCTATAACAGAAGCAGTAGTACAAGCAACAACCGTCGCAGCAACAACCGTTGCTACGCAAGCTGAAGAAAAAGTAACAGAAGCAGCCGCTGAAACAGCAGCCGCAGTTGCGCCAGGTTACATGGCACAATTTGGGGCTTTTTTATCTGATTCTGCTGCACCAGCTGCAAGTGCGGCCTGGGATTCTTTTTGCGCTAATGCAAAAGATAATATCGCTACAAACAACCCTGTGACTAGCGCCGTAACACTTGGACTTGGTGTTGCTTCTGTCGCTTTATTGATTGCTCATCGTCGTGGCGCACTTTCAATGCCATCAATGCCGTCAATGCCCGACAGAAGTACCTTCACCAAAGAAAGATGGGTTGGTGCTAAGTCTAAATCAGCTACCGAAAATCAACTAGCGGCTCCAACCACTGCTGTAACACCTCCGCCAGCAGCAGAAGGTACAGATGACAAACGCGTTGTATCTGAAGATGGAGAACGTATTGAGAACGTTGAGGATGAATCTACAGCAAAGAGAAGAGCAAAACCTGGTAAAAGAGATTCAGGCTCTTTAAGCGATTAAAAAAAGCCGGCAGCATTGGCTGCCGGCCTTCCGCCTTCCTATTCAACTTCCTGTACTGTTATCTTCCTTTGATGTTTGCCTTCATTGGCTTTTGGCAGATGAATCGCTAAAACGCCCTGTTTTGCTTTGGCGGAAATTTTACTGCCATCTACCGTTTCAGGTAGTGTGAATTGGCGATAAAATTTGCCATAATTTCTCTCCAACCGATAATACTTTTTATCCTTATCTTTTTCTTCCTTAAAGGTGCTTCTTTCTCCTCGCACGGTTAACGTATTGCCTTCCATGTCGATTTGAATATCCTTTGGATCGACCCCAGGTATATCAGCATAGACAACAAATTCGTTTTCTTCTTCTTTAATATCGACTTTCGGCGCCCATGCTGTTTCTGATGCTAATGATTCCGTTGGTTTAGTCCAGCCCATTAGCGGAAACAATTCACTTTGTAATTCACGAAGTAAATTTGATGGTTGTTGATGACATCTATAGTTCATAGCTTCCTCCAATTGAGTAATTTGTTTGTTACTGTCACAATAATTAAATGGGGATGGGTTTTTTGTTTTCAAGGGGAATTTTTAAATATTTTAGTGTATGTACATACATGAGCAGAACATCCCCCGCTCGCAGACTCGCGGCCCCCTATCAAAGGGGGCAATCTGCTTCGCAGCGACTTACTCTTATTCATCATTAATTCAAAATTAAAAATAGAAGT
>CAYXVT010000132.1:9840-10390 GCA_964468105.1 Uncultured Candidatus Berkiella sp. | reverse complement strand
GGATAAATCCTTATATTGTGAAGACTTTGAGTATTACTGGTAGCGTGAGAGAGAATATTTTGCTAGCATTTGCGCTCATCTAACTAGGTATTAAACCATTGATGTTAGTTTTTTAACTTTATTTGGCGGAGCGGAAGTCGATAAAATGGCTGAGGAACAAGTTGTCATGAACAGCATTGAGGAGCGAGTAACAGATATCGTGGTGGAACAGCTCGGTTTAGAGCGTGATAAGGTTCACCCGGAATCTAAGTTTGTTGATGATTTAGGAGCAGACTCGCTCGATACCGTCGAGCTGGTAATGGCGTTAGAAGAAGAATTTGAAATTGAAATTCCTGATGAAGAAGCTGAGAAAATCACTACTTTGAGGGAAGCCATTGCCTACGTTGAAGAACACGCAAAGAAGAAGTAATCCCGAATAAAAACAGGGCTGCTATGGCAGCCCTGTTTGTTTCTTATGGGAGGAGTTTTATGCAACGTCGAGTCGTCGTCACCGGATTAGGTGTCGTTTCTCCTATGGGAAATGACGTCGAAACCAATTGGCGAAATATTC
>CAYXVT010000132.1:5097-9830 GCA_964468105.1 Uncultured Candidatus Berkiella sp. | reverse complement strand
GATGTTTCGAATTTCAGCGCAAAAATTGGCGGATTAGTCCGTAATTTTGATCCTCAACTTTATGGGATAACGACCAAAGATGCACGTAAGATGGATACTTTTGTCCAATACGGCATTGCTGCCGCTGTTCAAGCGGTTAAAGATGCAGGTCTTAGCGCACACCCAGAGAATGCTTCCCGAATAGGGGTTTCCATTGGTTCTGGAATTGGTGGCTTGGCCTACATTGAAAAGAACCATGATGAATATCGTGATTCGGGTCCTCGTCGGATATCGCCATTCTTTATTCCAGGCGCCATTATCAATATGAGCGCAGGCTATTTTTCCATTATGTATGGTTTTAAAGGTCCCAATATAGCCTTTGCAACGGCTTGCACAACAGGTGCTCATAGCATCGGTATGGCTGCCAGATGCATAGCCTATGGTGATGCTGACAGTATGGTTGCCGGTGGAGCAGAGAAGGCAAGTACACCGCTAGGATTGGGGGGCTTTGCTGCTGCGCGTGCGTTATCAACACGTAATGATGCGCCTGAATTGGCAAGTCGTCCTTGGGATGTGGATAGAGATGGCTTTGTTCTTGGGGATGGTGCTAGCGTCCTTGTGCTAGAAGAATATGAAAGTGCGAAGAAGCGTGGTGCAAAAATTTATGCTGAATTGATTGGCTTTGGTATGAGCGCTTCGGCTTATCATATTACGAGCTACTCAGAAGGCGGTATCGGTGAAGCTGCTGCAATGACCGCTGCATTGAATGATGCTCGCATTGCGCCAGAGGCTATCGATTACGTTAATGCGCATGGTACTTCAACACCAGTTGGAGATGCAGGTGAATGTCTTGCAATAAAAGTGGCACTGGGCGCTCATGCGAAAAAGATACCAGTGAGTTCAACAAAATCAATGACGGGACATTTACTCGGAGCAGCAGGAGCGATTGAAGCGATGTTTTGCGTTCTTGCCTTGCGCGATCAAATTGCACCACCAACGATTAATTTAGTTAAACCCAGCGACGATTGTGATTTAGATTTTGTACCAAATCATGCTCGTGAAATGAAAATGGATATTTGTATTTCTAATTCATTTGGGTTTGGCGGGACTAACGGCGCACTGATATTTAAGAAGATATAGTTTTTTTCCTCTGACGTAGGGTGGGCAAAGCTTTTAGCGTGCCCACCATTGATATTAAGATGGTGGGCACGCTAAAAGCTTTGCCCACCCTACTCAAGCCCCCAAAAAGAGAGTAGATGGTGCGTATTAAAGTAGTGTTATCTTTAATCTTAATGACGCTACTATTTGGTACCGCAGCCTCTTTCTATGGTTTCCATCACTTTATTCACTCACCCCTTCAAGCTTCACAAGAGTCCATCAAATATACGCTTGCCCCAGGAACTGGTTCCACGGTCATGGTTTACCAGTTAAAAAGAAAAGGTATTGTTACGGCATTACAAGCGCAGTTGCTGATATGGACCATTCAATATCAAGGATTAGAGAAATCACTCAAAGCGGGTGAGTATCAATTTTCTTTATCCATTACACCCGAACAGCTATTAGAGAAATTCAAGAAAGGCGATGTGGTGCAATATCCTTTTACAATCATAGAGGGTGTCACCTTTGAAGAACTTCTCCAGTCTGTTTGGGCATTGCCAAACATTAGTAAAAAATGTGAAGGTAAATCACAACAAGAAATAATGACTTTGCTGGGAGCACCTAATATATCACCGGAAGGGCAATTTTTTCCTGAAACTTATTTTTACACTTCGAGTATGTCTGATTTAAATATTTTGCAACGTGCACATCAAATGATGCAAAAAAAGTTGCAACACGCTTGGGACACTCGTTCTTCTGATGTGAAGTTAAATTCCGCCTATGAAGCCTTGATTTTAGCCTCCATTATTGAGAAAGAAGCTGCAGTAGACGCAGAAAGAAATTTAATTTCTGGTGTTTTTCAACGAAGACTAATAAGAGACATGCGTTTGCAGGCAGATCCAACGGTGGTCTATGGTTTAGGAAAAAACTATACCGGCCGCTTAGATAAAGCCCAATTAAAATTCGATACCCCATACAATACTTATACGCGTAAAGGTTTACCGCCAACGCCGATTGCCATGCCGGGAATGAAATCCATTACCGCCGCACTGCATCCTGATAGGGGTGAATCACTTTATTTTGTGGCAAGAGGGGATGGTTCGCATCACTTTTCCACTACGCTAAAAGAGCATAATATTGCTGTTACGCAATATCAATTATTACGTCCTGTCACAATATACCAATTAGGTGTTGGCATGGATTTATCAAAAAGGAATGATGCAAAGTGAACAGCCAAAAAGGAAAATTGATTACCATTGAAGGCATCGAAGGAGTGGGGAAATCGAGTAACGTTAATTTTATTGCCAAATTTATTCATGATGCAGGCAATCAAGTCATTGTAACCAGAGAGCCAGGCGGCACGCCAATTGCAGAGTCTATCCGTGGGATTTTATTATCGGAGTTTGATGAAGCCACATTACCGCAAACAGAATTATTACTACTGTATGCTGGCCGATTGCAACATGTGGAGCATGTGATTAAACCTGCTTTAGCACAAGGGAAATGGGTGATTTGCGATCGCTTTATAGATGCAACCTATGCTTATCAAGGTGCAGGTAGAGGGCTTGCTATTGAAAAGATAGATGAACTTAATCGTTGGACACTAGGAGATTTTGTCCCTGATCATACGATAATATTAGATGCGCCGGTGGAAGTTGCCTTTGAGCGTATTTTGAAACATCGTGATTTGGATCGCTTTGAAAAAGAAAAGAAACCGTTCTTTGAGAGGATCAGGTTACAATATTTGGCGATGGCTAAACGCAATCCGGAACGCTATTTTGTGGTAGATGCGGCTAAATCTTTAGAAGAAGTTCAACAAACCATTCAAACGCTATTGAAAGAACTGATATGATTCTTTATCCATGGCTTGAACCGATTTGGCAAAAATTGTTGCAATTATTTATGCAACAAAGAGTTCCACATGCATTATTGTTTTACGGTCCAAAAGGTTTGGGTAAAACACTCATTGCGCAAGCCTTTGAGCAATTATTACTTTGTCAAACACCAAGCGCAACTGGCGCTTGCCAACAATGTCGCTCATGTTTTTTATTTCAACAACAGCATCATCCAGATAGCCTTCGCAAAGGCGAACAAGAACCGATTGGTATTGATGATATCCGAGCGGTGAGTCATTTTTTAGATCAAACTTCTCATCAAAAAGGAAAAAAAGTCGTTACCCTTTTTGATGTGGATAAATTACAAACGGGCTCTGGAAATGCGTTATTAAAAACATTAGAAGAGCCTCAAGGTGATACGGTATTAATTTTAGTGGCAACCCACAACAATATTTTACCCACGCTGAAAAGCCGAATTCAGTATTGTCTTGGTTATCGCAAAAGTTTCCAGCGCGCACCTTGGAAGAATGCCAACAGGGGGTATTTCTTGCAGGTGGCTCTCCTTTATTAGCCCAAGAAATCATGGGTTCTCCACTACAAGGACAGGTAACATTATGTAATGCGTTATTGGAAGGAACAACAAAGGCCTTTGACAGTGAAGAGATACAGCAGCTTTTCACCTCGCAACCATTGACTGCACTATACTTACTATATTATTGGTTAGTTGATTCTATGCGGTATGATTTCCAGTGCCAAACTGGATTTTCGTACAACGCTGAACCAGTTAAGCATTTGCGCCATTTATTAAGTAAAGTTTCACTTGCACAAATTTTCTCCTATTTGGAAAAAGTGAATGAAGCAATACGAGCATTATCATCACCTGGGATTAACAAACAATTGTTGTTTGAATCGCTGTTTTGCCAATGGCATGTCTTGTGCCATCAAGGAAAATTAGCATGAGCCTAACAACCGATCATAGTTCTTCTACTCCTAAGCCACAAAGGCCAGGTATATTATCGTTAACGATCAGAGATAAAGCGGTGCTATATGCCACTTATATGCCATTTGTAAAACATGGCGCTTTATTTATTCCCACCAACAAATCTTATCAATTAAGCGAAGAAGTTTTTATGCTACTTAATTTGATGGAAGAAACGGAAAAATTACCGGCTTCTGGTAAAGTGATTTGGGTGACGCCAAATGGGGCGCAGGGAAACCGTGCTGCTGGTATTGGTGTTCAATTTCAGGGAGAAGAAGGTCTTAAAATTCGTAATAAAATTGAAACTTACCTAGCCGGTGCTTTAAAATCAGACCGTCCTACTCATACGATGTAACTCATGTTAGTTGATTCGCATTGCCATTTGAACATGTTAGATTTGGCTCCTTATGGGGGCGATCTACAACTTGTCTTAGCGCAAGCAAAAGATAATGGTGTTGGCTATTTTCTATGCGTGGCAGTGACATTAAATGATCACCCTGAATTGGTTAGCATTGGTGAAAAATTTGAGAATGTCTTTATTTCAACCGGTTTACATCCCAATGAAAATCCAGGCGAACCCTTAGACATTTCCCTATTACAAGAATACGCTGCTCATCCCCGAGTGATAGCAATCGGAGAAACTGGTTTAGATTATTTTCGTTCCCAAGGCGATATGAAATGGCAGCAAACACGTTTTGCACAACATATCGATTGTGCTAAGCAATTTAATAAACCTTTAATAATTCATACTCGAGCAGCCAAAGAAGACACACTAACTTTGATGCGGTCTGAAAAGGCACATGAAATTGGCGGTGTTATGCATTGTTTCACTGAAGATTGGG
>CAYXVT010000132.1:0-5087 GCA_964468105.1 Uncultured Candidatus Berkiella sp. | reverse complement strand
CAGGTATTGTCACATTTAAAAATGCCACTATTCTACAAGAGGTCGCACGTAAAATGCCTCTTGATAAAATGTTATTGGAAACAGATTGCCCTTATCTAGCCCCCATTCCCCATCGTGGCAAGCCAAATGTGCCAGCGTATGTTTGTCATGTGGCAGAATATATTGCTGCACTACGTGGTGAACCACTTAGCAAGATCTCCGAACAGACGACTGAAAACTTCTTTACTCTCTTCCACCCACCCGTGTAAATTACTCTTTGCCATTTGCTTTTATGCTTTGTTGTCATCGCCTTCTCGCAATAGTCATGTACTAAGATGTACACTCCTATTGCTTAAAGGCTTGACGCCTCGCCTAAAAGCAAATGGCTTCGAGTAATGTAGTAATGTAGGGAGTATGTTATGCGGGAATTAGCAATAAACGAAATTCAGCACGTCGCTGGTGGTAGTGTAGTAAGTGATTTGCAATCACTGGGTCAAAATGGATTAACACATCCTGAAAAGACATTGAGTGTTGTGGTTTTGAGTACCGGTATTATGATTGGTGGCTTTATGTCAAAATTCGTAGCGCCAATAGTAGCGATTGGAGCATTGGTTGGTTGGTTTGTCTATGATATGCAGACATCTCAAGCAGCTTAACTGATTGAAAATCCCCTCTCGCTTTCCAACTACGCTCAGAAGCTTCGTAGGACAGGTAGGAGAGGGGGATTCAGATTTAGAAGCGATTTTTGGTTTTATTGTTTGCCGTTTGTTCTGGCTTAGATTCATTCAACAAATGAGTGAAAACAACATCCAGACTCTGAAGATTTTTTGTTAAAGGTGTATTAACCTTTTCCGGTATTATTGCTAAATCTTGAACAGCATCGACTGCGCTAAAGAATGCATTGGGTGTGAATTGAATTTGATTTGGGATCTCATTCTCAGTTTTTGGCCTTTCCTTTGACCTAAATCTATGTTCCGCACTTGGTAAGTATGCCATAAATGGATTCCTAAGTAATCATCCAACTAAATTATTTTGGTATGTTAACACAATTTATTTGTAAGTAAAGTGCTGGGGAGGAAATTTCTCACGAATAGCAAAATTAAGCTAGTTGGAACCGACAATCGGTAAATACGCCCTAATTAAATGGTGTAACTCAACGATAAAATGTAAAGATTATTAAGCTTAGCCCCCTGGTTTAGTGCTTACTTGTGTTTTAGATTCAATTCGAGCCAATGCTTCTTCTATTTTTTTATTAAATTCTTTCATTAAAGGCGACAGAACCACAGCAATTTCGTCTGGCACTAATTTGTTTAATTTTTTAGCCACAGGCGAGTTAAGTAATGCCTCATCGCGTTGTGGGGTTGACGGTAAATTTCGTGCAGCAGTTTCAAAAAGTGAATCCATATCTTTTGGTTTGCCGTTTTGTGGTGATCCAGAGAATTTTAAACCCATATACTGCCTACTACTCAAACTACTGTACTACTCGAAAAGTTTTACATTATGTAGCGTCTAACTTTAGACGTCAAAAAAAGTTTATTTGTTTTTAGGCTTTTGTTTTTTGCCTGCCTTGGCGTTTAATTCGCTAACTATGTTGTTTGTAAGTTTCGCTTTATTGGCTATGAATAAAGGATCGGCAAGGTCATTTATCTTATTATTCTTGAGATATGATTCTGTAGCAGTTGTTAATATTTTGTCAGGAATATTTTTATCTTTAAGAAGAGACCTAATCTCTTTTAATAATTTTTGAGCTTCAGCTGACTTCATCATACGTATCACCGACTTATCTGGTCCAACATCTGACATAGGGGCCTCCGACTACAAATTTCGGCCATTTATTCTATAAGTATGACACAACTATGTTAAATAACCAAATAAGGCGGGCGTGAATAAAGACTTAATTTTCAATAAGATACGGAAAAATGGTGTGGATAAAACCGGGGAAATTTCAATAATATAAGTGGGCTATTTAGTTATTCTGAAAACGGTGTATACGGGAATATACCCTCATTTTCATATAATTTACCGCTGGATACGCCTTGTTCATACAGGGCTTTAAACTTGAGGATCAGGAACTCAATTGCCGCATTGCGTTGCCCGGCTTCAAGACGGGTCTCAATAATCCGCATCATTTGTTCTGCTTGAGCTCGAAAGTCTAGTACGTTTCTGTCAGCCATTTAACTCTCCATGGCAATGCTGCTTTTCCTCAATCACTCTTGCTAGGGTATACTGGAATTCTACTTTTAGATTAGCAGAATAAATAATCCCCAGAAGTCGATATAGTCCATCATGCCAAAGGATTGGCTCAGTAGCAAATGATAAGGATTATCAAGTAAAATACAAACTTAGTTTTAGATCTTAGGTGATAAATGAGTGTAGATGCAGTGACTCTTCCGAAAATTCATGTTAGTGCCAGTGCGCAGGAACACTTCAATCACCTGATTGCAAAAGAAGAGATCCCGGGTATGGGATTGCGTATTTTCTTAGATCATCCAGGACAGCCCAATGCAGATGTCAGCATCTCTTTTTGTCCGCCCGGAGAACATCGTGCAGGTGATATTCCTGTGCCATTTGCGCAATTTACAATTTATATCGACAGAGCTAGCGTCAGCTACCTAGAAGATGCGGAAATTGATTATAAAAGCGATAAATTAGGTGGCCAGTTAGCAATCACGGCTCCAAATTTACGCGGCGCCAAACCCAATGAAGAGGATAGTTTGGCGGAAAGGGTAAATTATATTCTCCAAAATGAGGTCAACCCTAATCTTGCTAGTCATGGTGGCATGGTCACCTTAGTCGAAATCACAGCGAACAAAGAAGTTGTACTGCGATTTGGGGGTGGTTGTCATGGCTGTGGTATGGTCGATGTGACTTTAAAGCAAGGCATCGAAAAATCATTAATGACCCAATTACCTGAAGTAACAGCCGTTATCGATGTGACTGATCATACGCAAGGCGAAAACCCTTACTACAACCCATAAGAGATAATGAGATGGCAGAGAAAAAAATCCAGCGCACAGGCTATACGAGTGAAATTGATCAATTTCTAAGAGAATTCGATAAAAAGCGCACCCATATACCTGATTCAGTAACTAAAGAAATTGAAAAAAGTATAAGGATTTCCGAAAAGCGTGATGGAATAGTTGAAGAAAAAGACAGTCCTATTTGGAAAGAATTCTAACAAAATCGGTTGGATGGCCTATACTCAAAGATGAGTGGTATGAGTTTGATAGACAAGGCATAAGTCCATCTAATATAATCAAAAAATAGTTTAGAACCATAAGGTTGTGTATATGGCAGTATTAAAAAAATCGGCAGGTATCCCTACCCAGTATGAAGCCTTCGAACGCATGTATGATAATGCTTGGATTGCGGTTTCACGTGGTATGGACTTAGAACAAGCTAAACGTCTCGGTTTAGAGGTTGTTCGAAGTGGTGAATTCCTTGGTAATACCCATAATGAAATGAACAGTCGTCTTTCAAAGGGTATGGATTTCGAACCTACAGACCCACGATACAATGCTACAAAGCAAAGACGTCCAAATGGTCCTGATATCCCACGTCCAGAACCAGTATTAAGAGATGACCAGTACAGACCAAGAGTTAAACCTGGTATCTAAGTTTCTTTTCTTCTAAAAAAAACCACTTGTTATATCAAGTGGTTTTTTTTTGCCTGTGGCGTTAAGCTAGGCCTTGCTTCAAAGGAATAAGGCTTACCATGTCGCATACCCCAACATTTGCTCTTATCAATATTTGGCAACAAAACTTATGGCGAAGCAGCCTTAACGCTATCACCATACCAACGCAACCTTATTTTCAGTTTGTAAACTTGGATAACATTGTAAGAAAAGATGGTTTAGTTTGGGTAGCTCCCTTTGTGGGCAAAAAAGAGGGTGGCGAAGAACTCTGGATCCCATTGTGGATCCCTGCAGAATTAAAAGACTCTAAACTGTGTTTAACAGCTAAACATTTACCATGGATGCCACCTGCTCAATTTGAAGCGTTGTTGGGCCAAAGCCCTTTTGCATCACAGATGCATTGCTTTGATGATTGGTTGCGTTTTGAGTGGTTAACCCAAGACAATACACTCGCTATTGAAAATTGGAGTGATGCCCTCGAAGCTTGTCGAAATTGTCTGAATGAGTTGAGTGCTGGAAAGTGGCAAGAGAGATTGGCCGAGTTGGGTTTCACTTTATGTCAACAAGGCATTATATTTGATGAGGTTATAGAATTGGTTGAGAGCAATGCGCTCAGTAATACTTTTGCAACGATTGAAGACTATCAACCCAAAGCACAGCTAACCACACTAGAATGTTATGCAAAGGCTTCCCTTTTATGTGGTCATAGTTCTGATAAGTTACCTTTAACACCTTGTGAATTCGAAGCCGCAGTGCATGTTTTATCCCTTGAAGAAGGGGAGTTGCTTGCAGTGAAAGCACCCATTGGTTCAGATAAAGAGAAATTTATCTCATCAATCGTTGCATCAAAAATAGTTGATTCTGTTATCCATCCTAAATCTTTGCCTCATATCGCGTTATTGAATAAAGGTGAACTTTCGATTTACTCCATTTCATTACACACAGAACAGCAAGAGCTCAAAAAAGTCTATGCAGAATATCTTGCTACTGTCACGCTGGCATCAGATTTAGCTCAGTTACAAGATAAAAGTCTTGAAGCAGATTATGAGGGTGAGGCAGAAGAGTTCATCAATGAGTTGCAACAACAAGATGAAGACTATGAAAAACAATTAGCTCAGTTGATGCAAGTTCAAGCCGAATTTCAGAAAAAAATAGCAAGACCACCGTTATTGGCTTGGTTTCTTCCCAAAAAGAAATTAAAGACTCAGGAGCTTAAATCTTTTTCGCAAGCAATTTCACAAGAAGATATCAGTGATCAAGAATCACTGGCCAAAGCTATTTTTGATAAAATTCGTCAAAACAAAGTACAGCGTACCAAAATTCATCAACAGCTAGTGGATGTGGTTGAATTGTCTGCTGCTGCCAAAGGAGCCATGGCGCGATGGCATCAATGGTTAACAGAAAATATCTGTTCTACATTGAAGAACCAATCTTTAGCAGTACAAATAAGTGCAATGCAAGCGCATTTTGGAA
>CAYXVT010000131.1:9828-10538 GCA_964468105.1 Uncultured Candidatus Berkiella sp. | reverse complement strand
CCTAAACAGTTAGGTCCCATAATGCGTATACCATGCTTTTTGGCAATATTCTTGACCGTTACTTCTAAGCGAGTGCCATCTCCCCCTGATTCATTAAAGCCAGCTGATAGTATGAGTACACTTTTAATTCCTTTTTTCGCACAGTCATTGAGTATGTCTGGAGCGGTGTTTGCTGGCGTTGCAATAATGGCAAGATCAATAGCGTCTTGAATATCATTCACTGACTTATAAGCAGGATGATCTTGGATAACCTTATATTTGATATTTACCGGATATATTTTTCCTGCATAATTATTATCTAAAAGATTTTTAAAAACTTTCCCCCCTACCGAGAGCAATTTATCGCTTGCGCCAACGACAGCGATAGAGCTAGGATTAACAAAATTTTCTAAATAATAGGAACTCATAAAATATAATTTACCTTATAATCATCCAATAAGTTTATTTTCGTCAATACAATGACGAATAAGCTCTCCAATATCGATCTGATTGGTAGGATGCATTATCGTATTGCATGTAATAATTTGAGATATACCTGAACTACTCAAATAGGAATAAGCATCATTTGAAAATACGGCATGAACACCAACGCAAACGGAAGGCTTCATTTTATTAGTATTAAGAACTTCCACAACATTCCCAATAGTTCTCCCTGTAGAGATAATGTCATCCACTAAAATAGGGGTCATGCTTCTAAATTTATTTAGGCA
>CAYXVT010000131.1:6335-9818 GCA_964468105.1 Uncultured Candidatus Berkiella sp. | reverse complement strand
TCTAATTTTTTCAAGAATTACATAGGGAATATTAATTATTCTGGCGATATCCGCAACCCATTGTTCACTTTCATTATCAGGACCTATCAGAAATGAAGAATCGTAATGCGATTTTATCCAATGTGCTATTGGATCTGTTGCATGCAATACAAATGTTGGGATTTTATAGATTTCATTCATTGATTTTCTACGATGTAAATGAGGATCAATGGTTATCAGCCAATCAAAATACTGTGATATGAGTGAAGCAAAATAAGTTGATGTTATTCCCTCCCCCGTTTGAAACCGCTTATCTTGACGCATATAAGATAAATACGGCGAAATTAACCCCACCCTTTTCGCGCCCAACTCCTTTGCTGTCTCGCAAGCAAAAAGTAATGGTAATATTTTTTGATTTGGTCTATCAAGAGAGGCAACAAATATTACCTCTCGGTCTTTAACATTTGTTTCAAATTTAATATAGGTTTCGTCATCTGGAAATTGTCTAGTAATAAGTGTGCCAAACTCATATTTATCATGATCTTTCAAAGATTGTTTAAGCGAATCCGCTCCATATTGAAAAAAGATCAATGGCTTCATTCGCTCTCCCTGATATGAATAATTGTATAATCATTTAATAAAGCATCAACTGCATAGTCTAATTCACCTTTAGTTTCAGAATGAATAATAAATAAAGGTTGCTCTTTGATTACTTTTGAGCCATTGGGTGTTAGTAATTCAACACCTGCGGCTTTTGAATTAGGTGCCCCAGCTAATTTAGCAATTCTGGATATATATCGATTATCAATAGCGCTTACTTCTCCATTCATTTTTGAACATACAACATGTTTAAATTTGGCTACTGGAGGCTCAAACAATCCTCCTTGTGCTTTACAAATCGCTTGAAATTTTTGCCAAGCTTTTCCACTAGTAAGTATTTCTTGAGCGATACTTAATCCTGTTCCTGGTTTCACTTGAGATGAAAATTCAAGTGCATTACCAGCAAGCATTAATGCTCGCTCTTTTAAATCTTGCGGTGCATTTGTATCGCCCTGCAAAACAGCTAAAACATCTTTTGCTTCTAATGCCGGGCCAATTCCTCTACCAATAGGTTGTGCACCATCGGTTAGTAGCACTTTCACCAATACTCCCAACTGCTTACCAATTGTTTCAAGATACTCTTTTAATAAGTTTGCAGACTCAGTTGTTCTTACTTTTGCTGTAGGACCAACAGGTATATCTAAAATGATATTTGTTGACCCTGCAGCAATCTTTTTTGATAAAATGGAAGCTACCAGTTGGCCTTCACTGTCTAAGAGCAGTGCTCGCTCTATACGTATTAATAGATCATCCGCTGGACTTAACGATATAGCACCGCCCCAAATGATACAGCCATTTTCCTTCTCTACCACTTTGCGCATTGCATTGATATTGAGCTCAACTGGAGAGAGCACTTCCATCGTATCTGCAGTACCTGCCGGTGAAGTTATAGCTCTTGAAGATGTTTTAGGTATAGTTAATCCAAACGCAGCTACAATTGGTACAACAATCAGACTAGTCCTATTACCTGGCAACCCACCAACACAATGCTTATCAACTACAAGTTCAGTAGACCATGATAGCTTTGCTCCCACTTCAATCATTGACTGTGTTAAATATAAAATTTCATTTTTATTCAGTCGCCCACCGCCAGAAGCGGCTAGAAATGCTGATACGTGAATATCAGATAAATCACCAGAAACAAGTTCTTTTATTATTGACTTAAATTCGCTTTTATTTAATTCATTCCCATATATTTTCGATCTAATAAAGGGAAGTGAAATTAACGGCTTTGGGTGGGAAACATGAATAGTGTCTCCTTCATTTGCTTTTAGCACTTCCCAAGCGTATGTCGACAAACTTGCTTCATTATGTTTTAGTAAATTACTTTCTACCGTATTTAAGGTCGCCTGTATTGAACCATTTTTATGTTTGATACATATACGTGCTTGCGCCTCAAATCCTTCAGAGCGACAGACATGACTATCCTCCCTTAGATATATGACAGATTCCTTGTAAGTATTAATTCCTAAGTTTTTTAATTGTAAATTGTTGATGTCAGTCATTTAAAGTTCTACTGTTTGCATGTAATCAGGAACTGTGCAATGCCAATGAAACCGCTCTTCAATTTTTAATTTCATTGACAGAGCCGCTTGCTCCTCGCCATGAATAATGAAGGTGTTTTTAGGTGCCTTTTTAAAGTGACTTAACCATTGTAGAATTTCTTCGTAATCAGCATGAGCAGATGCGTTATTGATGTATTCTATATGCGCTCGAATAGGAACCATACTTCCATGAATTTTTACTTCATGCTCCCCTTTCAAAATCCTATCCCCTCGAGTTCCACCGGCCTGAAAACCTGAAAACAGGATAGTATTACGATGTTCAGGAGCCATTGCTTTCAAATGATGCAGAACACGTCCACCTGTTGCCATGCCACTTGCAGAGATTATGATTATTGGCATCTTATAAGTATCAAGTGTTTTAGATTCTGCGGGCGTGTTTATATAGGTAGCTGTTTTACATATTTCTTTGCATTCTTGCTTACTTAAACGATGCTCTCCAATATACCGATGTAGCAAGTCCGTCACGTTTGTTGCCATTGGGCTATCTAAAAATACGGGTAAATCTGGGATTGCATGACGCAGTTTAAGTTCATGGATATAATATAGTAGGCTTTGAGCACGTCCAACAGCAAACGCAGGAATAACAAGTATCCCACCACGTTTAGCTGTTTCTCTAATAATTCTTCCCATTTTTTCGGTTGGCGACTCTTTGTCATGTAAACGATCACCATAAGTAGACTCGATCACTAAGTAATCCGCTTCTTCAATAATAGCCGGATCGCACATGATAGGATCATTTGGCCGGCCAAGATCACCTGTAAAAACAATAGACTTATTACGGTTAATAATTTTAACACATGATGCACCTAAGATATGTCCTGCTTGTGAAAATGAAAAGTGACTGTCACCAAAAAGCTTTTGGCTTTGATTATACTCTATTGGAATGAACTGATTTAAGACCTTTTTAGCATCTTGTTCAGTATACAATGGCAATGCTTTGGGATGCTTTGAAAATTTATACTTATTAGCAAAAAAGGCATCTTCTTCCTGAATTCGACCGCTATCCGGTAACAGTATTGCACATAAATCTTTAGTGCCATACGTTGAATATATCGGCCCTTTAAAACCATTTTTAGCCAATAGTGGTAGATATCCAGAGTGATCAATATGAGCATGCGTTAAAATAACGGCATCAATATCTCTTGGATTAAAGGGTAACTTCTCCCAATTACGTAATCGTAGTTCTTTATATCCTTGAAAAAGACCGCAATCAATAAGAATATTTTTTGAGTCAATATTTAATAGGTATTTTGAACCAGTGACTGTTTTAGTGGCACCATAAAAGGATAATTTCATATTCATATTCCTTGCACATGGCCTTATAATTACTCATTCAGAC
>CAYXVT010000131.1:0-6325 GCA_964468105.1 Uncultured Candidatus Berkiella sp. | reverse complement strand
TTTCCAATTTCTATCTAGAAATTTATGCCATTCTTTATGAGCTTCATTCGCTTCGTCAAATAAGTGAATAGATTTTAGATATTCATCATGGGAGTTAATTAATTTCGCTGCTGTTTCCCACTTTTGAAGTTTGTCGTCACTTATCTTCTTTAATTTCTCATAATCCTGAAAAAATTTCTGGTCAAAATATGCCATGACCCCTCTCAAATTCTGACAAAGATTCGAATGTCAGATCTATCACTAAGTTACTATTCCTTTTAATAATATATTAATATTGTCGTTAACAGGGCTATTCATTAAATCAGTACTTCAATGCCCACTGGCCTCATTAGAGGTGTCTTATTTAAATTTAACGATTACAGATGAAATGATTTAGACTTGATCATATAAATATCAGGAGTTCGTATGAAGACCATGAAAGCAGCTGTATTTGTTAAGCCAGGCAAAATCATCCTAGATGATAAGCCCATTCCCAAAGTCGGCCCTGGTGAAGCCTTAATCAAAGTGACAACGACAACCATCTGCGGCACTGATGTCCACATTCTTAAGGGAGAATATCCAGTTGAGCCTGGAAGAATTGTTGGTCATGAACCTGTTGGCGTTATTCATGAACTTGGTCCTGGTGTTAGCGGCTATCAAATAGGTCAACGCGTTGTTGTGGGAGCCATAACCCCATGTGGTCAATGCTATCCGTGCTTAGAAAATCATCATTCTCAATGTGGCGGCAAAGCAATGGGTGGCTGGCGTTTTGGAAATACCATCGATGGCTGTCAAGCTGAATATGTCTTAGTTCCCCATGCTATGGCAAACCTTGCACCTATTCCAGATAGTCTTACCGATGAGCAAGTCTTAATGTGCCCAGATATTATGAGCACTGGATTCAGTGGTGCAGAAAATGGTCATATTAAAATTGGAGATATAGTCGTTGTATATGCGCAAGGACCAATTGGTTTGTGTGTAACGGTAGGTGCCAAACTTAAAGGTGCAACGAAAATTATTGTTGTAGATAAAATACCCAGTCGTTTAGAGGTAGCAAAAAAGCTTGGTGCTGATATCACCATTGATTATTCAAAAGTTGACCCCATTAAAGAAATCATGAACATTACAAATGGACGTGGTGTAGACGTTGCGATTGAAGCATTAGGTACTCAGCAAACATTTGAAAGCTGCCTTCGTGTCCTTAAGCCCGCAGGAACGCTTTCTAGCCTTGGTGTTTATGCTGGTAAATTAGAATTACCATATGACGCATTTGCCGCAGGGTTAGGAGATTATAAAATTGTAACGACACTTTGTCCTGGTGGTAAAGAACGTATGCGAAGATTAATGAATGTTATTCAATCGCAACGTGTCAATTTAGAACCTTTAGTCACCCACCGGTTTAAATTAGATCAAATTGAAGAAGCTTATGACTTATTTGCGAACCAACGTGATGGTGTCTTAAAAGTAGCGATCACGCCCTAAAAGAGCATGCAGGATGCACAATGCAGCTATCTCTATTTACTAGCCTGTTAATTCTATTAACAATCAGTATTGTTATTAATGCAATTTGCCAACGTATTAAAATACCGGTAATCATAGGTTATATATTAGTTGGAGTACTTGTAGGCCCTCATGCAGTGGGCATTGTCTCTGAATCAGAAAGTATTAAATTATTAGCAGAATTTGGAATAGTTTTTTTAATGTTCACTGTTGGATTAGAGTTTTCTTTAACCCAACTGATAAAACTTAAAAAAGATGTATTTGGTTACGGCGCCCTGCAAGTCTTGTTAACCATCATTGTTACAGTGCTGATTGGTCTTGCTGTCAATATGACAATGGCTCAATCACTTATTGTCGGTTTTATTATTGCTATGTCCTCAACAGCCATTGTATTAAAGCTGCTCACTGAAACTCTTGAAATCAATTCTCCATATAGCCAACACGCATTAGGTATATTGCTTTTTCAAGACTTAGCGGTCATCCCCATCCTTATTTTACTACCCAATATGTCTGAAATTAATCCTTATTCATTTATAAATATATTATTATTTTCAATTTTTAAGGGTTTGGTTGCGATTGTCCTGATTCTTTTTATTGGTAAACGCGTCTTAAGACCTCTCTTTTACAGCATGACTAGTGCCTATTCTTTGGAAATGTTTACCCTAACAATCCTATTCATTACTTTAGGTTCTGCTTGGTTAACTTCTTATTTTGGCCTGTCACTGGCATTGGGTGCCTTTTTGGCGGGAATGATGCTTGGTGAAACTGAATTTAGGCATCAAATTAAAACCGATATTCGCCCCTTTAGAGACGTATTATTAGGTATCTTTTTCATTACAATTGGGATGCAATTTGATACAAAAACAGTATTAACAGCTTGGTCTTGGATGCTATTGCTTTTTCTCGCTTTAATTATATTTAAATTTATATTGATAAGTGTTCTTGGACGTTTCTTTACACAATCTAAAATCATTGCGACTCAAACGGGGCTCATACTATCTCAAGGTGGTGAATTTGGATTTGCGATATTGATATATGCTTTATCTCACCATTTGCTCCCTGAAGATTATGGTCAAGTCATTATTGGATCGCTATTATTAAGTATGATTGTGAGTCCTTTTATTATTAAATATAATCAGAATATCATCAGTATTTTATACCGCAAATCACTTTTACCAGATACAAAAGAGCAAATATCACTTAATCAAGCTACCTCCTCTCTTAGTAACCATATAATACTCTGTGGATACGGTCGTGTTGGCCAAAACATTGCTCGTTTTCTTGAAAGAGCAAAACTTGAGTTTCTGGCTTTAGACTTAGATCCCGTTCGTGTTAAGAATGCACAATTAGCTGGCGAAAATGTTTGCTATGCAGAAGCGACAGACTATGAAATATTAAAATTAGCCAAAATAAATCATGCAAAAGCTGTTATTATTAGTTTTAGCAATACGCATGCGGCAATTAATATTATTGAGCAGGTTAGAAAACATCATAAACACCTGCCTATCATAGTTCGTTGTCATGATGATAGTGAAACTAAAATTTTCTATGAAAAAGGGGCAACAGAGGTTATTCCTGAGATTTTAGAGGCTTCTTTGATGATTGCTTCTCATATATTATTACTGATGAATATCCCCCCTAAAAAAGTGTATGCTTGGGTAGATGAGAGTCGTCACCACCGATATGATCTTCTTAGAATGGTTTTCCCAGGTCAAGAATCGCCTACCTTAGAGGTAGAGGAAACCAAGGAAGTATTAAACGTTGTCATCCTTTCAAAAGGTTCCTATGCCATTAACCGCACATTAAATGAGCTATCATTACATAGCATAAATGTAAAAATTACTGCCATCCGACGTAAAAGCCAGCGATTAATCGACCCCCCTCCGACCACAATATTGCATGAAGACGATATAATTGTGCTTTATGGTTCGCAACCCAATCTTGAACATGCAGAGAAACTGCTTTTAATTGGTGAATAATACAATTAACTCTACAAGCCGCGGTAAGTAGCCAAAACTGATTATAGTTGGGCAGCTAGGTTTGGTGATTTAAAATCCTTTGGCTTTGATTTGTTCTGGTATACCATAGCGCACCTAAAAATATAATAAAAAAGGCAAGTGCGGTGGTTAATCAATTTCGTTTAAAATTAATATTTCCTCTATTATTCAGTGGTTTATTTAGTGCGCCCGTAGCAGTTCTTGCTCATGATGAGCATAACCATAATGAAGTTGAGCAACAGCCCCATACCGTTCTAGGGCACTCATTTAATCCCCAATTATCCTTAGTTATAGACAGCGGATTCACCTGGACTGACTTTAATGCCAACAATTACTACTTACCAGGGTTTCAACGTGGCAATGAAGCAACAATCCTTGGTGCAGGATTTGCTCTAAATGAAGCGGAACTTAATATCCAATCAACCATTGATGAATATCTCTATGGTAATTTTTCATTGGCATTTCACCAACATGCCGAACATATCGATTATGATCTAGAAGAAGCTTATATTCGCACACTCGCCCTCCCCTATGATTTAACAATTCAAGCAGGTCGATTTTTCTCAGGGATAGGTTATTTAAACTATCACCATCGAGATCAATGGGATTTTGCTGATGTGCCTTTGGTTTATCGTGCCCTCTTTAATAACCAATATTTTGATGATGGTGTGCAATTAACCTGGAGTGCACCCACTCCATTTTATTGGCAATTTGGAACGGAAGCCTTTCCGGGTAGGAATTTTCCTGCCGCAGGCTCTGGTGATCATATTGGCTCAATGAGTCTTTTTACCCATATCGGAAATCTTGAACACAATTATCATCGTTGGCAGCTAGGTTTATCTTATCTTCATACAAAACCAAGCAGCAGAGATTCTTTAATTCTAGGTGGTCATAGTGATGCCCATGATCACGATCATAATGAAGAAGACGAACATAACCACCTCAACGATTATGAATTTTCAGGAAACAGCAATACCATTGGTATAGATGCTATTTGGAAGTGGGCGCCGCAAGGTTATGCTTGCCATGAACTCGTTACCCTTCAAGGAGAACTCTATCATCGTCATGAAGATGGTATTGTCGCATTAGGTGATGAAGTAACTTCATTAGAAAGCACCCAAAACGGCGGATATTTTCAAGCTGTATATCAATTTTTACCAAAATGGCGTGTAGGTTATCGTTATGATCGTCTATGGAGTGATAATGAAGGTTCTGTTGATGAAGTTTTAAATGAAACTCTTTTACTGCCGGATAGCTATCGCCCACATCAAAATACCGTCATGGTTGATTTTAGCCCAAGCCATTACAGTCGATTACGCTTGCAATATAATCAAGACCATTCACAACCTGTACTGAATAAGCAAGTTATGTTGCAGTTTATTGTGAACCTGGGCTCGCATGGTGCTCATCCATTTTGAATAACGTTATGATTATGATTTAAGTGATAACCTTAGAAAAACATAACCAAGTAGAGCGGAAAATAAGGATCCTAACAAAATCCCCGCTCTACTTGTGTCGCTGTAGTCTTGATCAAAGGCAAGCGTGCCAATAAATAAACTCATCGTAAAGCCTATGCCTGCTAACACTGAAACGCCGTATAGCTGCCAAAGACTTGAATCCTCTGGTAACTTAGCCAGTTTCAGCTTTATCATTGTATAAGAAAAAGTGAATACGCCAATTTGCTTCCCTAAAAAAAGGCCCAACATGATCCCTAAAGTTAAAGGATGTGTTAAGTCTTCAATGGTAAATCCAGAGAGGGGAACGCCCGCATTAGCAAATGCAAACACCGGTAAAACAAAATAGCTTATCCATGGATGAAGCTTCTTTTCTATATACTTTAAAGGAGAAATTTTTATATTTTTCTTTAAATTTAAGGGAATGCAAAAGCCTAAAACTACACCTGCCAGTGTAGCATGCACGCCTGATTTTAATACAAAAAGCCATAAAAGTGCACCGAAAAACAAATAGACAGAAATATGACGGACATTGAAGCGATTTAGAATCATCAAAAGAACAATGGTTGCAAAAGCTAAGAATAAACTCAAGGCTGACAAATCAGAAGTATAAAATAGAGCAATGATAATAATGGCAAATAAATCATCAAATATCGCCAACGCCATTAAGAATACTTTTAAAGACAGCGGAATGCGTGGTCCTAGCAATGCCAGTATTCCAAGAGCAAACGCAATGTCTGTTGCTGCAGGAATGGCCCAGCCTTTTAACAGTTGTGCGTTGTCATGGTTGAAATAGATGTAAATCAAAACAGGAACAAGTACACCGCCTAATGCTGCTATGCCAGGAAGGATGACTTGAGATAATTTTGATAATTGCCCTTCCATAATCTCTCTTTTAAGCTCAAGTCCTATCAGCAAAAAAAATAGTGCCATGAGTCCATCATTGATCCATAACAAAAGCGGTTTGGTTAGTTGAAAGTTATTGAAACCAATATAAAATTTTGAACTTAGGAAGTCGTGATACCAAGGGTATAAAAAGCTATTGGCAACAATTAGGGCAATGAGGCTGGCCACAATTAAAACAATGCCTGCAAAGGCTTCCATTTGGCTAAATTGGCGGATTGTTTTTAGCGATAATAGGGATGCCATGGATAAACCTAAATAGTCCAATTCTATTTAGTATAGCAGTAACACAGAGGTATAGGTCTGGCGCATTTCTGTTCCCCTCTCCTGTCTAATGAAGTAACCGAAGCGGAATAAACTTATTTAGGAGAGGGTTAGGGTGAGGAAAATACGAACTGCCCTCACCCTAACCCTCTCCCAAAAGATTCCAAACCATTTGGCCTGATCCCCATTGAGTGGACACCCAATTACGCAGCTAATGCTAATTGTTCT
>CAYXVT010000130.1:7531-10540 GCA_964468105.1 Uncultured Candidatus Berkiella sp. | reverse complement strand
TTTAGCGCTGTCTAATGTATATATGTAATCCCCAATGTTATGTCCACTTTGAGCCGTCACATAAACATCTAAACTGCCGTATGACGTTCCCACACTGATAATGCCATTACTTAAGCTATCGAGATCAGAACCATCGGCTATATTATTTATTTTTGAGATAGTGCCACCATCAGCACCAAATAGCGAAACACCAAAACCACTATTATCCGTCATGAGATTACCACTCACAGTTTCTGGCGGATTTACAAACAGTGCGGTTTCATCTGCTGAATTAAGTTTAACTTTAGCAACAGGTTTATCATCCAAGATGGTAATCGTTAATGTTGCGCTGGCACTATCGCCATCATTGTCTAATAGTTCATATATAAAAATATCTTGCGCTTGAGATGAATTGGTATTGTCATCGGTCGTATTATTGAATGGATGATTTAAAGTATAGGTATAACTCCCTGTTTGACGATTAATCGCAAGCACATTTCCTTGAGGCGTTGTCATTGTCAGAGTTGTTAAAGTAGCTACCGCAACACCAACGTCATTTGGCATTGAAATATCAAAAATCGTCCCTCCATCCGCACCCAGTCGATTAGCGGGTATGTTTGCAGAAGAAAGTAATACTCCTTTGATTTGTGCGATTGTATTAGATTCATTGGAACCGATATTCAAAATTTCCGCTTCAGAAATAGAGGTAGAACCTACTTGATTTGTTGCAATAGGTACGTCATCAACAATCTGAATATGCAATTGTCCAACGTTAGTGTCGTAAAAGTCGTCAGTAATGCTATAAACAAACTTATCTGTAAAAATCTTGTGACCTGAATTAATGATAACATCAAGCCCAGGTATATTTAATTTATGAGGTACGGCATGTTTTAGTGTATATTCAAAATCACCCGTCTGGTGACCATTAACGGCAGCGGTGTAAAAGGTTAAAGTATTTCCTTCAGGCGTTGTTAATATCACTTCACCTTGAATACTTCTATTTTCTGTTGATCCCGGTCTTGCTGGGTTTTCAAAATAGGCATTAATGCGAGAACCACCTGAAGCTCCTTGGGTAATCACATTACCACCAAAAGAAACTGCTGCCTGGGTATCTAGCAATACTTCAGTGTTCAATCCACCTGTAAAAACACTGTCTACTGTGATATTTGGCGTTACCGGCGTCCCGTGAGTCGTATTAACAGGCGGAGGTAGCATGACGCTTGAAATAATATAAGGAGAAACAATTAATGTAGGTATTGTAAAAGACATTGGCTTAAGCTGTGACAAAAAAAGAAAATCGTCTTCATTCAAAGCCGCATTTAAGTCTACTGTTCTTTCAAGTGAGTCGACATTACCTTCTTTATCATGTTTTGCGACTTTATTTAATTCTTGATGGGAAATATCAACCGGGAGATTTAACAATTCTTCAAATTTCAGTTCTAGAAAATTAGCTTCCGCCTTTTTTGGATGATCTGGTAAAGAATTGAGAAGTTTGAGCAATTGTGTTTCATCTAGATTAACGTACTCTTTAAACGCCTTTTCAAAGGGTTTAAAGATGGTTAAGTAGTGAAAAACTGCATCTTGAATGGGTGCATGGACATCATCAATCGAAAGGATCTCATCTCCATTTACTGCAAATGTCTTTTCCGCCATAACATCCCTGTGCTATTGAAAGTTATCTACCCGAACCAGTCCCTGGTTAAAGCACTATATCTAATGATAGTACAAACAGGTTTCTTAGATAATCAACTTGCATTAATGAATGTATCGGCTAAATTCATTCGGCACCGTATCAATTTCATTTTCCGAAATATCAATTTTGCGAAGTTTTGCAAGACGAGCTAATGCAATAGGTAGTTCTTTCAAATGATTATGGCGTAAATGTAATTCCTCCAAATTCGTTAGTTCACAAATTTCAGAAGGTACAATGCTAATTTGATTATAATCTAAATTCAATATATGAAGATTTTTTAGTAAACCAATTTCTTTAGGTAAAATAGTCAATTTGCAGTTATCCAAATCAAGTGTCTCTAATTGTTTAAGATAACCAATTTCAGGAGGTAGAAAAACCAAATCATTGAATGCCCCTTTAATCGTCATTGTCTTTATTATTTTCAATCTATTTAAATGCATTTTAAATAACAAGCTTGTTAATCTGGTGATGTATTTAAATTCAATATCATTATCTTCTGCTAAATTTAAGAAGGCGATTGCAATGTAAGTATTAATTTTATCTAAGCAAACATCAAGAGCATTAAGATTATCTGCTTTCTCTAAATCATTGACAATCAACTTAGCCATCATGTCAAATTGATTGGTTATGCCAGCACCGTTTGAATTAATATTTTTGAATATTGCGCTTTTATGATTAATCAGAAATTCATATTCTTTTAATATGCTCTCTTTTGATAAGATTTTTTTACCTTGTTCTACTAC
The DNA here is from genome assembly GCA_964468105.1 of Uncultured Candidatus Berkiella sp. Classification (GTDB taxonomy): domain Bacteria; phylum Pseudomonadota; class Gammaproteobacteria; order Berkiellales; family Berkiellaceae; genus Berkiella. The sequence goes on along the minus strand of CAYXVT010000130.1, from coordinate 8,125 downwards.
CATAGTCATACCCATATTTTCAATGCGCTTTTCTACCTTTAGGCTACGCTTTTTGAACAATTAAAGATATGAAACTAAAGTCGTATAGAAGCTTGTAACTGCAATGTTTTAACAACACTTTTTAAGGTTCATGATGCGTTACAGGAGGTGTTATTTGGGATGCTATTTGCTCTACTACCATGGGGGCTATAACGCTTTCAGAAGCAACTGGACCAGGTGCGGCAGGTGCAGATCCGGCTACGCTAGCTGCTGCAGCAGGAGCTGGGTCTGGTAGTGCTGAAAAATCAATTTGGTTTGGATGAGTTACCACATCATTAGAGTGTAATGTATCTACTTTGCTTCCTATTGCCAAGCTGACATCTGCAACTGAATAACTTTTACCATCCGAAGTTTGATATGAACTTAATCCATGGATAACGTTTCCATTTTGTATCTGTTGATGATTATCAGAAATTAAGGCTATTGAACTAATACCGCGTTGTGCTAACGTTTGGTATTCGCCTTGATCAACAGTTCCATTGTTATTACCATCTTGCCATACACCAAATTTGTTATACGATTACCAATCGCAGGAAAGCGAAAATAAATTGAGAA
>CAYXVT010000130.1:6654-7521 GCA_964468105.1 Uncultured Candidatus Berkiella sp. | reverse complement strand
AGGCAATTAAACCTTGTAAGTCTGTTTTTGCACCAGGAGTATATGAGGTAAAGGATATTTCACTTGCTTTAATCTGACTGCCACCGTCATAGTTATAAACTAAAATGCCATCATTTGGTGCTATCCAGCCAATATGATGTGCTTCACCTTTATGTTCTAAAGCGACAAGAGAGTTGGCTGCCGATGTTAAATGTATGCCATCTCCAGTTAAATCTAAAATGACTGGAGCCTCATCATCTACCCCATTGACCGTAATGGTCGCAGTTGATGAACTAGTAGCACCCCATTCATCTTGCATCACATAATCCACTACAACTGTTGCATGGCGATCAGCAGTGAGATACGAAAAATCTGTGCCGGGATTAAATACTAACTGATTGTTTGAGTCAATTGTGACACTAGAGTCAAAAAGGGCAAGGTTTTCTACACCTTCGGTTGCACTAGAAATCACCACACTATTCAAAGTAAAGGTATGATTTTGATCAACATCAGTATCATTGGATAATACATCAACAGTAACTGCATCATACTTTAACGTAACTGCAGTGTCAGGATTAGCAACTGGGGCATCATTCTCCCCATCAACGGTAATCGATGCAGTGGATGTACTGGTAGCCCCAAACTCATCTTTCATTTCGTAGCTTAGGTCAACTGTAGCAGTCATTCCTTGAGCGAGAAAATCAAAATCAGTACCGGGATCAAACTTTAACTGATTACTTTCTACTATTGCACTTGCGCTACTAATGATAATGAGATCAACTCCTTGTTGCGCACTTGTAATGGTGACGCTGTTTAACGTAAATACATGATCCTGATCGACATCGGTATCATTAGCTAAGACATCAACTGTAACTGGTGCATTTTCTG
>CAYXVT010000130.1:0-6554 GCA_964468105.1 Uncultured Candidatus Berkiella sp. | reverse complement strand
GTGGCACTTTTACCTTGAGCAAGAAAGTCAAAATCAGTACCGGGATCAAACTTCAGTTCATTACCATCCACGACTGCGCTAGCACTATCAATAGTAATTGGATTAGCATCTTGAGATGCACTTGTAATGGTAACGCTGTTTAACGTAAACACATGATCTTGATCGACATCGGTATCATTAGCTAAGACATCAACTGTAACTGGTGCATTTTCTGTGGTTGAACCCGTATCGGCATTTGCCACTGGAGCATCATTTTCACCATTAACGGTAATAGTAGCTATTGAGGTGCTCTTGGAACCAAACTCATCTTGCATCTCATAACTAACCTCAACCGTGGCACTTTTACCTTGAGCAAGAAAGTCAAAATCAGTACCGGGATCAAACTTCAATTGATTACTATCGACTACTGCGGTTGCACTGCTAAGTGTAATGGGATCTGCACCTTGGACCGCACTTGTAATCGATACGCTATTCAAAGTAAATACGTGATCCTGATCGACATCCGTATCGTTTGCTAAAACATTGACAGTAACAGACGCATTCTCTGTGGTTGAAGCCGCATCGGGATTGGCAACAGGTGGGTCATTTTCGCCATTGACCGTAATAGTAGCGGTCGAAGTGCTGGTGGCTCCAAATTCATCTTGCATTTCATAGCTAATCTCAACTGTTGCACTTTTACCTTGGGCGAGAAAGTCAAAATCAGTACCGGGATCAAACTTCAATTGATTACTATCGACTACTGCGGTTGCACTGCTAAGTGCAATGGGATCTGCCCCTTGATTGGCACTCGTAATAGAGACACTATTTAATGTAAAAGAATGACCATCATCTACGTCTGTATCATTTGCCAATACATTTACTATAACAGGCGCATTCTCTGTAGTTGAACCTTCATCCACCACGGCAATTGGTGCATCATTAACCCCATTAATTTTAACCGTAACTGTAGCAGAACTAGTTAATCCTTCTGCATCTCTTTCAGTGTATTTGAATGTGTCATAAGCAACTGCGCCCTTTGCCAAATGTTCAAATTGACCATTAGGATCATAAGTATAACTACCATTAGCATTGAAAGTGACTAAACCTACTGTTCCTGTGGTATCGATACTGATAACTTGTTTAATATCACCAGCATCAGGATCAGTATCATTTGCTAACAATCCTGGACCTGCAACTGTTATTTTTGTGTCTTCATTAGTAGTAGCGGTATCATTTGCGGCAACAGGAGCTTGGTTTAAATCAATGTTAACAGTTAATGTAGCTGATTTAACACTGCCATCATGATCTTTAAGGGCTTCCGTTATAACATCATTCACTGAACCTAGTGAATCGGATGCTGGGATTGTTTTAGCTGGATCCATTGTATAAATATAATCGCCAATTTGGTAACCACCCTGAGCAATCGTATAAACATCAATAATGCCATAGGTTGTTGCAACTTCAATGATACCATTAGCTTTGCCATCTAAATCAGCGCCATCAGTAATGCCATTTATTTTATAGATAGCACCACCATCAGCTCCAAATATAGAGATATTGGCATTGCTCGAATCATTTAAAATATTACCTGTAGCCTTTTCATTAAATCCTGTATTAGTAGGGAAATTTTGGACAAAATAGTTGGTTTCGTCTACTGCATTTGTTCTAGAGTACGCAACTGGAGTATCATCTTTAGCTGATAAAGTTAACGTTGACGTTGATGAGTCACCATCGTTATCCGTAAAAGTATAACTGATATGAATTAGAGCCGGTGTTCCCAATCCACTTGGATTACCTTCTGGCGAAGCTGGGCTAGTATGATCAAATGCCTTATTTGATGTATAAAGATATTGTGCGGTTTTAGTATCAATAAGAAATACATTGCCTAATGGATCAGTAATTTTAAGCGCTGCATCTCCCGCTGTAGACCCAGAAATACCTCTTGCATTAAGTGCTGCAATATCCGCCGCCGACATTGTCGATGCCACACCATTAATATTCGAAATAGAATTCAATACATTATCAACACTGGTTAACGTTATCGCTGAAACTTTACCGCCATCTGCGCCAAAGTAGATATCTGTTGGACTTGGAACAATGGGCACATTATTGGCTGGTGAAACAATAAAATTACCATTTAACGTTATTGGCGTTAAAATAGTGCCAGCCACTATTTCTGGTGTCGTTGTGAGATCAGAACCAACTGTTTTGATGGCACTTTCTAATGCTGGTGTGGAATTAGTAATGTCATGCGTAACAGGAACATCGTTGATGATTTTAAATGATATCGTTCCAACATTGGTGTTTCCATAATTATTGGTAACACTGTAGAGGAATTCTTCATTATATCCTGTAAAAGAACCAAATGTCGCAGTTGGATTAGGGGGCGTCAAAATGGAATTGTTGATCGTATAGAAAAAATCTCCCATCAAGTGTCCGGAAACATTTCCCGTATAAAATGTTAAAACATTGCCTTGAGCTGTGGTTAGTATTTTTTCTCCGGTGAGATAGACAACACTACCACCAGCATTATTTGAAGAGCTAAATGAAACATCGACAGAAACTACAGAAGGTGTAGGAAATCCTGGCGTAGGTGCACCAGGCCCTGCTCCCACAGGAAATCCAAAGGAACCATTAAATAGATTACCTTGTACTTCAATTGTATTATATGTAACTAAGAACATTTCTTTAATAAATGGAAAAGGGATAGGTATACTAGGATTAACATCTAATGGTGGAGTATTTGGTATTGGCCGATCTAAATATTGTATTAATGGCTCTAGCATCGGCAATGGTTGAGCAGTACTTGGAACGAAATCTAACGTTCGTGCGACTGATTGTACTTTTAAAAGATCGAGATCTAAATTACTTAAATATAAATCATAGGCAATACTTCTAGGAGTAGAGTCAACCCCTCCCCCTAAGTCAATTTGTTGGACTATGTTTGCCTGTTCCAATGATTCATCTAACGGAATATCGAATAATTTTTCAAGTTCTACATTTAAAAAATTAGGACCATTATCACTTGCCTGCGCCTTAGGCAATAAATTTAAAAGATCTACTAAAGAAAGTTCTTCAGCCCCTTCAAATGTTCTTTCCCAAATGCCATATATTGCATCATAAGGTATGTTGCCATTAGCTGATGGTATTAAAACACCATCCAAAGAAATGTTATAATTTGTCAAAACAGCAAGATCATTAGCTTGCATATCAACGCTAACGAATTGGGCTGTTGGAGTAGTTACATTGGAGGAAATAGGTTCAAGCGGAAGATTTTTTGAATTTTCCGTCTCGCTTCTTGACATATTACCAACTACTACTTGGTCTTTAGTCATCTTTACCCGCCATTTTTATACTCAGTGTAAATACATCGAAAGACAAACAATTACTTTGTCTTTATATAAGGTAAGCCCAAGGGGAGATAAGCGATATTGTACTTTAGTACTAAAGCTTAATTGTGCAAATTCGGGTTTGCTAAGGTGATCATCAACTATTATTAAATAGACATATACCAAGGAGGGCTGGCGTTGCTGCAACGCAAAAGGACAATCATTTTACTTAGCGCTTTAGCAGTCTTGAAGCTAGGTATTTGTTTTGCTCAACAAAATCAGGCAATACTCATTGTTCCTAATCCTCCTAAGCTTTCTCCACTGAAATTAAAAGTAGGTCAAGAATTATTCAACGCAACGTTATTTTCTAAAAATAATAATCTTTCTTGCAATAGCTGTCACAACCTCAATCGGGCGGGTACTGATAATTTGCCAAAATATCTTGGTCAAAATCGAAAACCAGGTACGCTAACAACACCTACTGTACTCAATGCCAGTTTAAACTTTAGGCAATTTTGGGATGGACGCGCAAAAACTATGGCAGATGTTGTGGATGATCATCTGAAAGATCCCACCGTCTTTGCAAACAATTGGGTAGATGTTGTACAAAGAGTGAAAGAAAATCCAACTCTTACTGCGTCGTTTAAAAGTGCCTATTCTGGAAATATCTCTACCGAAACGATAAAAGATGCCTTAACGCTCTTCCTCGAAACTTTACTTACGCCACAATCGCCTTTTGATCGCTACCTAAATGGCGATAAATCAGCTCTTTCGAACGATGCGCTAAAGGGTTATGAATTATTTAAAAGTTATGGTTGTATTACTTGTCATCAAGGACCTGGCGTCGGAGGCAACTTATATCAAAAATTTGGGATCTATAAAGACTATTTTGCAGCAGGCAAAAGTATCTCAAAATCAGATTTGGGTCTTTATAACATTACTGGCAAAGAAGAAGACAAATATGTTTTCAAAGTTCCTTCATTAAGAAATGTGGCTATGACCTATTTACATGATGGATCTGCTGCAACGCTGGATGAAGCAATCACATTGATGGGTATTTACCAAGTAGGACAACCAATTCAGACTTACGATATACCTTTCATTGTAAAGTTTTTAGAATCATTAACAGGTAGGTTACCAGATAATGAACAAAAGTAATGAAAAGTAAATAGATATATTCATGAAATTAAACGAATCTGTCAAAAATCGTCTACTTAGATTTAGCATACCATTTATTGTATTGGTGATTGCGGGTATCTATTATTTAAGCGAACTCAGACCATTTCCTTACGATCAATATGAAAAGCATATCAACCAATTGCAACGTTACGATGCTGAATTGAATGAATCGATTGTGCTTATTCGATTCGGGATCTTAAAATATTATGGACCAATCGTTCAAGCAGAAGACGGCACAGCTGAAGTTCTTGCCGTTTTGAAAAATACTTTGAAGAAACATCCTAACCCAAATATTCAGGCAAAATTTGATATTTTAGAAAAAACCATTGAAACCAAACTGGAATTGACCGAAAAATTTGAACGTATTAACCCAGTCTTAATAAACGCTATCTTCAATTTTTCTACCATATTGGGTCAAATCATTGAGAATGAATCCAACAACGCATTAGTTGAAAATGATCAATTAAAACAAGACTCTAAAACGCAACAAATTGATACAGCGAATAATCTTTTTCGTGGCATTCTGATTTATGTAAGCCAACGCTCAGAAGAAAAACATGGTTATTTAGCAAAACTGGTAACAGAACTTCGGAATGCCCCTGATAAGTTGCCTAAAATTGATCTTGCTTTAACTTACGCCGATAAAATTTTGCAACTTCAACCTCAGATGTCGCAAATAGATGAAGCACTTTTTCAAGTACCAGTTATATCTGCATTAAATGATTTAAATGAAACATACAAGGATGCTTTTAATCACTTTTCATCACAAAGTGATGCTTATCGGATCCTCTTATATATTTTAATATTCACTCTTCTGATTGTGCTGCGATGGACCTTCTCACGCTTGCAAAATACCGTTGTGACATTACATGTTGAAGTACAACGTAAAATCAAAGCTGAAAAGGAATTAGCGGAAACAAATCGTCAATTAGAAAACCGCGTTGCACAAAGAACACATGAGTTAACAGTTAAAAATAGCGATCTCAATCAAGCGTTAGAAGATTTGAATGAAGCGCAAGAACAATTAATTATGCAAGAAAAAATGGCTTCTGTTGGTATGTTAACAACTGGTATTGCTCATGAAATTAAAAATCCTTTAAATTTTGTTAATAATTTCTCTGATATATCCATTGAACTGGTAGATGAATTAAATCAGGAATTGAAAGCTAATGAAGATAAGTTGGCGCCTGATGCTCTCAAATATATCCAAGATATTCTAGAAGATCTTAAAACCAATTGCAGCAAAATTAAAGAACATGGCGTACGAGCTGATAATATTGTGAAAAATATGCTCTTGCATTCACAAGAAGCTGGCGTTGAAAAAGAGATGATCGATCTCAAAAACATGATGGAAGATAATATTCAAATTGCGCTTGAAAGCTTCAGGGCCACTGCTGGTAAGTTTGATATTAAACTAGATAAAAACTATGATCCTAATTTAGAAAAGGTACTAGGTGCGCCTCAATCAATAGGCCGTCTGTTTATTTACCTCATTGATAACGCACTTTATGCTTTAAGAGAAAAACAACAAAAGGCTGGTGCTGATTATCAACCTACCCTCACCATAACGATGCATAATCAAGCAGATACCGTTGTTATTAAAGTAAAGGACAATGGAACAGGGATCCCTAAAAAATCTATCGATAAGGTGTTTGAACCCTTCTTTACAACTAAGCCAACCGGCAAAGGTAATACTGGTCTTGGTTTATCCATCTGCTATGATACAGTAGTAAAACAACATAAAGGTGAGTTAAGAGTAAGCTCAGAAGAAGGGGTATTTACTGAATTCACAGTGGTTCTACCTATCAATCCACGAAAATCACAAAGCTAATGGACTCTAGCATGAGAATAAAGAAGATTTTAGTAAGTTTGTTGGTATTATTTGCCCCTATTGCATACGGTTCTGCAGCAACCGCTCCGGGCGGTGATGCTAGTTCCCCGGCTGGCGATAGTGCTGCCACAGCAGATTACTCACCTCAATCACGCGAATATCATCTTAAAGCTGCTTTTTTGCGTTACGTTGCCAAATTTGTTGAATGGCCCGCAGGTGCAATCACTTCTGGCTCC
>CAYXVT010000129.1:0-10543 GCA_964468105.1 Uncultured Candidatus Berkiella sp. | reverse complement strand
AAGGTTCCAGAGGTTAATACTAAATCAAAATCACCAACTGTTTTATCAAAATTTCCTTCAATATCCAGAAATTTCAATTCGGCGTTTTCAAATTTGCGTCCTCTTTCAATGACCTGCGGTAATTCAACAACAGTCCATTCAAATTCTATATGGGGAAAAAAAGCCTTGGCAATGAAATAATGGGTTCCGAATGCACCACCAAAGTCTAAAACCTTCAATTTTTGCTTTTGATTGATTATCCCAATAACGCTCAAGAGAAAAAGATTGTGCACTTCTAAAGGTCGTGAAGAATTATGCGCTATCTCTTCTATAAAGCGCTTGGTTTTTAAAAAAATAATATCAATCAATGCATCATCATCATAGCCCAGATTCTTTACAGCTAGATTTGCACTATTAAAGTCATCATATACTCTAACGGGGCCAAGTAAATTTCGAATGATTTTTTTAGCAATGGGGGGTGCAAATTGATCTAATAACACGTCTGTTTTCTAGCCTATTGTATAGTTAAAGGAAATACTATTACTTAGTTCGCTTTGGCCAATAATTCATTATCGCCTCGTTTAAGTGAATACTGGCTTGATTTATCACAACCCATACCTAGAAAATCAATCTCTGGTTCATTAGTAATATCACTTAGAGGGATCATTGCAATATTGCGATAATTTTTCATTATGGTATCAAGATATTCAGCGTTAACATACTGCTTTAACAAATTTTCATGATGGGCAATATCAGCTAAAATCCGAGCATATAAAACATCGCCGCCGTGAGTTCCATCTACGAACTCACAATCATTTGCATGGATCGCTTGCGCATCATGATAGTCATAATAAGCGATGTCTGCCTGTTTTAATCTTTTCCGCAAATCTGCAATTAAAGAAAAATCTTTCATTTGCTCTACAACAGAAGGCGCCAATGGAGGTATAAACACAATAACTCGCACCTTATTCTGTTTAAAAAAATCTAATAGATTTAAAAGATTTTGAAAATGGATATCATTTACAAAAGAACCATTCTCAAATCTAATATCATTCTGCTTAATCAATTGGAAGTAATATTGAAATTTTTCATCTAAACTTTTTTCTCTACCCGTTATATATTTTGTATAAAAATAGGAGCCATCTGATGCAAATCCATTTTTGTTAAGATTGCCATCAACTCCAATCCCCATATCATAATTCTTATTAAGCAAATGAAGCGGATTTACTTTATTCACATACTGGGAGAAAGTGATTTTCTTTTGCCATAACCATTTATAAGGTAATAAATAACTTCTTATTGAAATATGGTGGCTTAATTTTAATGGAGGCTTAATTTCTTGTGATGGATAATCGGCTCTCTCACTAAACCACCAATAATCTAATCCCAAAATAACTGTCTCTGGAATGTGCTCCTCGAAAACATCCTTTACAAAACTAAATCCTTCATTAATGGAGCCCATAGAACCGCCGACATTAAGCATTCGACGAGAAAAAAAATCCTTTCTAAATTCCATGACACGAGAAGAACCTAGAACTAATATTTCGGGTTTTATTCTCTGATACATCTCTTTTTTATAATAATATCCTTGATTGCGTGTTGCCAAACCAACTATGCAGTTATTATTTGAAGATAATTGCTTATCTACAATTTCTTCAATGGGTAATAACTCGCCAGTATTAAATAAAAACAACCAATTCCCACAAATAGGTATGGCTAACAAAACCCAAATTAACAAAAATTTTCTTAAGTATTTTTTATGCATAGTTTAAAATTGAAAATATAAAAATTCGCTATCCTCTGATATCAACATGATTGAAACTAAAACAATCAACGCTGTCATAATCGCCCAAAATGTTGTTGGTTTCCATGTTAACGCTCTTAACAAGGTTGTTGGCTTTTGACTTTCTCTACCTGCAACTAAATAACGACGCATCATTTGAACGGTATTTGGCATTATAAGAGCAACCATCAAAAGTCCAATTATCCAAACCATCCCAAAATACCAATCAGCTAATCCATTATAAAACATGCCGTTACTTTGAAAGCCCACTTTTGAAGCAAGGTCATGAAGAAATCCATATTTCAAAACTAAACTTTTAGGTATTGAAAGCGCATGAATAGAAAACATTGAGCTTAGTATCGATTTTGTAACATGAATATTCTCAGCTCTAAATGGAACCCAAGCCACAACAACAACGGTTAGAGTCAATATATGACTTAAGTAACTAAAGAAAGGTTTTTTAAATACGGCAAAAAAAGATATCTTTTGACCTAGCTGTTGCCAAGTATGATTTATCATCAAATATAAACCATGTAGACCACCCCATAAAACAAACGTCCAGTTTGCCCCATGCCATAAACCACCAAGCAACATTGTCAACATCAAGTTGATTTGTCGTCGATAAGGTCCTTTTCGATTCCCTCCTAGGGGAATATATAAGTACTCTCTTAAAAAACTGGACAAGGTGATATGCCAGCGACGCCAAAAATCAATAATATTTTTGGCCTTATAAGGAGAGAAAAAATTGATGGGTAGTTTTATACCAAACAAATAAGCGAGTCCAATAGCCATATCTGAATAGCCAGAGAAATCAAAATAAAGCTGGAAGGTATAAGCTAAAGCACCTCCCCAAGCCTCAAATAACGTTAATTGTATCCCAGCAGCTGCTGCGTCAAATGAAGCATTTGCATACACAGCAATACTATCCGCTAATCCAATCTTTTTAAGCAAACCAATAAAGAAAATTGTGATACCAACATTAAAATTTTGAGCAGTAACTTTTAATTGTTTAGTGTTTGCAAATTGTGGAATTATTTGTTTGTGCTGAACAATAGGTCCAGCTATCAATTGTGGAAAGAATGTTACAAACAAACAATAATCTGAGAAGCGGTAATCTTTAAGCTGGCCCCTGCTTGCATCCACTAAAAATGCAATTTTTTGGAAAGTAAAAAAAGATATCCCCAAAGGCAAGATGATAGGATCAAAATCAATTACCGTGGGTGCAACTTGATTATAATTGGAGATTAAAAAATAGGCATATTTAAAATAACCGATGAAAAGTAAATTTAATGTAATCCCAGAAAACAGCAGGACTTTATTATCCAAACCTTTTGCAGCTCTTTTCCAAAGGGTATACCCAAAAGCATAATTGACTGTTATAGATAACAAAAGCAAGGTTAGGTATTTAGGATTCCACCAGCCATAAAAAAATAGTGATGCTAATACCAGCCAAGAAATAGCGAGATAATATTTTTTATATTTAGTACATAAAAAATAGCCAAATAATGTGGCAGGTAAAAAACAGAATATGAAAACATATGAATCAAATAACATGGAGTTCAAAAACCTTCAGTCGACTACCAAAACAGCCTCTCAAAGAATATGTAATCTGGATAACATCTAATTGCTTTTCACTAATCGCAAAGCATAGCAAATCCCTTAGTTCCAATCAAAAGTGATTTATGTTAGGATTTTTGGCAATTCATGCCATGACTATTCAGGCTTTTACTGGTGTAAATCCATGCAGAATTTGATAAAACAGCTAAAAGCAATGCTTCGTTTCACCCGAGATGTTTATCTACTTTTCTATGGGCTGCTTTATTATCAATTCAATAAGAAAAAGCCTTTAAATGAGCGTACTCCACCTTCTGCTCACCTAAGCATGATTAGACTTTTTTGCCAGACTTCAGGCAGATCTAATGATTTTATTTCTAAATGTATCTCACTTATCGATAAACCCATTAAACTTGAAAATACTTCTGGAATTCTTGGTGATTTATCCCAAAATAGATTGAATGAAATTAACCAATCTCTTGAGTCAAATGGTTATGTTACTTTTGAAAAAATCCTCCCGCAGAACCTAATTGAGTCTCTATATCAATTCGCATTAACTCAAGAATGTACCCTAAGGCCAATGGATGAGGCACAAATTTACAATCCAGGGGTAAAAGCAATTTACAGTAAAGAAAAACCCCTATCATCCGTCTATGATATTCCTTTTGAGGCCATGGCTTCGAACGCAGAGATTCAAGCGTTATTGAGAGATAATTCCTTCATTGCCATTGCTCAAAATTATCTTAAAGCCTCTGCAAAAGCGGATTATGGTGCATTTTGGTGGAGCACTCCTTGTTCTAAAAAAGCACAATCTAATTCAGCACAAATGTATCATTTCGATATGGATAGATTTAAATGGCTTAAAGTATTTATTTTCTTGACAGATGTCACTATTGAAAATGGACCACATGTTTTTATAAGAAAATCACATAGTACAAATGCTATCCCTAAATCCCTCCTAAAGGCTGGTTACACTCGATTAGACGACTCAGCTGTTGAAGAACATTTCCCCCAAGATGACATCAAAACTTTCACAGTTCCAGCTGGTACTATTCATATAGAAGACACTCGAGGCTTGCACAAAGGAACAACTTTAATCAAGGGTGAAAGACTTGTCTTAGAGCTACAATATAGTAATTGCCTTTTTGGTGCAGCCAGTCCTTGCATTAAAAATGTAATAATCCAAGATGAAAAAATGCGACAGTACGCTAAGTTGCACCCTAAGTTATTCAGACTGTATCCAGTTTGATTGATTGAATTTTCTGGTACTGCTCCATGTAATATGTCAGTGTTTTATCAATACCCATTTCAAAAATGGTACTTGGCTGCCATTCAAGATGCTTAGAGATTTTCTCAATCGAAACCGCATACCTAAAGTCATGACCAGGCCTATCCCTAACAAATTCCACTAAGGTCCCATAATCAAATCCTGGAGATTGCAGGCATTTTTTACTTATTCTACTGCAAATATAGTAGGCCAATTCAATATTTGACAACTCATGATTGCCTCCTATATTAAAGTGTTGCCCAGGTTTTGCATTATGGAAAACAGCATCAATTGCTTTACAGTGATCCTCTACAAATATCCAATCCCTTACATTCTTACCATTACCATAGATTGGGATAGGTTCATGAGCCAATGCCTTTCTAATCACTGTTGGAATTAACTTTTCTGCATGCTGATGCGGACCATAATTATTGGAACAGTTAGTAATAACGGTGTTCAATCCATATGTTTTAAAATAACTTCTGACCAAATGATCACTACTGGCCTTGCTAGCGCTGTAAGGAGAATTGGGTGCATAAGGCGTTTCTTCTGTGAAAAATCCTTCTTCACCTAAACTACCATATACCTCGTCAGTCGAAATATGATGAAATCGATTTTCAGGTTTTCCTTTCCAAAACTTCTTTGCTGCCTCAAGTAAGGTAAAAGTTCCCAAAATATTTGTTTTAATAAAAACGTCGGGCTTGGCAATTGAATTATCAACATGTGATTCTGCCGCAAAATGAATGACGCCAGAAATGTCATAATCAGCAAATATTTTGTCAACCAACACGCTATCGGTAATATCTCCTTTTATGAAAACATGGCGAGGGTTATCCCAGAATGATGCCATGTTTTTTGGTGAGGCGGCATAACTCATGTTGTCTAAATTGATAATGGTATAATCTGGATAATGAGATAGAAAATAGGCTATGGCATTTGAACCTATAAAACCTGCACCACCTGTTATCAAAATATTTTTCATTGCATTAACCTATGCCTATTCTCTTGTTAAAATACTTTCTAAATAAGCTCGATATTGGCTTTGAGGATACGCCTCAATTAAATTCTCATACTGGGTACGATTGATATATTTCAACAAATAGGCAATTTCTTCAATACACGCTATTTTCAAGCCTTGTCTTGACTCAATGACTTCAACAAATTTACTGGCATCATGCAAGCTTTCATGCGTACCTGTGTCCAGCCAAGCAACGCCCCTTCCTAGAATTTCAAGACGTAATTGCTTCTTTTGTAAATAAATTGCATTCAAATCAGTAATTTCAAGTTCGCCTCTCTTGGAAGGCTTCAAGGTTTTAGCCAATTCGACTACTTGGTTATCATAATAATAAAGCCCGGTAATGGCATAATGTGACTTAGGATGCTTAGGTTTTTCTTCAATGCTTAGCACATTACCCTGATTATCAAGCTCTGCAACGCCATATCGTTCTGGATCTTTAACATAATAACCAAATAAGCAGGCTCCACTTTGCAATTGAGAGATCCCCTTTAAATATGCAGGAATACCTTCTCCATAGAAAATGTTATCACCCAAAATGAGACAGACCGGTTCATTTTGAATAAATTTTTCACCGATAACAAATGCCTCCGGAATACCTCTAGGTTTATCTTGAACTTCGTATTGGATATTTAGTCCTAAATGAGAGCCATCCTTGAATAAACTCTCAAAAGAAGATTTGTCACGAGGCGTGGTTATAATCAATATATCCTTGATACCCGATAACATTAACACTGACAAAGGATAATAAATTAGCGGCTTATCATAAATAGGAAGTAATTGCTTGCATATCACATTGGTCAATGGAGCAAGTCGACTTCCCGTACCTCCAGCTAAAATAATGCCCTTCATAGCGATTCCTTATGCATAAATTGATTCATTATTTCACAGACAATTAAGATATCTTCTTTTGTATGAAAATAAGAAATAGGTAAACTTAGCGTCGATGCATGCATTTTATCACTAAGTGGAAACTCATTAGGATTAAACATCCCCGTTAATGCTTTTTGACGATAAGGGGGGATGGGATAATGAATCTCTGTACTTATTTCATATTGTTTCAAGAAATCGCGTAGTTTATCTCTCTTTTCATAATAAACATTATAAATATGATAAACACCATGGTAACCAGGCTGATGGCTTGGTTTTTGATATCGTTTATCAAGATGCTCATCATAAATGGCAGCCAAACTTCTTTTGTGATCATTTATCAAATCCAAGGCAGGCAACTTAACATTTAAAAAGCCCGCTTGTACTTCATCCAGCCTGGAATTCATGCCTATATAATCATTATGGTATTTAACATGAGAGCCATAATTTCTAAGAGCACGCAATTTAGTCGCCAGTGTATCGTCATTGGTTAACACAGCACCGGCATCACCAAGTGCACCCAAATTTTTGGTTGGGTAAAAGCTAAAAGTGGAAATTGTGCTAAAAGTACCTACCTGTTTATCAAAATATTTAGCGCCATGCGCTTGGGCGCAATCTTCAATAATGTGAAGATTATATTGCTTGGCAAGCCCACAAATGGCTTCCATATCACAAGGATAACCATAAAGATGAACAGGCATGATGACTTTTGTTTGAGAAGTAATTTTTTGTTCAATTAAACTTACATCAATATTAGAATGATTGATATCTGGTTCAACTAAAACGGGAATGTGACCTGCGTCAATAATACTCAATATGCATGCCACATAAGCATTCGCGGCTACAATCACTTCTGATTTGGGTGGTAAATCTAAAGCTTTTAAAGCCAATATAAGTGCATCTAATCCAGATGCAAGCCCAATGCAATGCTTAACACCGACATACTCAGCAAAAGCATTTTCAAAGCTCTTCACTTCCTTGCCAAGAATATACCAACCTGATTCCATGACTTGTGTGAATTTCTGTTGATATTCTTCAAAAAAGGGTTTGTTGAGTTTTCCTAGATTTTCATATTCTACAGTCGAGCTCTTCATAGTGGCTCCTGAATATAATCATTGGCATCATAGTGATGTGAAGCGACGACTAACAATATGGGTGATTGTTCAAAATTTTTCATTTCATGCCAGTCATCAGGTTCTAAAATTAAAATTTCATTAGGTTTTTCGAGTTTGAAAATTTCTTCTTTTTGATATTTTTTCACTAAAATATCGCATTTCCCTTGCAGGCATGCCATGGCTTGCCAAGTTTCTTTGTGACGATGCTTTCCTCGAGATTCATCGTTAAGATCATAAATCCAATAAATGCGCTTAATGTCAAAAGATAAAACTTTTTCTAGCACAGTCAATGAACCACGGCTATCTGTTCGAGTTGGTAATTCTATTATTTTAGCCATGCTTTATCTCTTTAAACCTTGATAGTGAAAATAAGTTATATGCACCAACAAATCTGTTCCTAATATCTCTTAACCATTGTTTAATGGAAAAATGCCGCTTACTTTTACAATGTATATTAATGGAATTGACTAAAGCTGATAATTGCTCATCTGATTTTAACTTGTGCTCAACTTTCAACAATTCATGCACATAAGGATCATATAATCTTGCCATGATATCTTTTGAAAGCCGATATCCGCCAAAATCAATTTTGTTGTTAATAAATTTAAGACCATGAAAGTGATAGAACACAAGATCGAATATATGACCTGTCGTTTTTTCTTTTAATAATAAATTCTTAGTTTTAGGAGGTAAAAGGTCATATTGCTGCACATTCCAAGGCGCAACACCGCCACCAAGGTGCGTGAGAACTTTGACGCGTTTAAATCGAGTCGTCCAATCATCTAAGTATTTCTGATCACCAAACTTCCCATCTTCAACACGGTTATAACACCAATCTAAACAAGCTGCTTTCCACCAATACAACGCATCGAGTGCATCTTTATCATTTTTAAAATACATAAACTGAACACAATACTTACCTGATAAGGCTGAATTATCATATTCCTTTGTGTATCGGTGTTCCGTAAGGAGTATAGAATGATCCACTGCTTCCATAATCAACACGCTGGGATCGTTCCAAAAATACAAATCCGCATCAAGATAGCAAACATCGGGTAGATTAAATTTTTGTAGGCAATGTAAAATAGTCGATGATGTGCATGTCCAACAATATTCGGCTACTGTTCTATTTGATTTCACGTTGATCAACTCAGGTGTCTCTAACTCTTGCAATGAGATCAAAGTGACATGTTGTAAATTCATCAACTGTAAAATTTTGTATACTTCATCATCAAAAGCAAAGATATAAAGATGAAACTGCTTTGTCGTTTTTAAAAGCGAATAATATAAAGCCAAGCCTCTTGAGAGGTATTGACTATTAAATAATGTGCAGTAGTTCATTTCATACCCTGTCAACAAAAGATTTTCTTTACTCTTCTTGCAAGCCTTTTATGAAAAGGCGCCTGAAGCTTTTTAAAAAAACGCACGTAGCTTTCATAGGCATTCTTACTATGCTCTATTGCAATAGGTTCAATGACTATTGGTGTATCGCTTAAATTGACATCAAAGATATCTGTCACAGCACAATGTTGGCCGCTATTATCTAAGCCAATATTGCGCACCAAGCTTTTACCTGGGTACAAAGTCAGCATATTATTCACAAAAGCGCTGGCATTCCATCTTATAGCCCAAGAATTATTTTTCCCTGCAATTTGATCTTTAAGCATTTGTATATTAGGTTGAGTGCCATCAAAATCAAAAGCCTTTTCAAGTTTTTTTTGTTTTAATAATTGCTCTAATTTTTTCCCATCGGGCTCAAACTTATCCCAGGCTCTTTTCCAGGTACCCCATCCCCAACAATCAGCCCCATGTAGAAAATAGGTTTCTGGCATGCGTTCTTTAATGGGAAAAGCATAGCCATGAATAGAAGCTACTGATTCATCATTTTGATAAAGCTCTAATCCATCATTCATATAATTTAAAAAATAAGGCGAAACAACAAGATCATCTTCCAGTACGATGACTTTGCCAAATTGTTTTACAATTTCAGTAACACCTGTGATGATTGATTGTGCTAAACCATAATTCCGATCACGGAAAATATATTTCACAGACTTAAAACCTGTCACATTTTCAGCCAATTCTCTAACAGCAGCCACAGCCTTTTGACTAAGTTCATCCTTAGCACCATCTGAAAATATAAAAAGATCACTTTCTTTTGCCAAGGAATTATCTTGCAAAGATTTAAGGGTTTCCTGCATATGCCTAGGGCGATTATATACAAATAAGCAGATAGGAGCCGTTTGCATTATATTTCGACCACCGTTTGATAATCTAACGTTTGATGAATAGGAACTTCTACTCCATTTTCAGCTATAACCTCAGATAACTTTGCTAATCTTGCAACCAATGGTGAATATTTAAGGTGACTTTTTCCTTTATAATGATATTCGACAACGTTCCCATCTAGCTTAATGGCAAAATCAGCATCCTCAAATTCATCATCGTTTGTCATAAAAAAGTGAACCAATCGCAAAAGTTGCATTTTTAATTCTGCATTCTCATTGACATCTGAATTTGCATATTGCTGAGCACTAAGCATTTGTATGTTTAATTCCAATGGATCATAATTTTGAACAAGAGTTTTTTCTAGCATAGAAGCATTCTTGCTTAACATTTGATAATTTCTTTTATCTCCAGCGACGATATCAGCTAAGTCCACACTGTGTCCTAAAGCACTCATATGATACCAACGATAAGCATGTTTTAATCTGATCAAACTACAAGATTGAGAAGCTAAAGATTGTATTTGTTGAAAAAACTCATTTTTGGTTTTACAAAAAAGATGGAAATCTTCATTTGGAAGTGGCATTGCATATTTTAAACCACTTATAACTGGTATCCCAAGCCTTGCCATAAACGCCCCTAAAGAACTCCACGCCACTGTTACAACATCTGCTATTTCAGCCAAATCAAAGCTTGAAATCGGCTCTGCAGGCCAAATTATCTTTACGTGACGG
>CAYXVT010000128.1:0-10595 GCA_964468105.1 Uncultured Candidatus Berkiella sp. | reverse complement strand
CTACATCATTGAAATTATTCCATTTTTCCAAAAAAGTTATGGGGATTCGTCAGGGGCAGACCCCTCAGTTGATTAACTTGGGGGCTGACCCCCGCAAAATTTAGATATTAATATTTTTTGTTTATTTAAATAAGCTTTTTGTAGTTCAAGTTCCATTTTGTCTATGGTTTTGTATGCAAAAGCTAACCTGGGATTATTCTGCAACTTCTTTTTGTTTTTTATTAAAAATGCCCAATATAAATCATTATAAGGGCAGGCATTCTCGGTTAGTTTTTCTTTTACGCTGTAAGGGCATGTTTGACAGAAGTTTGACATTTTATTGATATAGTTACCACTTGAAACATAGGGTTTTGATGCAACTATGCCGCCATCTGCAAATTGAGACATACCAAGCGTATTTGGCAGCTCAACCCACTCAAAAGCATCTACATAAACTGCAAGGTACCATTCGCATACTTCTTCTGGTAATACGCCTAATAATATTGCAAAATTTCCCGTTACCATGAGGCGTTGAATATGATGAGAAGTTGCTGTTTCAATTGTTTGTTGAATGGTGTGTTTTAAACAAGCCATATCAGTATTGCCTGTCCAGTAAAACCAAGGTAATTTCTCTTTAGCCCCAAAGTAATTCATATTTTTATATTCAGGCATTTTCAACCAATAAACGCCACGTACAAACTCCCGCCAGCCGAGTATTTGTCGTATATAACCCTCTGCGCTGTTAATGTTCACTCTTTTGTTGTAATAAGCAAATTGAACTTCAGTAATGACTTCTTCTGCGGTTAGTAAGCCAATATTTAAGTACATAGAAATCATACTGTGATGCAAAAAATATTCGCCGTTTATCATTGCATCTTGAAAGTCACCAAAGTGAGGAAGATTATTCTTAATGAAATCGTGAAATATTATTAACGCATCTTTTCTGGTCACGGCTATGTTGAAATTTTTCGCCAATCCCATATGATCTTTAAATAGGTTGGTAATTGAATTGATCACTTCTTTAGTTATTTGATCGTGCTCTATACTAATCCGTTTGCTAAAATGCATATTGTTTCGCGGTGGAAGTCTATTAAGCTTATCATAATTAAATTTGCCACCTTCTGGCTTATTATCTTTCATCAGCGTATTGGTTTTAATACGCATATATCGATAAAAAAATTCCATTCTTAATTGGGTTTTATCTTTTGCCCATTGCGTGAATTCATTAATTGAGCATAGAAAGCGAGTGTCGCTTAGGATGTTGATAGGAATCGTAAGATTTTTTTGCCATTCATAAATCATTTCTAATACGCGATATTCACCAGGTTCGGTGATAGAGACCTGCGTGGGGTTAAATTGGCTAACGGCGTAATAAAAGTTATTGGTAAAAGATTGCTTATTATTTTCATCATCAATTTTTAGATAATATACTGTGAAACCCTTACTTTTAAGTTCATCGCAAAAATGACGCATTGCTGAGAAGATAAAAATAATTTTATGCAGATGATGTTTAACATAGGTAGCTTCCGTGAGCACTTCCATCATTATAATCACATCATTATGCGGATCAGCATTATGTAAAGATGACAGTGAATGAGAGAGTTGGTCGCCAAATATAATAATTATTTTTTTATTTTTTTTCATATTTTGTTTTTCTTTTTGACGTCTATAGTCTCATTGATTCGAATCAGTTGTATTTGGATAGTGAATCATATCATGTATACAAGCCATTTTTTTGGTCACATTGCGGTATCCATGGGGTTGGTTAGCATTGAACCGTAACCCTTCTCCTTTGTTTAAGGGATGCCACACATTGTTTGCAAAGACTTCTATTTTTCCTTGGACAACGACAACATGCTCGATAACGTCAGCCGCATGAGGGGGCGATAAATGCTCGCAGCTTGGTAACAATTCAATGACGAAAAGCTCAAAATGGAGTTCTTTATCAAAAGGAAAAAGTGGCATTACTCGTATTTTGGTGTCGAAGGGATGAAGGTGCTGGGCCTCACCCATACGATGAATGGGTTCTTGTACAGGGGCTTCAAGTTCCTCAATAAAAGAAGAGAAGGAAGTTTGAAAACCACTGGCTATTTTCCAGAGGGTGGCAATCGTAGGGCTAGACTCCCCACGCTCAATTTGCCCTAACATAGCCTTACTTACGCCGGTCTCCATTGCAGCCTTATCCAGGCTCCAGTCCCGCTCCTTACGCAAGGATTTCAGGGTCTTGGATATTCGGCTATTGATATCTTTCACGCATAACTACCTTTTATCGGGAAGGGGTTGTGCGCTATAACGCACAGTGCTAGTATAGGTTATTATGCGCTATAACGCACAAGCTGTGAAGAGGTAAGTTATGATAGAAAACAAATTCCAAAATAAATTGGTCGCTGTAATGAACAAAAAGATAGAACCGGGTAAGCTAATGAATGCTTTGGCCCATATGTGCATTGGCTTAGGCGCAGCAATAGGAAAGGATCCTTTGCGTTTATCCGATTATCAAGATGCAGATGGGAACTCACATCCTTATGTTTCTGAGATCCCGTTTATTATTCTTTCAGAGAATTCAAATAAAATTAGAAAGCTACGCCAGGAAGCCATAGCCAATAATATTATTTTTAATGATTTTACCGATACCATGACCGTTGGAACCTATCAAGAGCAAATAGAGCGCACCAAGGGAGTTAAAGAGGAAGATTTGATTTACTTTGGTATTGTCATGTTTGGTGATTGGGAGAAGGTGACAGAACTTACCCGCAAATTTTCGCTTTGGAAATAATGATGAATACAAGATCTATTGTAAACACAAGTTCTGCTGTTATACGTGTTCAAGAGGCTTTGGTAAAAAGAGGGCTTGCACCTAACATCAAAGAGTTTAGCGAAAGTACCAGAACGGCAAATGAAGCGGCAGCTGCAATTGGTTGTGATGTTGCGCAAATTATTAAATCGTTGCTTTTTAGAACGGTGGATACAAAACAACCCATTTTGATTTTGGTAAGTGGTAAAAATCGCGTGAGTGAGCAATCCATTGAAGCTTTAATAGGGGAAAAAATTGTTAAAGCCGATGCTGATTTTACGCGTGAGGTCACCGGTTTTGCGATTGGAGGGATCCCACCTCTTGAGAATGAAAGAATTCACACAGTTTTGATTGATCAAGATCTACTTGAATTTGAAAGACTGTGGGCAGCCGCAGGGACTCCCTTTGCTGTTTTCAGTTTGCTTTGTGGTGATATTCAAAAGCTTACAAACGGTAAAATAGTTTCTATTAAATGAAGTGAGAGGTAGCTCATGCGAAAAGTATTTTGGGATGATCCTTATCAAAAAACATTAACAACCAGCGTATCTGAGGTTAATTTCGATCGTCTTTTATTTGAAGAAACAATTGCTTTCTCATTTGCTGGTGGCCAAGAAAGTGATAAGGCAACTGTTAATGGTCTTCCTGTTGTCGACTCTGAAAAAGTGGGCAACTTGATTTATTATGTTCTCCCCAAAGATCATGGATTATCATTGGGAGACAAAGTGACTATGGCAATAGATTGGTCACGTCGCTATAAACTCATGCGATTACATTTTGCGGCTGAATTGATTCTTGAATTAGTGAAAAGAAAACTAAATCTTGAAAAGATTGGCGCTCATATCGCAGAAACTAAAGCCAGAATTGATTTTAGATATGATAAAAATATTTCACATGTTTTTGAAGAAATATTGGCCCAATATAATGACATTATAAAGCAAGATCTACCGATCATTACTGGCTTTTCTGATATCGAAAATCAACGCCGCTTTTGGGAAATTGAAGGTTTTTCTAAAGTCTCTTGTGGTGGTACCCATGTAAAATCCACACGCGAAGTTGGATATATTACACTTAAAAGAGCCAATATTGGTGGTGGAAAAGAACGGATAGAAATTAGGTTGAAATGAAAGAGGGTAAGTATACTTGCCCCCATTTCATCTATCTGGTCAATTCCGTTACGCTAAAATGCAACCTTTTCTATTGGTTTTAGTACTATTATCATTCGAAATATTATCAGGTGAAAGCTCTGCATGTTCACCAGTTGCACTTTTAACGGCAGATACTTTAGGTCGAACGACAAGCATCGGTTCGGGCTGAGGTTGAGGATTGTTCTTAGCTAATAGTAGCTGATTCACTGTTTGACCAAGAGGAAGTGTTGCTTCAAAAGCATTTATTCTTTCATTATTTGCCAGATAAAGACCATAATTTATTTTTTCATTAATGGTTAACTCTGATTTTAATCTCTCAGCTTTGCTGACGTCACCATCACAAAGAGCTTGCAAGATAGCATTAAATTTGATTAGTTCATTTCGATCATATGAGTCTATTATTGCTATTACTTCATCAATTCCTCTGAGGGACATAAATTTTCTCCAAATATTAGAATGACTATTTCTCTATCTGCAACTTATTAAAACAACTGCTAAATAACCAAACATAATCAAATATAAGATTATAAAAGAAATATTATTAACTTTGGATGTGCCTATTTCTATCTCCTCTCGCTCAGAAGGAACAATGAATTTTTTTATAACTAAACTTTCAGCCCAGGTGGATGTAAAAAAGAAGGGAAGTAATTGTATTAGGCCAGCTACGGGAATTGACCATTCAACCTTTGTCGTATACATCCATAGTGAAGATGACATTACCGCAATTATTGAATCAAAGAAATTATTTGTAAATTGATAGTGTGTCATTTCTAATATGCAATATAAAAGCAACGCTAATAATAGCCAGGTTAATGGAAAGACAATAATTGTAGAAATTGATTTACATAACAGTCTATACCCAAATATTCTACCAAGAGGTAAGTAAGGTAAATCTTTTCTAATAATAAAAGCTTCTAGCAATGCAAGAGGAAGAAGCGTTGCAAATAATAGTGGCCAGATAAATTGAATGGTTGGGAATACATCATGTATCTTTCCTTGATAGCACAACGCTCCAAAGGCTTGGCAGCTATAAAGGAAAGTAGTAAAAAAAATAAATAAAATCTTGAATTGCTTTTTCATTAGGTATTATTCCATTAATAAGGTCTAAGTTCTCAAAGTGATGAGGGTTATTTCAGCTGAGGTCCCTAAGCGCATTGGTGGTCCCCAAAATCCTGTGCCAGAGCTCACATAGACTTGTGTCTGGGTGTCCTGGTGATGGTGAAGACCTTGTGCGTAAGGCTGTTGCAGAAAAACCAGATATTTAAAAGGCCAGATTTGTCCTGCATGGGTATGACCTGACAATTGAAGATCAACACCATATCTCGCCGCTTCATCGGCCGCAGCAGGTTGATGGGCAAGTAAAATTAAGAGTTTATTGGGATCCCGACCCGCCACGGCTTTAGGCAAGTCTGCTTGACGGCTGGCCCAGTCATCGACACCTACAAGGTCAAAGCTTTCTGAACCCCGGGCAATAGAGACACGCTCATTGCGCAGGACGCGCACACCAAGACTGGCAACATAATGACACCATTGCGTAACGCCAGAATAATATTCATGATTGCCAGTAACGAAATAAGTGCCATGTGGCGCTTGCAAATCAGCAAGTGGCGCAACATGATTGCTCAGCTCTTCAACTGAGCCATCAACGAGATCTCCAGTAATCACTATCATATCAGGCTTCAGGGCATTCACTTTATTGACCACACGGCGGACCCACTTGCCCTTAATGAGAGGACCAACATGAAGATCGGTAATTTGGACAATCTTAAAGCCGTCGAATGATTGCGGTAATCGTTTCAATTTAATGTTCACTGGCTTTATCTTGAACGAGTGCAAACCCTTCCAAAGAGATAATAATCCTAGCAAACAGACGACGCTCAAAGCAGTAATCCCAAACCAGAATTTAAGAATCGCCTGTTCAGGAAGATGATCTTTAGGGATCAACTTTAACAACAACCAAACCATGTCTGTAACCAACATCGTCGTGAACAGCATAAAGGCAATTCCCATCCAGGGATAGATAATCCATGACATCATGGTTGCCGTTTTATGGGATAGGGTACGGCTCAGAGGAAGCCCAATCAAGGTCAAAAGAGAAAGACCAGCCAATACAAGCGCCAGAAAAATGCGACTATTATCTGTCAATTGCAAATAATAGCTAAGACGTTCAAAAATATAAAAGTGAGACGAAAAGAAAAGGGCGGCTAAAATGGAAAGGACTAAAAGCATTTTCCTTGGTATTCTCAGCTTAGGGTTATTATTTCTTATAGTGGTCAAAGAAGACTCCTTGGTTATTCATCTTAATACATCTTTTAGATGCTTTTAGCCAGGATAACATGAATACCTGGAACAGCTGATTTTCCCTCACTCAACATTCTCGTGGCCAACGTTTCGATATTGGTAATAAGGCTTTTGCTTATTCGAGCTGGGAGGAGCAGCGTAAATGGCATTAACACTTTGATTGCAATCATTTCAGCCAAACGAAATTCTTGTCGATGTCCGATTAAAAGTGCTGGTCTGAATATGTTCAGGGAATGAAAACCGAGAGCTTTTATATCGTTTTCAGTTCGACCTTTAATTTTATTGAAGAAAAAAATGGAACTCTCATTTGAACCCATAGCAGAGATGAGGGTGAATGATTTTGCATCATGGGCATTTGCGATTTTCGCAAAGGCGACAATAGCGTCATGATCAACTTTTTCAAAGTTTTCTTTGCTGCCAGCGGCCTTAATCGTAGTGCCAAGGCAACAGAAGTAAATGTCACCGCGGATCCTTGATTCAAGGGTGGGTAACTCTCCCAGATCGGAGATCAAAACTTCTTCAAGTTTAGCATTTGAAATCTTTAACGATTTTCGTGAAATGGAGATAATCTTTGATATAGCAGGATCAGCTACCAATAGTTGAACCAGGTATGAACCTGTAAGCCCAGTGCTCCCGATAATGGTAGCTATCATGAGATTACCTTTTTAAATGTTTAATAGAGTTCATTATACCAAGTTTAACTGAATATAATCATTACTTCTTATATTTATATAGCATTCTAATACCTATAAAAATGCAAATAGTGTATGCACGCTAGCTTATTTGCAGATGCAACAACTCTTATATGCTATTCTCAATATTCATCTTATTGTAAAAGGTTTAAGCCATGACATTTGTAAAATACCTATTTGCCTTACATTTATTAACCAGTCTATTAATTTCCAGCAATGCTTTTGCCTGTTCTCGTGTTGTTTCGAATGCTGTTGGTAAAGATATTTTGGTTGGTCGTAACATGGATTGGTTTGAGCCTATGCAAACAAAACTTTGGATCTTGCCGCGAGCAATGGAACGAAAAGGGGAGGCTGGTGAGAATTCTCTGAAGTGGACCTCTCGTTTTGGAAGTATTGTTGTATCAGTTTATGATGGTGCAACTGCTGAAGGAATGAATGAAAAGGGACTTACTGCATCTTTGCTCTATTTGTCAGAAAGTGACTTTGGCAAAAGAGATCCTAAAATTGGTGGCCTCAGCTTGTCATTGTGGGCTCAATATTTTCTGGATAACTATGAAAATGTAAATGAAGCAATAACCGATATTCAAAAAAATCCTTTTCAACCGGTTATGGCATCAGCTGGGGTTAAAGAAACAAAACAGGCAACTGTTCATTTGGCTATATCAGATAAATCAGGCGACACAGCGGTTATTGAATATATTAATGGTAAGGTTCAAATTCATCATGGTCCAGAATTTACTGTAATGACCAATTCACCTCCCTATGCAGCTCAATTACTTAATCTTAATAAATATAAAGGGTTTGGGGGAAGCGCACCATTACCTGGGACTACAGAAGCTGCGGATAGATTTGTAAGAGCGGCATATTACCTAAAGCAACTTCCAGAACCAAAAGACACACGAGAAGCCGTTGCTGGCGTTCTTAGTGTTATGAGAAATGTTTCACAACCTTTCGGTGTTGCTGATAGTAGCCGTCCCAATATTTCACAAACATTGTGGCGAACAGTAGCAGATTTAACAAGTGGAACATTCTTTTATGAGTCTACACTTAGCCCTAATATTATTTGGGTCGATTCTATGCAAGTAAATTTTGCGAAAGAAGCCAAAACTATGATGCTCAATCTTGATGATCATCCTGATTACATTGGTGACGTATCAAATAAATTTGTGCCATCACCGATGTTTCATTTCATACCAGGTACTGTTAACTAGAGTTGTGTTATCAAAGTCGAAAGTGAGAAACCAGAAGAAAAGAAGAGTATCGCAAAGAAATAAGAAACAATATTTGAATTATGATTGAATATTCGTTAATTGATAGAACGCAACTATCCGCTTGATAGCTTCTTTTCCTTCTTTAAAAATACCACCAAAAGTGGGGTATACGTGAAACATCTCATCATTAATATCAAGTGTCACGTTAACCCCAGCCAATTTTGCTTTCTCAGCAATACGGATTGAGTCGTCATATAAGGTTTCTCTACCGCCCACAACAATCATCAAAGGAGGTAATCCTTCAAAGTTACCATAAAAGGGAGATATATAGGGTTCTTTCGCCGATTGGGAGGGTACAACAAAAGCGGCTGTTTCGGTGAGTAAAAATGGAGTAAGCATAGGATCGACATCTGCTTTTGAATTTATTGATGTACCCGTAAGTGCGAGATCTGTCCAAGGAGATAGTGTGACCGCTGCCCTTGGTGAGGGTTTTCCGTCATCCCTGAGTTTCATTAGTAAAGCAAGCGTTAAGCCGCCTCCAGCTGAGTCACCCATCAACATAATGTCCTTTGCACTAATACCCCTATTCAAAAGTGATAAATATGAACTATAAGCGTCTTCGATGGCTGCAGGATAAGGATGTTCTGGAGCAATTCTATAGTCAATGATCCAAACTTGAGACTGACAGTTGGCAGCGATTTCAGCAGTAAAATAGAGATATTGTGATTTTGTGTGATTCTTAAGATCTAAGATATATCCACCACCATGTAAATAGAGTATAACGGCTTTTGGTTTATCAGCGGGTTGTAAATGAAGGCAATGTATGTCGCCAAGCTTTTGGTTGGTTATTTTTAATTCCTTTCTGTAAGGTTCTAACATGCCTATAATTTTATTAAATCTAGCAACTTCTTTCCTTAAATCCATAACATTAATATTCTTATTATTTCTATGAGACTTTTCAGCGTTATGTTTGGCGAATTTAAGCGATAAATTAAACATAAAAGTTTTAAAACTCATCTTCAATCTTCCTTGTGAATATTATTACTACTGGATGAGAAAAAAACTTTAGTACTTTAAAAAAATCCGCCATGGTTTGAAGCGCAGCCAAATATCTGATTTTAAAAAGGCAGGCCTTTTTTTAACACGATCAAACCAACTTGATATCGCTGGTGATGTTTTCATAAGATCATCTTCTTCTATCATATTTAATCGTGCATATAGTACAGCAGCAACGATATCTGCAGAGCTTGGCTTTTCACCAAAGAGCAATGAGGTTTCAGGTTTAGGTAATTGTAGTAAAAAATCACGGACTTCTTCTCTTCGATCACTCAGCTTTTTAGCCTGATTTCCTTCAGTGAAATAAGCCAATCTCTGTTGGTTTACAGCAATTTTATCTTTTGTTGCAATAGGATCAACTTGCGATTCAGCTTCAAGTTTCTTTATGATGCGGCCTAACATAATAGGGAAGAGTTTACGAGCAAGAAATGATTTAACCATTATTTTTCCAAAGGTTAAGTCTTCAATAGAAATGGCATAATGTGCTGCGACAATTCTGTCGATTGAAGGAGAAATGGCAGGGTCGGAATCAAACCACTTATCTGCTTGATTCATTGCGGCTAGCTTTAATATATCGCGACTGTCTTTCCAAGTATGATCGGCAGCCGTTAAAGAAGGAACGGTCATGGAAGGATTAACAGCCATGTACCATGGGGATAATTGATCTTTTGCTATGTGAATATCCATGTAACGGGTATCAAACTGAATATTACCTTCGTTAAGCGCTAATCGCGCAATCATTGAATAGTAAGAAGGGGGTGCACTATAGAGGATCATAGATATTTTACCTTAATGGTTTATTAAAAAGGATATCGATTCTGTGTGAAATTTCTTAAAGAGTTATTAAATACCAGTATGTTTTAACAGGAAAAAAACGAAGTTGTGGATCTAAGGACTAAGTAGGTCTATTCCTATTAAAGAACCTGTTTAAAGGAATGTACAATGAAAAAATTAATTCTCTTTACCGTCGCCTTACTCTTGAATGCTCCTTTAGCATTTGCCGACAAACCTGTTTTACAATGGGATACGCAACAATTTGTAGATGCATTAAATAAAGAAGTAGGAAAACCTATTTTCTCCATGACGCCCCCTGATGCAAGAGCTGTATTATCAAAAGCTCAAGCGATTAATGTTGAGCTGGCACCTGCTGACGTTATGGAGAAAACGATTGAGACTGATGGCAAAAAAATTCCGTTGTATGTTATTCGTCCTAAAAATTCTAAAAAACCATTACCAGTAGTGATGTACTTTCATGGCGGTGGTTGGGTGTTAGGTAATTTTAAAACGCATGAAAGACTCCTTCGTGAGCTTGCTAATGCAGCTAACGCGGCGATAGTCTTTGTTGAGTATAGTCTAGCACCAGAAGCAAAATACCCAACTCAAATAAACGAAGCCTATGCTGCAACCAAATGGATAG
>CAYXVT010000127.1:5526-10696 GCA_964468105.1 Uncultured Candidatus Berkiella sp. | reverse complement strand
AGGCTTTAGGTCTAAAGGGCGGGGAGATGCATGTGTATGTTGATCTTGCTGCAGCCATTAAAAATAAAAATGAGCCCGATATGGTAAGAAATCTTGCCCTTATTCAAAAAATGCCTGGGTGGAATCCATTGTGTGAATTGGCTAAACTTCCCAAACTTTTGAATAGAAAAGAGCCGGTTGTTCTTTTACAAGAAAACCAGAAAATAAATATGTAGTTTCATTGATGTTTGATTTTTAAATTGGCGAGCCCGTTAGTGGTTTCTTTTATTAATTGAGTAACTGCTTTTTTTCTAAAATCTTGAAAACTAATACAGACACAAATTTCTTGATACATTTCAGGCGGAAGCCGTTGCTCTGTTTGAGACATTTTTGATTGATCGTCATAGATGCCCAATAGAAAGCTGACTTTAGCTTGGGTAGACATTTCTTTAGATTTTAAATTTAAAGCCGTTTCTTTTTGATGAAGCAATGTAATAAGGGTCGGATAGGCATCGATGGTGGTCGCTGCTTTAAAAGGAGAATGACCGTCGGAATCTTCTAAAGTAAAATCGGCGCCATGGGCTAGTAATATAATGAGTGTTTCAAGAGGAGCACCGACCTTAGTCGCATAATTTAAAGGTGTATTTCCAAAGAGACATTGCGCATTGACGGGGGAGCCTAGCGAGAGCAATAATCCTACAAGTTTGGGGCAATGAATAGCATAATGTAGTGGTATCATTCCGCTTTTATCCTTAACTAGGAAATCTGCCTCTCTCTCTAAAAGAAGGCTAGCTAATTCAAAGTCACCACCTGAAGCTGCAGCATGTAATGCTGTTCCTCCGTCAATATCGATTAAATCAACGGTTGCCTGATGACCTAAAAGAATGCGAGCAAGGTCGACATCGCATTGATGGGCTGCTTTAATAAGGGGTGTTTCCCCAGTCTTAAACTCGCGGCAGTCTACATCAGGGCCTTGTTCCAGCAACATCTCGCTATATATCAGTAAAGCCATTTTCTCAAAATCAGGCTCACCTTTGCTAATGCCTTTTTGGCGGCATCTTTCTAATATTTCTAAAGAAGAGGGTTCATCAAGATCGGGGCGATTGCCATCACAGAGATCGAGTAATTTTAATTCAACCGGGTTAAGAATTTTAGCCTGTAACATGTGTAAATCACCATGATTTTAATGAACGGTCATTTTAAATCATCAAACGAATAAAAGCAATTTAGTTGGCTCTCTATGTTTCTGTGCAATTACACTTTACACATCAAAAAGTCATTTTTACCGGAATTTTCAGTAAAAACAATGATTATTTTGCGTCACAGCAATAAGGCTGTTAACATGGGCTAGCTTATAGACTAAATTGTGTCATGGATTAACCTGTAAAAGGTAAGCATAGAAATGAATTAAAATTGAATTGATGAGGTTAGTGATGAATAGAGGTCCAGAAGATAATTGCAGTGACTCAGAAGGTATTCCTCGCAGCCCAGGTTTTGCTAGTCTTGAAGAGTTAAATGAATTATTAGGCGAAATAGGTAGGCAATTTGTTGATACCGCAGTTGCCCTGGCAGCAGCCCCAGCGCAAGAGTTAACTTTTGGTGGGTTACCACGTCCCAACTTTGCTGCAGCTAACGTTGTTAATGACGAAGAGCTCGATCCTATGTCAATGTCCCCATCAACAGATTTTGATGATGACGAGGGCGAAGAACTGGAAAATCTTTCTTCTACAGGAAACACCCCTGTAAGAGAGAAGAGATTCAGAACACCTGAGCAGTCACCTGTAAAAAGTCCTGTCAAAAACAAGCGATTAAATGTTAGGCCTGATTAAATCAGATGATTAGGGTTTTGGCGTAGCTAAAGAGCGAGTCATAAACCCTAATTTCTTTTAGCAAATCTTTGTTTTTATCAAAGGTTTTGTCACCTTTGCCGGTGCGCACTAATATTGGTGTTGCACCAACGGCGTTGGCTGCTTGCAAATCACGCAAGGAATCCCCCACAAAGGGCACATTCTCAAGGGATATTTGATAATGAGCCGCTATTTGGTTTAGCAAACCAGGCTTTGGTTTTCGACAGTCACAATTATCATTTGGGCCATGCGGACAATAAAAAATGCTATCGATCTTGCCACCGGCAGCCTTTAGGCTGTCATGCATTTTCTGATCAATTTCTAGGAGTGTTTCAGTGCTGTAGTAGCCGCGCGCCAAGCCAGATTGATTGGAAGCAACGCTAATTGTAAATCCGGCTTTATTTAACAGTGCAATCGCCTCTAAACTATCTTTTATCGGGATCCACTCTTGGGGCGACTTGATATACTCATCAGAGTCTTCATTAATCACCCCATCTCTGTCCAGAATAATCAGTTTTATCATAAGGCAAGTTTAGAGATATCAGCAATTTGCATAAACAACATATGCAATTGGCCAAGCAAATTGATCCGATTCTTTTTTAAATCTTCATCATCTGTCATGACCATTACTTTATCAAAAAAAGTATCAACAGGTTTTTGTAACTGCGCGAGTAAGATGAGAGCTTCTTGGTATTTGCCCTGCTGAATGAGAGGTGTTGTTTGATTTCTTAGCATTGGCTAATTCAGATTCAGCTTCTTCTTTGAAAAGGGAAGCTTTTACCTCAGGCATGCGTTGTAGGTTAAGAATAATGCCGCTTTTTTGAAGTATATTTCGCACCCGTTTGTTTGCTGCTGCCAGATTTTGCGCCTCGGGCAGTGTTTGAAAATGACTCACAGCCAAAACACGACGGCTGGCATCATAAGGTTGGGAGGGGTGATTTGCTAAAACCGCTTCAAGGGTTTGAATGCTAACGCCTTGTTCTTGATACCACGATTTAAACCGTTCAAGACTAAAAGTCACAATTTGTGGGATCATGTCTTCGTCAATCACATTACCATAGCCATGTCTGGCGAGTTGGCAAAGCTCTTCTAAATCAAGCGGTAATTGATTTTCAATTAAAATTCGCAATATCGCCAGGGCGCTACGTCGCAAAGCAAAAGGATCTTTATCTCCGGTTGGAATTTGCCCTATGCCAAAAATGCCAATTAACGTATCTAAGCGATCGGCTAAAGCAACACAGATCCCTGTTTGTGTTTTAGGTAAAGAATCTTTAGCAAAACGTGGCAAATAGCTTTCTCTAATGGCATGTGCGACTTCCGGTGGTTCGCCATCATGTAATGCATAATAACTACCCATAATGCCTTGGAGCTCTGGAAACTCAAAGACCATTTCCGTTAAGAGATCGGCTTTGCATAACTTTCCAGCGCGTTCGCTGAAATGACTAGGGGCACCGATTTGCTTGGCAATCAGATTGGCTAATTTCGAAATTCGTATGCTTTTGTCATATAAAGTGCCTAATTTCTTTTGAAAGATCATATTTTGTAGCCGTTCTAAACGTGCGTTTAGCGGTGTTTTTCTGTCTTGATCGTAGAAAAATTTCGCATCCGAAAGCCGTGCATGCATAACACGCTCATTGCCCTGAATAATATTATCAGGGGGCGAAGCTTGCGTATTACTAATTAATATAAAAGTAGGTAATAATTTTCCGGCACTATCATTAATGGCAAAACATTTTTGATGATTTTGCATTGAAGAAATAAGGGCTTCCTGAGGAACTTCTAAAAAAGTTTTTGCAAAGTGGGCATATAAGGGAACAGGCCATTCAACCAATCCCGTCACTTGCTCAAGGAGATCATCTTCTACGATAGCTTGCCCATTATTTTTACGTGCAAGTTCATGAATCGATTCTAAGATAAACCTTTGACGATCATTTTGATCGGCAATTACTTTCACTTCTTTAAGCGCGGTTAAATAATTATCAGCGTGTGTGAGTGTGAGTGGATTTGGAAAATGAAAGCGATGGCCATAAGTGACATTGCTAGCGGTAAGCTCAAAGACCGTGATAGGAATAGCCTTGCTGCCATGCATTGCTAAAACCCAGTGTATGGGTCTTAAAAATTCAGTGTTGCTGGCACCCCATCGCATCCGTTTCATGGCAGGGAGTCGATTTAGAGCCTGTTCGACAATAGGGTTAAGTATTTCAATAAGGTTTTTGCCCGGTTCTTCATATTCAAACAGTAGCCATGACCCTTGTGGGGATTCATTGACTTTTAATGCACTGATATCTACCCCACAACCTCTTGCAAACCCGAGGGCCGCTGTCGTTGGATTTCCTTTAGCATCATAGGCGCTTGCCAAAGTGGGTCCGCGTTTTTGCATTTGACGCGCAGCTTGTTCATGGGGAACATCAAAAATTCT
Source organism: Uncultured Candidatus Berkiella sp. (assembly GCA_964468105.1). Classification (GTDB taxonomy): domain Bacteria; phylum Pseudomonadota; class Gammaproteobacteria; order Berkiellales; family Berkiellaceae; genus Berkiella. Next base: position 6,451 of record CAYXVT010000127.1, on the reverse strand, counting down.
CACGGCAATGCGTCTTGGGGTTGCAAAATGTTCAACTTTCCCAAAGGTCAATCCGCATTCTGTAAATGCTGAAGTAATCACTTCGGCAAAGGTTTGCGATAATTTGTCCAAATTTTTTGGTGGCAATTCTTCGGTGCCAATTTCTATCAATAATGTATCTGCTTGGGCCATGATGTGCTCTTATTCTTTTGCTAAAAGGGGAAACCCAAGTTTTTCTCGGGATAAGAAGAAAATTTGTGCCACATCTCTTGCCAATGTGCGAACACGTAAGATGTAGCGCTGTCTTTCAGTGACAGCAATAGCACTTCTGGCATCAAGGAGGTTAAAAGTATGCGATGCTTTCAGTACCATCTCATATGCTGGAAGGGCGAGATTGGCAGCCAACAATTGTTGGCATTCTTTTTCATAATCATCAAAGTGGGTAAATAGCATTTGAGTATTAGCAAGTTCAAAATTATAGGTAGACATTTCTACTTCATTTTGATGAAAAACATCACCGTAAGTGATATCACCTTGTGGTGTTCTTGCCCATAATAAATCAAACATACTCTTTTTGTTCTGAATATGCATACCCAAACGTTCTAGACCATAAGCTAATTCGCCGGTGACGGGTTTACATTCAAGGCCACCTGCTTGCTGGAAATAGGTAAATTGTGTGGCTTCCATCCCGTTTAGCCAGACTTCCCAACCTAGGCCCCAGGCGCCAAGTGTGGGGGATTCCCAATTGTCTTCTACAAATCGAATATCATTATCCAAAGGATTAATGCCAATGGCGCGTAATGAATCTAAATATAATTCCTGAATATTCATCGGCGAGGGCTTAAGAACCACCTGATATTGATGAAAAAGTTGCGTCCGATTGGGGTTGTCACCATAGCGCCCATCAGTTGGACGGCGTGAGGGTTGCACATGCGCTGCATACCAA
>CAYXVT010000127.1:0-5516 GCA_964468105.1 Uncultured Candidatus Berkiella sp. | reverse complement strand
TTAAGAATGAAGCAGGATGAAATGTCCCAGCACCCACTTCCATATCCAGGGGTTGCAGAATGACACATCCTTGCTTGGCCCAAAATTGATGGAGTGCTTGGATGATTTCAGAAAAGGTATAGGGTTTTGTTATCTCGTTAGCCATTAATCAATGCACTTCCCATATTGCGGTCCGGTTGGGCTATTAGTATACACTGGGGACATTTAGACAGAAACCAGGGCAAAAACGTCAGTGTTAGTTATTAAACACAGAATGCTTCCATAAACAAGGAGAACAATGATGCTGGCAGTGCAGTTTTTACAAACCACAAAAGAGATCCAATCTCTTTGTGCGAGCAAACGCATTTCTGCTCAGGCAAGAGTAACCCTTGAAGCATTTTTAGGACAAGAAGTTAACGATGCCAATTTATTATGTCGTGAACAAGCACTGGAAAATATCAATTTAAGATTAGCGAAAGAGGTGATCGAAGGTACTTTTTTTACTGAAATACGTGCTGATAATTTAGGGTTAACTCGGCTTCCCAAGAGTTTGTTACTTTTTTTAGTGCGTCATCAAGAACAGATTGAAAGCATAAACCTTGCTAATAATTACTTAAGATCTGTTCCTCTGGATATTTTACAGCTGCCTTGTTTAAAAATAATAGATTTACGCCATAATTGTTTAACGACGGGTGAGTGTGAAAAAATTAAACAATCCACAACATGCCAGGTTTTTCTATGTCCACAGCAATCACTTTATGAAGAATTTGATATTATTAATCTTGACGATGAATCGCCACCGGTTTTATTGTCGGGAGGCCCAGTAAAAGCTGCTCCTCCCGCCGCGAGCCCAAATCCGCCGCCATCAAGTCAACGTGAGAAAAGAAGAAGCTCAGAATGTTGTTTGCAGTGAGAGTTTTAGGCAACGCCCTCAGCTATCAATGAACAAGCATTCTCTTCAGTTTTATTTTTAAACTGATGTCGTTTATAAAGATAAAATGGCACACCGCTTATCACAAAGACGCTCGCAATTAATAGCGTTTTAAGAGGGGTTGCCCAAATAACCCAGCCACAAAAACTTAAGGCGCCAAGCGCATAACACCACTGAAAGAAAGTGCCTTTTTGTTTAAACAACAATTTAATCAGGGCAAAACAACAAATCATATAAACATACAAAAAGGCTGTGACTGAAAAATCAATAATCGTATTAATTTGTTGAGCTAAATTTTCATTCATCGTCAGAATAAGTAAAGGCACAATCCCAGCACAACTAATTAAAAGTGCCGTAGCAGGCGCACCATGACGATTCGTTTTAGCCAAAAATTGCGGCATTAGCCCATCCATTGCCACACCCATCGCGATTTGGCCGCTAGCCAACATCCAAGCGTTTAAGGTGCCAATACAAACAATGGCCGCGATTAATGAAACAATAAGATGCCAGTTTCCTGCAAATAAAAGCTTCGCGGTATCGGCATAAGGTGCTTGTGAGGACATTAATTGTTCACCAGGTACGGCTCCCATGATGCCCAAACTGTTCACAAAATAAAGAAGTGCAACGCAGATGGTGCCAAGCACAATGGCTCGCGGTATTGTTTTGGAAGGATTCTTCACGCTGCCTGCAGGTGCAGTGGCTGATTCTAGTCCAATAAAGCCCCATAAAGTAAGTAAGACCACATGGCACAAAGATACCGATACACCTTCTGAAGCTACTTGCGAACTTACATGAAAATTCTTGATATCAAAAACAAAAAGTGCAGCAATAGGGACAATTAATAAGGGAATGATTTTAAGTAGTGTGAGCAAGAATTCGGCTTTACCGGCAGTATTCACGCCTCTTAAGTTAATGGCGGTTATAACAAACAGCAGTACTATTTCTAAAATGAGTCGGAAAAAGGGCGTTGTGTCCCCAAGCAATGGGGTTAGATAGCCTATGCTTGCGGTGATAACCACTGGAGTGCTTACCCATGAAATAATCCAGTAAGTCCAGCCGGTAAAATAAGCGGCTGTTGGACCAAATGTTTGCTTCACGTAGACGTGGGGGCCGCCAGTTTGCGGAAATCGTGAACAGAGATTGGCAAAAACAAGTGCCAGCATCACGGCGCCTAAACCTGCTATTAGCCAACCCAGAAGACTGAATGTGCCATAGGGCGCTAAATTTGCGGGTAACATCAAGACACCAGAGCCTATCTGGCTGCCTGTGACCAAGGCAAATACTGACCAAAAACCAATTTTCGAAGACATCTTAGGCTCCCAAAAGCTAATCTATTTATCGTTCAGAAAAATGTGAAACAAAATGGGGTGGTTGAAAAGTGCTCCCTAGGGAGACTTTCGAGCAGGCTTGATGTAAGAAACTTGTTTGGTTGTCATTGTCATCATCACAAATTAATATTTCTGGTTCCAAAATAGGCGACAAGGCGCCTAGGTGTCAAGAAAAAAATGCGCTTTGGAAAAGATAGGTGACAATCTAAAGTGTTAAGGAGATAAGATGTCTTGTAACACTTTGATTTATATACACTCTTGAAATTAACGTTGCCAGAAAGTGGGTGAAAACAGGACTAAAATGGTCAAGATTTCAAGTCGCCCTGCGATCATCGCAAAACTCAAAATCCATTTTGTATAACTAGAGAGTGATGAGAAATTGTTCGCCACACTCCCTAAGCCGCGTCCACTGTTGGAGAGAGTTGCCGCCAATGCAGAGAAGATGGAGTAAAAATCATGCTCAACAGCCATTAACATTAATAACAAAACTATAAAAACGACAATATAAATGGCAAAGTAGCCCCAAATAGCCTCTATTACGCGTGCCCCAATAGGATTATCGCCAAGTTTCACAATATATTGTCCATGCGGGTGGATCAGGCGGCGAATTTCTCTTACGCCTTGCTTTTGAAGTAAAAGCACCCTCACAACCTTTAGTCCACCAGCCGTTGAGCCAGCACATCCCCCGATCAGACCCAAAAAGAGAAGCATTAAAGGTATAAAACCCGGGAAGGAGACCGTGGTCGTTGTAAAGCTGGTAGTGGTAAGAAATGAAAAAACATCAAAAACGGCATCAATAGCTAATAGTGGCGAATGTTTATGATGACCGTAAATTACTAAAGCAACCAAAATGATGATGGCGCTTGAAAAAAGCATTTTCACAAAAAACCGCAACTCAGGATCTTGGAAATAGACACTTATTTTTTTTCTTTTAAAAGCTAAAAAATGAAGATTAAAACTAACCGCTCCCAAAAACATAAACACAATAGCAATAAGTTTAATGTAGCGTCCGTTGAAAAACCCAAGGCTATCATCGTGAGTTGAAAAGCCACCTGTGGAAACTGTGCTAAAGCTATGACCAATGGCATCAAACAATGACATGCCTGCTAACCAATAACACGCCGCGCATATCAGGGTTAAAATGAGATAGGCGATCCATATCGCTTTAGCGGTATGAGTGATGCGAGGGGTTAGTTTGTCATCTTTAACTGGCCCTGTGATTTCCGATCGAAATAGCTGCATTCCACCAATACCTAGAGCTGGAATTATCGCAACGGCTAATAAGATAATACTGATCCCGCCTAAAAATTGCATTTGTTGGCGGTAATATAAAATGGAAGAAGGTAATTCATCGATATTGGTTAGAATCGTGGCGCCGGTTGTTGTGAATCCGGAAACGGATTCAAAAAAGGCGTCTGTAAATGACAGGAAAGGATTATGCGAAAGCCAAAGAGGTAAAGCGCCTACCAGGCTTGCAGCAACCCAAAATAAAACAACAATTAAAAATCCATCATGGGTGCGAAGAGGATGTTTTTGATTTCTGTTTAAAAACCATAATAAAAAACCAATTCCAAGTGTAAAGGAAAATGTTCTAAAGAAAGGCAAGATAGATCCATCCTGGCACCATTGTTCAACCATAATAGGTGGAACAAAAGTCATGCTTAATAGCATGAGCAAAAGGCCTAAAATGCGTAGTGTGGTTCCAATTTGCATAGCTTAGATAAAAGTTATCCCAACTTGAAATAAACGTTCAACTTGTGCAATTCGAGACTTATCAATCACAAATAAAATAACATGATCTTCGGGAGCAATTTCGCAATCATCATTGGCAAGAATAACGTGATCGCCCCTAACTATTGCACCAATGGTGGTTCCGGAGGGTAAATTAATTTCGCTAATTTTACGTCCAATTACTTGCGAGGACTTCTTATCGCCATGGGCGACAGCTTCAATGGCCTCTGCAACACCGCGCCGCAAAGGATAGACATTCACTACATCACCTCGGCGTACCCGGGTAAGAAGACTTCCAATGGTCGCTTGTTGAGGTGAAATCGCTATATCGATGTCTCCACCTTCGACTACATCAACATATGCTGTTCGATTAATAAGAGCCATTACTTTGTGCGCACCCAAGCGTTTAGCCAGGATTGCAGACATAATATTGGCTTCATCATGGTTGGTGACGGCACAAAAAACATCGGTTTCTTGAATGTTTTCATCGAGCAATAATTCTCTGTCGGCGGCGTCTCCATGTAGTACAACGGCTTTATTTAATTCTGCCGCTAAGATTTGCGTACGAGGTAATGACTGCTCAATGACTTTTACATGAAATTGATTTTCCAAAGCCTGCGCAAGCCTAGCGCCAATATTGCCGCCCCCAGCGATGATGACACGTTTGTAGGGTTGATCTAACTGTCGTAATTCACTCATAACAGCATCAATATGTGCGGGTGTTGCTAGGAAAAAAACTTCATCATCAGGCTCGATGATAGTCTCATTCGTTGGAATCAGTGGTTTGCCACGGCGATAGATTGCAACAATTTTGGTATCAACGTGGGGCATATGTTTTTTCATGTCACCCAGGGCATGCCCGACCAAGGGGCCACCCTCAAATGCTCTAACGGCAACAAGTTGAACTTTGCCTTGGGCAAAATTCACTACTTGAAGCGCATCAGGATGCTCGATAAGTCTTTTAATATGCAGCATGACCAACTTTTCAGGATTGATTCTCATATCCACAGCCAGGGCATCATTACTAAAGAGGTCTTCGTTCACAAGATATTGCATAGCACGAATACGGGCTATTTTGGTTGGCGTTCTAAACTGAGTATAAGCGACCTGACAGGCAATCATGTTGCATTCATCGGAATTGGTGACGGCTATCAAAAGATCGGCATCTTCTGCACCAGCATTTAGCAAGATATTAGGGTAAGAGGCAGGACCGCAGACGGTCCGAATATCAAGACGTTCTTGCAAATCATTCAAGCGTACAGGATTGATATCCACAACCGTGACATCATTATCCACACTTAAATGTTCTGCTAATGTGCCGCCGACTTGGCCGGCTCCTAATATGATAATTTTCATTTTTGCTTATGTAGTCGTGCGTAGTAGAAACCATCCATGTGATGATTTGGCAAAATTTGTCTGCCAAATCGCTGCTCCATGCCCCAGCTGTCCTTTATCGGTAATTCCTTGGCATCCGGGTGCGATTGCAAAAAGTGCGCAATGCGCTCCACATTCTCTTGAGGCAAAACTGAACAGGTAGCATATAACAG
>CAYXVT010000126.1:0-10724 GCA_964468105.1 Uncultured Candidatus Berkiella sp. | reverse complement strand
TTAGTCTTGGCTTTATGTCCAGTTTCTGCTGAAATATGTTCATGTTCTATATTGGTAGTCACAGTTTTGCCCCATACGACGTAAATGATCGTTACTATTTAATAGTCTAAGTTATGTTAATCGTCTAATCAAGAAAGTGGTACTACTGTTATTATTTTAGTCCTACTTTGATTTCGATACGAGCTCCATTTTCTGTTTTTTATTCAGCTTTTTAATTGCTAGCTCTTTTTTTAACGCTTGCCCTCTATTTCCAATACATTGATTAAAGACCAATTTTAATGGTCCTTTTCCGCGCAAGTATTTAGCAGTTTTTTTATCTTGGGTTTGATGTTCTTTAAGTCTTCTTGCAACGTTTGTTGTTATACCCGTATAGAGTTCACCATTTTTCGTTTGGATCATATAAACATACCATTTTTCTGAATCTTTTTTATTAACAAAACAGTCTTTTATATGATCATTAACCAAACCAACAGCCTGCATATAGGCATATATAATGGTGCTACCAACAAATCGAAATCCCCTTTTCTTAAGATCTTTAGAAATGGTATCGCTTAAAGCCGTTTTGGTTGGATAATCAGATGTCTGATGGAAAGAGTTCTTGATTGGTTCATGGTTCACAAATCCCCAAATATATTTATCAAATGAACCAAATTCTTTCTGAACTTTCAGGAATGCCTTAGCATTAGAAACCGTAGATTCCACTTTTAAACGATTACGGACAATGCCAGGATCAAGAAGACATTTTTCAATTTTAGATTGTGAAAATTTAGCAACTTTAACAGGGTTAAAATTTTCAAATACCTTGCGATAATGCTCGCGCTTATTAAGGATAGTTTCCCAGCTAAGGCCCGCTTGCGCGCCTTCCAAAGTTATCATTTCAAAATGTTTAGTATCACGATGAATAGGTACTCCCCATTCTTTATCATGGTAAGTCACATAAAGAGTATTTTTATGATTTACCCAGCTACAACGCGTTTTCTTCGAATTATCCGCCATAGAAAATGCACTTACATTAATGTACTCAAATCAAATTAAACACTAAATTAATGTAAAAGGCAAAATATCTACAAAGCGGTCTTTTCGCTGCAATGCAATATTATTTGTATATCCCCCTCTCAATATTTAAGTCTTTAAAAATTGAACTTATTGCCACTTATGGGGTCTCAATTATTATATAACCAGGAGATCTAACCATGCTTAACAGCAAGCAGCAAATGCTGGAACAATTTAAAGTAAAATATAAACCAACCGCGGTGTTCTGCAATGAAAACGATAAAAATGAATTAATAAAAAAGTTAGGTAATGATTATATTGTTCAGGTATCAGAAAATTGGCGCGCAAAAACTGATAATGAAAAATTTTACATCGTCTACATCCCAAAAATGACAAAAGAGGATCGCAAAGCATTTAAGACACTTCAAGGCGCCAATCCAGCAACGGCCAGAAAACTCATGACTTGGGAAATGCTTAATGTGCGCAATAAGCAAATGTTAAAGGACATAGCTGCAACAAAAAATCAAGACAAAAAAAAGAAGATTAATTTTAGCGGCGGATATCAATTAGAACTCTACGATATGACTGATCGTGATGATTTCGTTTGGTTAATTCATACTGAACCTTCTGATGCTGCAAATTTAAAACTCGTTAATGAGCATTTACGCCAAGGAATATTGTGGGATAAAATTCCCTTTATTAGTTGTTCTTTACAAGATGGTTTTACTGGAAGTTATGCTGGAAATCAAAGCATAGTGCATGGTGCCAAAGCTTTTCCAATTTCCTTTTTACTAGAAGTTGACCCTCATGCCATTATAGATACGCAAACTGGTGATGCCAAAACGCCAGAAGGTCCACAGAAAACCCATCATTTAAAGTATGTACAACCTTCTCTCTCTCAAAGACTAGCTCAGGATCAATTGCAAGATAAAGTTGTTCCTAAAGGATCTGTTCCCGAATTACAAGTACAAACTGAAGGTCTATCGAGCCAGGAACAACTACTTAGACATACCTTCGGGTACAATGAGGTAACTGTTGTTACGGGTGAACTGGCAAAAGATTGGGGAGTCCAACCCTTAGTTATCAGGGGTATTGTGATCGAAAATAATCAATTAAAAAGGTATCTAGAGCAGCAAGATATGTTCATACCTGAATATCGTCAAAAGAACCTTGACTGCTTAGCTGAGGTCATAAAATTAGCCAAAGACCATCATTTGCCTGTCATTCTGATTGAACCCAAGGTTGATTTGAAACAATCTCTCCTAAGAGAAGTTAAATCAACAAATTCAATATATAAACCGACAGACGACGATGATTTCGATGTGCCAGGAAATTATTTGATAAATGAAATAGCGCATTTTTTAAAAATATTTAATGAAAAAATAAACGATTTGAATAAGGATGATCCTAAAAAAGCATGGTTCGAGCATATGGTAGAGTTTCTAAAGAAAATAAATTTGTCGGGATGGAACCCAGAGCTACCAAAAATGAATTCGGTTGAAGAACAAGTATTGCTAAAGATTATTATAGCAGAAGCAAAATTAGATTCTAATATTGAAAGGCACCAGGATATAGAGGCAAAGCTAAAGGAAAATAAGTCAGATGAGAAGAAGTTAAACCGGTTAATGCTCTCTGCAAAACGTCTAGATGAAGATCGTCAGAAAATTGAATCTGATTTACATAAATCTAAAAAAGAGCTAAGCAAGCACCAACCTAACTTGAATTTAGATATTCATGGGTTATCTACTTCAAATAAACCTAAGTAGCGACAGTAAGAGAAATATCATGACTGAAAAGAAAGGTAAAAAGCAAATGGTCGGGAGACCCGATTATATGCCAGGTAAATCTCTACAAAAGAGACAAAACAACCAGGATAAACAAGATATAGAATTAGCTAAGCTTTTGCTTGAAAATCCTAAGACAACCTCAATTTTACAACTATTAACTCGTCGTTTGTTTGAATTAATTAAAGCACAAGCTATCCTCAATCTTTTAAAAATACATCATGAACCTCTCAACCACAGTAATATAGAGCAACTTATAGCGAATGATGAACTGCAATTAGAAATTAATCGCTTATTAACCAAGGTTGTCGGTGAAAAGAATGATCCTCAGGCGAGAATTGAAGAGGGAAATTTAAATGAGTCTGGCTATTTTGGCATGAATCCACAGGCTATTCGTAATGTTATTTTCAAAAAGGGTAATTTTAGAGAGCAGATTTATATATTATATCGTGATGGTTATTCTGGATTTTCAAATGAAATATTTTCTGATAAAACCATGATTGACCAAGTCAATCATGTCTTAGCAATAACAAATGCTGATTGGGCTATTGATAAAAAAGAAATTGCAGCTATTTGCAAAGAAAGTCAGTCGAAATCTCCTTACACTCGTGGCATCTACAGCCGATTTGTTCGCGATGAAAAATTACGCGTTGAACGTTCCGAAGAAGAAAAGCAAATGTGGACCACGAAAAACAATCCGAAGATTAATGACAATCAAAAGCGTCTTTTCCCTCTCAGCGAGCGAGAAAAAATCGTCAAAACAGGAGAATTCCCCTCCAGCGCTCTGTATCAATATCTTGCTAATAAACAAGATCCCTATATTTCAGGATCTGCTTTCTATAAAAAAGCAGAAACTAAACATCCTTTTCTGGATCTATACCAACAAATAGGAGAGGAATTCTACGCTGGTGCTTCCGGGATAACTGATACTATCTTAACTTTTGCTTTGTGTGTTGGCTGTAGTGATAAAGAAGATTTAAAAGCACTGCGCGATGCCGCTTGTATTTCAATGATTGAAGACAAAAGTCATTCTCCTCATGAAGTATTTTTTGCAGCAAAATCCTTTGGCTTACCTTACATGCCAGGAGAACTATACCCAAATCTACACCAATCAGTACCTGAGTCAAACGATAAAGGATCGGCTCCTAAGAAAAAACCCCTCACTTAACTTGGATTTGTTTTAAATTAATCAAATTATCTCGTTTTAGGGGTATTAATTTAGACTACTACGGTTTGTGTTTACGTCTTCCTCGCCGGTGCGGATTTTGAGAAGGTTTATCCTGTTTAGATGCATTTTCTTCAGAAAATTTATTTAATATACTGCGACGTCCTCTAGGTTCATCTTTATCCTGTTTTTTAACATCCTTATTTTCAAATGCTTTGCTTTGTTTCTTAGGTAATCCTGTCTCCACCTTTTGAACTGCTTCTTTTATGGATTCTAATTGTTGCTCTGAACCTTTTGATCCCAAATAAGATGAAACCATAGGTATAACAGTGGCTGCCACATTTAAACATGTTAAAACACTACTGACATAGGTATTAAGCACTTCTTCATCAATACCAAGCGGCGCATAAATAGTTTTAACAAGACTTTCTTTAATACCAGGCATCGCCAAAACAGTTAAAGCAAGATTACCCATTGAAGTTAAATTAGCTGAATCAAGAACATCATCGCCATATTTAAACAACAAATAACCTGTATAAGTCGGCGAAATAGCAGCATAAGTACCTTTGCCATATTCAAAAGCGGCAGTCGCGTTTGCCACAAAGTTAGCTGGGATAGAGGCAGAAAAATCAATCATACTACACTTCTTATCGCCTTATAAAACGGCGAATTACACGATTAATTAGGCCCTACAAGCCATTATACCATCTAGCTAACACATTTTGTAAGCATTGAATTTACTGAATTCACTGGTTATTTATACAAAGATTTCTTATTGCATCGCTTGTTTAATGGTAAACTAGCCAACTTTTGTAAGATCATTTATTACGTGTTTCACCCTGATTAGCGAAGTTTATATTCAATGATTAATTCACCCTCCTCTACGACAACCGATAAAGCACCAACGCTTTCTGCAAAGAAAAAGAAGAAGAAGAAAAAGAAGGCAGTAGCTACAGTTTCACCATCTACACCGGCACTAGGAAAAACAGATAGATTGCGTGATTTTATTAATGAGGCTGTGTCTATAAAAGCCACTCTTGTTAAAACTGACTATATAGCTATATATCATAAGTACCGATCAGACCTTTTTAATTCATCACAAAGCAGATCAAATACAATACTAGAAATATTGTCGATCATTCAAAGTGACAATGAAATTCGAAAATCTGACCAGGAACTCATTAATTTAAACCATACTATTTTATATGCAATGCATTTACATAACGAATCATCTGATTTGTCAGATTTAATCTTATATTTGCATTGGCATAAAATGGGTTCGGTTTATGCTCAGTTAACGTCACAGTTAGCCAATGCAAACTCAATCGATTTAGCACAACGCTATAGCAATGAGATACAAGAATACTTCGAATTAATCGATCACTACCGACCCAAATTTAAAAAGCTTATTACTCATTTGCAGCAAGTAGAAAATAAAGAAACCGCTAATAAATTATATGACTTATCATCTATTGGACTATGGGATTCTTTTACCTCCATATTAAACGCAGATTATTTTCAAAGTAGTTTTCTTCTCAATCAAGGACGAATTGACGAAGCATCCAAATTCAACGAACGCTTAGAAGCCGAGTTAAAGGGACTAACTGAGCAACAGATAGCAGCTATCCGTCGGAATGATATATCGAATGCATATACCAAAAAGGATTTAGAACGAATTGAGAAAAACTTACAGATGGCAAAGGAAATGTGCTTGGCGGCAAAAATTGAGGACTTTGTAAGAGAGCTAATAACCCTCATTTTGCCAGTTTCAATTGAATGTCAAAATGATCTATTAAAAAAATATAATAATCTTTTCAATAAAACAAAAATTACTGAAACTTTATTTATCCTTAGAAAAAGATGTGATCATATTTTAAGCATTAACAATATAGAAACGCTACAACAGATAAATGAAATACTAAATTGTATTCATCTTTTGCAATTCATACATCATTCCGTGTTACCGCAACATCCTGAATTAAGTTATCAAAAAGATGAGCTGGTTTATGAAATGGTGGCATTGATTGCCAAATCCATGACTGATATCTTTGCTCATTTAGTTGAGGCTAAAAACCCAAACTTAATAGGAAACTATGTCAGATATTGTGCACTCATTGAAAGTCAATATCATTTATTTCTCAAATTCCAACCTGATTATCAATTGTTACTAGAATTTCTCTTAAAGACCAATGATACAAAATACAGCATCCTCACCTCGTCTGTCTTAAGAATGTGTTACTTACAAATTATCATTGAAGCTAAATATGTCAGTTTCAGTGATACAATGATGCGCGAGAATCAAACACAAGCAACTCTTGCTCGCAGACAAATAATTCTTGAATATACGCGTTCTAATCTTAAAGAATTGTCAACCCAAAGCGGTACGACAGTTCGCAAAGCAGACGCATCAGTTAAAAAATATGAACTACAACAAGAAAAGCTAAGAGAAGAAACAACAGCTACTGAGCGAAATCAAACCGACTTGCAATTTGTTATTACTGCTATTGATGAGCTTACCGATTGCACAGCTAGTCATGAAAACTTACGTCAATCGAAACAACAAGCAGCACAATTGAGCATATTAACATCTCTTGTTTTATCCTCTTTAAGAGCATCTGACTTCAATTCAAAACTAATATCGCTATTGAATCTATCATTTTCAAGAATGCCATCACTTGCTAGAAAATATGAAATACATGTCGATTCTGTTGATTTCTTAAGAAATGCTTCAACGTTATGTAAAATATGGTTAAGCATTTATAAACAAAGACACACCGCTTACGCTTACAAAGATTTGCAGGGGCTATATTACAATCTGACTCTTGAAAAATTAGAGCACTTATCCAAGCAATATTCACAAAAAGCAGACGCCCTTGTAGCAGAAATTGCACAATTACCAGCAAGTAAATTATTAGCAGTAGTTCAGTCGGGTGCATTACCTCCTGAAAGTGAAAAATATCACAATTTATTTCATCATTTTAAAGAAAGCTATTTTCAAGACGATACGCAAACCCAGAAAACAATAGACGATATTGTAAATTTTATCGAAAAGTCAGAAAATTTATCAGTACTAGCAAGACTGAATATCATTCATTTTCTACTGCAAACACTCAACAAGGAAGTATTAACTAGAAATCCACATCTACTCGTCATATTGTGGACCGATCTTGAAAGATGCTGCTCTGTGTCTTTTGCCCAATGGGGGCAGAACATACCAGAAATAGGTAAAGCCCATGAGTACTATGAAAAAATTATATTATTTTTGAAACTTTATACCTATTACAAACAACCCTATCAAAAGCTTCTAAATCGTGCTCTATCAGGAGAAGAAATCTCTACTGAATTTATGAAAAGATTAAAAGGAAAACTTTTTAATCACTTATTACATTTTATTCAGATTGAAGCATCCTATATTAATCTATCATTCATGATCGGAAATGTCGAAAGAGCACAAGAGCAACTTGAAACAACCAGTTCTTCATTATCAACGTTAAAGCAAGCAATACCACAAGTTGTTCTCGTGGATCGAGAAATGAGCGATCAACAACACCAATCTCTAACAAATATTGAAAATAACTTAGTTAAGTTAAGCAAAGAAGATCCCTCCTTTACGCCAGAGACAGATTCAGGAACACTCTATCGGTATCTGCTTGATTTTGAGGGAACGTTTAGAACGGTACTTGAAAAAGTTGTTCAGCCAATTCAACGCTCAAATGAGGATTTGCCAGGAGAGCAACCAACACCATTAATGCTTTTGGAAGAATTACTGACAAACTCTTCTCTTCCTACATTGACGCAATGCCAAACATTTGCTCTGGCATTTAAACAATTGGAGCATTCACTACTTCGATATGAAGATGCGCTATTCCTACAAACTTTTTGCGACCTTTGCGTCCATTGGAGCACTAACTATCGTGATAAAGATCCATCAATTGTAGAGAAGATGATAGTTGAAAAGTTGGAATCTTTTTCAGGATTAGCCGCAGTAACATTAGTATTGGTACCTGCGTGCGCAATAACAAACGTTGTTCAGCTAGAGCATTTAAATCAACTTATACAAAAGGCAAACCTTCTTGCTGCGGGTGAAAGCGATGCTTTATACCCTGAATTATTTGCACTCTATAAAGAATCATTATTCAAAGATAGAACAACCATAATTTTGACAATGAATGGCTTACTCTCGCACATTAAGAATTCAACTGACTATCAAGCAAATGTCAATATTTGTCATTTCTTAATGTCTCACGTCATCAAAGTAATTGATGATGATCATGGCTCAATGCATTCAATGATGGAACGGCTTCTCATTACAATGTGGGATAATCATTTTAATTCTTTTGTTGCATTAACGGATAGACTTAAATCCAAAACAGTACCAATGGGTTCATATCACAGTGAATGCGCTAATGTAGAGCGTCATATGCTAATTCTGAGTAGCCATTTACCTCTTTTCAAATCTTTATTATTAAAATGGATAAGAGAAACTAAAAGTTTAAATAGTGAAACTAAAGCAAGAACTTGGCGATTATATAAGACATTATTTAATTTTCAAAATGCCTACGCTCATTTTTATGCTTCACAATGGAATATCCCGATTGCAAAAGAAGCTTGGGATAATGCGAAAGTAATTTTAGGCAGTTTACAAATCCTTTCAGATGCAGAGAATCATTCAGAAGCAATGACACAATTATTAGATGCTCAAAATAAGCTTTCAGCTTACTTTCAAAAGCCTTTAGATAAATCGTATCAATTGATGCAAGTGATTGGAACATGTTTACTTAAATTAACACGCTATGAAAGTGAGTATGTTGCTGTTTTAACGTCATTAACGAGCTCTGCCGCATCATTCACTAACACGACAATGCTTAATATTGATTCACTAAAGCCTGATGGATCAAATAATTATATGGGCTTCACTCAACTGTTGAATGCTTTTGCGAAAATGCAAGAACGCCCAATGCGCTTGGATGCTGCAAAACATCTTGAAAAGTTTATATTTCTCCTGGAAAGCTACAAAGCAGAGTTTCAAACTTTAAAAGACCCTCACTTAAATGATTCTTTGATTGTGGAATTGATATCTGAAAAATGTGATCTCATTGTAGCGGAGTGTAAGAAAGCACTTCCTAAGATTGTTATGCCTGTTGTATTAGAACAGCCAGAAAGCCCTAAAAATGTTGAAGTCGCCCTGCTTACAAAGAAATTAAAAGCAACTTCTCTACGCTCAGCACAAAAACCGCGTGCAGTCACTGTCATTAGCGAACCTCGAGTCGAATTATTGGGTCCTAAAATTGATAATGAAAGTGATTCTCACACCAGTAAATTGATTGATGATCTTATTGGGGAAGCACAAAATCTAACGATAAATCCTGACAATATTCAAGAATCGGTGGTTTTAGAGGAACACAGTACCTTTTTTAATGAAGAGCATATCATTGCGGAAACAACGACCAGAGCAATGAGGCAGCTTGAAATTCTTTCTCAGCATAAAGACATAGTCTCTCAGCAAAAAAGAATCCATCTTGCTCATTTTATTTTGCTTAATTTTGTAACGAAACTCTCAAATAACACTAAATATAAACGCATATTGATGCTATCCCTATGGGAAGGTTTAAAAGGCAGCATTACATATCTTACTTCTGAATGCCAAGCTAATAGAGTACCTCTTGGCCATTGCTTACAAACCTGGGCTCAACTTTCACAATTAGAAGATTTATATAATAATTACATGAATAAACATGATATCAAACGAAATCATCAAACCTTCACACGCCTTGAACTTTTACCGAACAAGCCAAACCCACTTCTTGATTTTTTAACCAATTTTCATCAAATACAACTCACTCCACTTTTAAAAAATCTTGCTGAAACTGTTGATATTCCTGAAAAATCAAAGGCTGCTGAGCAATTGAATCGATATAGAAGATTTAATGCAGACAATCTAAAAAGTGTCTGTGAAATACTAAAGAAGCCGGAGCATATAAATGTTCATTTTATCAAAATGTTTAAGAAACTTTGTAATCAATGGATCGACTCATTAAACAAATTAAATATTTCATTTTCTGATAAATGTATTATTGAAGGCATTAGACTCATTATCGCTGATTGCGATAGTTGCTTGTCCATTATTGAAGAAGAGTCAATTGTAGAATTAGAAAAGGTAACTCAAGAGCTGAATAATTTAACTTTACCTGAAGAGTCACCTACTGTTGATGAACCATCAGAATTAGAAGTTGTCACAGAACAGCTGAAATGTTTAATTTTACCCGAAGAATCATGTACTATTGTTGAAGCACTTCTTAGCCCTACCCGAGTTAGAATGGCATCTGTCGTTAAAGAAGTAACGCCTTTCGTACCGAGAGCACCAAGTCCGGAACCGATTGATATAGATTTAGCATCTCAATACTTGAAGAATTTTTTTGATGCAATGCCTCAGGCACCAATAAAAACACTCTTTACCACTTTGCGCGAAAGTAATATTGAAGTCAATTTAACAGGAGGTTTTCTAAGAGATTTTCTATTGGGTCTTCCTTTTCATGACTATGATTTTTATATCAAATGTAACCTTTCAACTTTTTTCAGAATTTTTCGAGGAGCTTATCAACCTGTCCCAAACAAAAGACCTGAATTAGTGCGCTTAAAAGAACTTGATGATTTAGGGATCCTCCATGACTTTGTTTGCTCAGAAAATGAGTGTCCCTTCACACCTGACTATGGCATTAATAGTTTCATATTTGACGGGGAAAGATTCTATGATCCAGGTAATCACCTTCTGGAAATAGGTT
>CAYXVT010000125.1:10496-10731 GCA_964468105.1 Uncultured Candidatus Berkiella sp. | reverse complement strand
CTCCCAAAATCCACGCCACCTTTTATCATCAGTTAAGCCTTTGGCAATTTCATCAAATTTATCAAGCACCGTATTGACAAATTCAGGCTTTAAAGGCAGCTCTAATCCTTTAATTATCTTAGCAATGCTTTCAAATTGCTCATCATCTAATATCAACTGGTTAGAAAGTTCCTTATCCATATCAGTAAAAACACGTGCTCTATTTCCTGCATTTGTGTCCTGATCCAACCCCTTA
>CAYXVT010000125.1:0-10442 GCA_964468105.1 Uncultured Candidatus Berkiella sp. | reverse complement strand
GCTCATGGTGTACCTCAACTATAAATTTTCTAAAGGCATATGGATTTAACATACAATGTCTAATGAGAATTTCAAAGAGAAAGTACACGGAAGGATATGACCTATTACAAACATATTTATTTTCCAGATAAATTATCAGTGAATAGGTTCATATTTTTTGAAAGGATTTAAGAGGAAATACACTCGCTCTTAAATCTTTACTAAGGGCAAAATTGACAAATATCCCCTTTATTCGCCCATACGATTCAGGGGACGCTGATTTGGAAGTTCAGACGGCAAACAGCTATTGCGGCGTCCCTGAGCAATTCGAGGAATAGGAGCTTCTTCAATTTTTAATTGTTCGAAAGCGGGAACCAAAGGTTTCTGATAAGGATCTAAAACTTTTTCAATAGTCACTGCACTAAAGTTAGCGACCAGCTCACTCTCCGGATTATCACAAAATCCCATATCACGAATTAATTGCTCTCTCTTTTCCTTGAGGGATTTTGATTGCTCTATTAACCGATTTAAAAATGCTTCTCCAAGTTCTGCTACAAGAAATTCCAAACCACCTTCATGCCGATCACGCAATTCAATGAATTTTTGATTTTGTTCATAACCTTGTCTTGTTCGAATCTTTTCTATTATATTAAGTTGATTCTTTTCTTCTTCGAGTTCTTTTAGAAAATCTTCATCTAAAGATACCAAACCATCTATATGGTTATCTCGTAAATTTCTGTATAAGGAAACTCGTTCGGAACCCATGCAAGCATGAATTCTTGTAATGCGATTTTTCTTAATGTCATTATCTTGCTGAATTAAACGCTGTAAAAATTCTTCCGAATAGTACTTTGTCAGTATGTCTATTCCATGCGAATGGTTTCGACGCAATCTATTAAATAAATTATTTTGATTTTCACCTGAGGCATTACCTATTTCATAAACGAGATCTGCTTCATTAATAAGCACGCGATTAATAAAACTTTTATCCTGGCTTAATAATTTTACTATTAAGCTATCGAGAACTGCATTATCATCACTGATAACTGCTTTTTTTATCTCATCCAAAATGGGATCTTCTCTAAGGAACTTTGTAACCATTACTGAAACAAAAGGTGAATTTGCTCCTGGTTTCAGAACAATGATACTGCCATTATCTATCACTTCTTCCTTTTTAAGAAGTTTAGATCTTAGTTGAACTCTTTGATCCACCAGATCGAATATTGAATAAGCTTGTTCAATAATAGTGGGATTTTTAAAAAGCTGAGCCAATATTGCAAAGATTTGTTTTAATTGAATCACATGGATTGCGTTAAGATCGGGCTTGGGACCGCTTTTCATGATTTTGAGTTCCTGAGGGGGTGATTTTTGCTGTATTTACAATACTGACTTTTGTCGTAAAAGTAAAGGGGTTAGGAGCTTCTATATATACACGTATTAAATACCTTTCGTATTCATTTTGAACCAATTTAGATGAGACCTTGTCTCATGGGTAATTTAATGAGATTTGAGAATTTATGCCTATGCCTCATAAAGAAGAAAAATGGTTCAAAATGTCCCAAAGGAAGATTTTTTCAAAATGGAGAGATCCCGCCTTTTAAAATTAGTAGAGATAATGTTGATCTAAGCCATTCCTTTTTAGTTTCACACGATGAATCCGGCAAAGTTATCTTAGGAGTCATCGCTTTAAGTAATGAGAATGAAGGAATATTAGGACATGGCGATTATGGCTTATGCAAGTTAGTGCTTTGGCAAGATGGCAAAATGAATGCACTAAAAATCGAACCTAAAATAGATGATAAATATGAAATTGAAATTATGCAAAAGCTAGGTTTAATACGAGAACATTTTAAGCGGTCTTGGAAAAAACGTAAGAATCCTGAAACATCGTGGATTAACAATAAGCAGATCAAAACAAAACGGTACAAAATCATTTCACTTGTTAAAGGTGTTAATGTTGAGAATTATTTAGCCTCACTTGATATTCCGCTAACAATGGAACAAAGAAGAGAGCTTTTCATCTCATTACTCAATGCTGTAAAAGTATTACATGATAAGGGTATCATTCATAACGATTTACATTTTCAGAATATCATGTTGAATGACAACATGATGGTGCATCTTATTGATTTCGGGAAATCCATTGATCTAGAAAAAATACCCCAAAAAATTGAAGAATTGCAGTCGCGCTTTGGAAGAAGTGATACACAAGCACCAGAAATAAAAGCATTTTGGAAAAAACTGAATGAAGCAGTTGCGATGCTTGGAGATGATGTGAAGCTGGTGAATTTCAAAATGCCCATCTCTACTGCAAGCGATATTTATTCTTTAGGTATTATCTTTACAAAAATGTTTGGCGAACTGCAAGAATCTCCCACGGTTGATGAACTCGTTACTGGCATGCTTAATCTCAATCCAGCGCAACGTCCAAGTATAGATACTTTATTATCACATTTAAATTCGGAGAATTTTAAAGAAGAGGTTGAGGGTTTTGATAAAGAAAATACAGAGACCTTAACAGACATTACAACTGATACAGAAAATGAGAATTATGATAAAAATATTCTTCCGGAAGATTATCCAGATGAACTTCTAATCAAAACTTCATCAGAAGATATCACTACAACATCTACTAAACCTCGTAGAGCTTAAGCACTGCCCTGCCATTTAACATTTTTTGCACAACACTCTTAACCATGCATTAGCTGGACTAGGTGCTACCCAACTAATTGTATCTGCGGTTTTCCAAATAGTTATCACTTCAAATAAACCTTCTAAATAAGGCAAGATGCTTGTTTCATTCATATCATAAAATGTTCTTCCTTCAACGCGTCTTTCGTCATGGCCATATTTAAATGAGAAATACAAAATGCCATTTGGTTTAAGTGCATGATGAATTTTTTCAAAAACCTCTCTTAATTCATCAAAAGGAACATGAAGGAGTGAAGCACTGGCCCACACCCCATCAAATTGATTTTCAAAGGTAATATCTTGCAATGACATCTGTAAGGTAGGCCGCCCCAATTTCTGGGATGATATTTTAACCATTTCAATAGAGGCATCAAAAGCGATCACATCATGCCCCAGCGTGTTAAAATAGACTGCATCGCGGCCGGGACCACAACCAGCATCTAAAATAGAGGTCTTTTTAGGAAGCAATGCTAAAAACTGATTATATATTTCTGCCATATCGTGTTGAAAAGTACGCTCAGTAAAAATTTGGGCGTTGTTATCGTAGTAGTCTGTTGAGTTCATGGTTCATCTCGATTAATTTTTCATGGCTTTCGCAAAGCTTTTGTTAACATTGGCTCTACAAAGGCTTCTCTTTCTTGTTTCTTTGCCAGTTGGGCTCTACGAGTTTCTTCTAATGCAGGCACGAGTTGATGCAGCTTCTGCCAATTGTCTAAGGTCTGTTGCCTATTAGACCCTTGCTGGGTTTGACGCTTAGTGCGACTCGGAGCGGTGACTTCTTTACTATTCAGCGCATGAAGATAAGTAAGTGTATTATGACTAACCTCACCATAATTAAGAGGCATTCCCTGAGCCAAATCCACGACTTCTTCCATGCGTGGCTCAGCTGGAATAGCTCGCATAACCGGCGGCAGAACGGGGATAGCAACCTCGACATCACCTGCAACATTTTGCGGAGCTGGAACCGCAGGTTTTTTCTTCTTTCTCACCCAGTGCCCTTTCCCTTTATCATTAGGAGCTGCTGGCGGTTCTCCTAAATGCTGAGCCTGTGGATTGACCTGTTGTGGGACCTGAACAGAGCGTTGTTGGGGCACAGGGGCTGCAGCTGGCTGCCCCATTAAGATACTGATAGCTTGAAAGGTGCGTTCGCCAAAAACTTCCTTCAGGGATGCGACGGCAGGTTGACCTCCAAACTGTTGCGCAAACCCAGCCACAATGGGATTTTGCATCAATACTTGCAGCACTTCATCTTGCGGCTCATTGGTAATCTGTGGAGCAGCTGGCGTGACATACGACATCACTTTTTTTACCCAATCTATTCTTGCGTCTGCTTTGGCGTCATTTTTTGCAAATAACTCGATCATAGGCAGCAACTCTGATAAATGTAATGCACTTTCCAGGGGATATTTATTTTCATCATGCTTTGTGGTGCCATCACCGCGACTTGCATCGACTTGATTACGTAGAAATTCTAACGATTGCCTGAGAGTCGATATGTCTTCTAGTATATGTTTAGCAATCAGCATTCTTCTAAGATCTGCCTCCGCCACAAAGGGAGCTAGACTTTGGCGCAAATTCTGAGGGATATCCTCCAACTTAAGCGCGCCTTGCGGTAAACTGGCAACTAAGCCCTGTACTGCGGCGGAGAGATTAGACATTTCTTGTTTAAACCAATTTAATTCCGTATTAATGTTAACGTCATTAGCGTAACCAAACATAACGGTGTTATCTTGTATGATTCTGATGAGAATGTCATCCGTTATCGCATAAGCTAGGTTGGTATGACCATACGTGGATAATGCATATTTTTTGATAATTTCTTTAATGGCATTATGTCCAAACGTGAATCCGATTAATGCCCCTAATATCCCTACACCAATTTTTGCAACAACATCACTTGGAATTGCCATTTTAATAATGTTGCTAAAATAGTTAAGGATTGTAGGTTCTAATTCAAATAACGCTGCAAATCCGCCTGCACTTGCTAAACCAACTATCAAACATAATATGGCGCGGCCGCGTTTATTGTCACTTTTGATATCCTTAACATCTTCTGCTATTTCCATTGGCGTTGTTTTCAACATTTGCCCAACAAACCCAACCAGCCATTTTAATGCTTCCATAATCATGCTCCCTGCAAAGATGGTGCGACTCTACAATTAACCCCAGTATTAGACAAGGAACGTTGCAACAAGATATCAAAAGATTTGTTAGGCATTTGACAAACAAACTTTCAAATGAAGTGACTACTTCTGGTCAAAATGCGGTACAATTATTACAATTTTCTTTCAACACAAGAGTCTCTCATGACAGATACCAAAGAAATCCCTCCTTGCCCTAAATGCAAATCTGCCTATGCCTATGAAGATCGCGATAATTATGTGTGTCCCGAATGTGGACACGAGTGGTCCCCAACACAGGCCGGCGTTGAAACAGATACTTATATTGTGAGAGATGCTAATGGAAATCAATTACATGATGGCGATCAAGTCACTTTAATAAAAGATTTGAAAGTAAAAGGATCTTCCGTAACAGCAAAGATTGGCACTAAAGTAAAAATAAACCGTCTTGTTGAAGGTGATCACAATATTGATTGCAAAATTGAGGGTATTGGGCCAATGATGTTGAAATCAGAGTTTGTAAAGAAAGCCTAAGACCTAAGCGAAGAGCGGAACTTCATAACTTTGAGTATTTAAATTGCTCTGTTGTTATTTTCTGCTTTGCATATTAACTTCCGAATATTCTCCCTTTATCAGTCTTACTTGACCATGGCATTTCAGTATTTTGTTATCTTGAAACACAAAATAACTGATCACTTCTGCTTCAATATCTGATCCTTCTGAGCTTTTTCCTTTTGCACAATATATTGCAAATAGTTCTTCTCCTTTCCCATGTTGACTAAATGGTCCATTTTAGACTATAGTGTCTACAATTGTGTCAATTTAGGTAAAAAGCGTGAAAAAAGCAATCAAAGCATTTCTTCCAACGGCAGAAGCTATTCAGCGATTATTGTACCCACACGCAGAAGTCGTTTTACATGATATTAAGTTAAATCAAATTGCCGCCATATTTAACCCCTTCTCTAAGAGAAGAGTCGGTGACTCATCTCTACTGACAAAAGAGGATGAAATGGCAACCCTAGATGAATGTATTGGTCCCTATGAGAAAACAAATTGGGATGGGAGAAAACTCAAGTCAGTAAGTAGTGTTATCCGTGATGAAAATAATAAAGCAGTTGGTATGTTATGCATTAATCTTGATGTTTCAATGTTTGAAAAATTTCATCTACTCATTTCAGAATTTGTTAATTATGATCATTTGATACCCCAGCCAATGCCCCTATTTAAAGACGATTGGCAAGAGCGAATAAACAATTATGTTCATCAATATTTGAGTGAACATCATTTGAGTCTTGAAGCACTCAATCGACAAGAAAAGAAAAATCTTATCGAGCACTTATATAACATTGGTGCATTTAATGGTAAAAATTCAGCAAAATATGTAGCCCAGATTATTAAAATTTCGCGCGCCACTGTTTATAATTATTTAAATGAGCATGAGAATATCGGGGATTAATCGATGATTAATTTTAAAAATGAAATACAACATGCTGAAAATCGCATACGATCCTATATTCGCGAAACACCTTTAGATTTTTCATTACCCTTAAGTAAAATGACACATACTCATGTTTATCTAAAATGTGAAAATCTCCAATATACCGGATCTTTCAAAATTCGTGGCGCATTCAATAAATTATTATCTTTAACACCAGCACAACGACAGCAAGGCGTTGTTACAGCTTCGACAGGTAATCACGGAGCAGCAGTTGCCTGTGGCCTAAGTAAATTGAAGATCCCCGGAATAATTTTTGTTCCTGAAAACGCATCAATTGCAAAAGTTGATAATATACGCAATTTTGATACTGCATTGGAATTTTACGCCACAGATAGTATGCAAACAGAGATTTATGCTCGTGAATATGCTAAAAAACATAATATGCTCTATATCTCGCCCTATAATGATCTTGAAGTTATCGCCGGTCAAGGGACTATTGGTCTGGAAATCACACGTCAATTGAACAAAGTCGATGTCATTTTAGTCCCGATTGGTGGCGGTGGTCTTATTGCTGGTATTGCGGGATATATTAAATCTATTTCCCCAAATACAAAAGTCATTGGGTGTTTGCCAGAAAATTCTCCCGTCATGGCTGAATCAACTAAGGCAGGCAAAATAATTGAAATGCAAACAAATGAAACTCTTTCAGATGCGACAGCCGGCGGGATAGAACCAGGTGCTATTACCTTTGATATCTGCAAAAACTTTGTAGATGATTACATTTTAGTCTCTGAGCAAGAGATTAAAAATGCCATTATCACATTAATTAAAACGCAACATCTTCTCGTTGAAGGGGCCGCAGGTGTTTCCTTAGCTGCACTCATGAAAAATATGAAGGATTTTCGAGATAAAAATGTTGTTGTCGTTTTAAGTGGCGCAAACATCAGTTTAGATACCCTAAAATCAGTATTAGAATGATGTTATGAGAATGATCGAACGAAGCCAGATAACAGAAATATTAAAGACCATTAATATCATTCAATTAATGGAACAAGGGTTTATTGCTTACTCAAATGGAAATGCGGTGACTCCCCCAGGGGCAGAACTACTTTTTAAAAACCCTCCTGGTGATGTCCATATCAAATATGGCTACATTGTTGGTGATGACTATTATATTATAAAAGTTGCCTCTGGCTTTTATGATAATCCCAAAATCAATTTACCAAGCGGCAATGGACTCATGATGCTCTTTAGTCAAAAAACTGGGGAACTTTTGACAATTCTTCTTGATGAAGGACACCTCACAGATTGTCGAACTGCGGCAGCCGGTGCCATTGCTGCGAAGTATCTCGCGCCAAGTACGATCACTAATATAGGCATTATTGGAACGGGCACCCAAGCAAGATACCAGTTATTATTCTTGAAATCGGTAATTCAATGTCATGATGTGATAGTTTTTGGAAGAGATCACAACAGGCTCCTGCGTTTCCAATCTGATATGCATACGGCTGGTTTCAATGTGAAAATTACACAAGATCTCTCTCACCTTACTACTACTTGTAATTTAATTGTTACAACCACACCATCGACAGATCCTTTTTTATTTTCACAAATGATTAAAAAAGGAACTCATGTTACAGCGGTTGGAGCAGATAGCCCTCATAAACAAGAGCTTCATGAAAGCATTTTTGGCATAGCAGATGTTATTGTTGCAGATAGCATTTCTCAGTGCATTGAAAGAGGCGATATTGCTCATGCGATTCGAAATAAAACAATAACTTCAGACTGTTTGATCGAATTAGGGAATGTCATTTCAGGGTTATCTAAAGGCCGTACAAATGATGATCAGATTACCATTGCAGACTTAACAGGTTTAGCTGTTCAAGACCTTCAAATTGCAAAAGCAATTTATGAGTACTCCGAGGTCAAGCTGTGGATTTATCTGGCAGATTAACCACATTATCTGATTCATGTAGGCTGCAAACCTCAATTCCCTTATAATTTCAGCTAATCATGCTCTTATCCATTTTAGAGTATCTTGTATGAACGATGTCACATCTAAAATTGAAAACTGTTGGAAATTTGTCCGTGAAGACAAGTACATCAATGATTTTGAAGCATGGCTTTACAAATCAAATGAATTAGAATTTGAACTTCCCCCTGAACTGTATTTGGAAGTTCTGAGCTTTAACTATAAAATTCATAATGACGCTGAACTAAAAACCTTGAAAAGCCACTTACGAAAATGGTTAGAGTCCAGTTTTCACTATGAATGCCCTTGCATTACCCTTAAAGATTACGATGATACATATAATGTATTAGCTTCATATAATGTGGATGAATATACTTTAGTTTTAGATCATTTAGAAAAGTCCTGTAAAACACTTTGTGTCAAAAACAAACATATGAAAATGGTGGTTTGTTTACAATGCAATACCCATTGGTATGTAGGAAATGACTTATTTCGTGATGGGTTCATTATTAAAAGGCTGGATGCCACTGAAATTGCAAATATTCAAAATCATCATGAATGGCCAACTGATTTTGATTTTAGATTTGATGGCAATTTCCAAATAATATAATTGACCCTTATCCATGTTCACAACAGTGCAAGTCTGATCCTGGAACCCCGACATTGGTGAGTTGGCTAATAAACCCACCTGTGAATCCATCTGAAATTACCTCTAAAATGCCAAATATCCTTTAATTTTCTTGATATTTAAGAATCTACCCTTATAATTGCCTATTCAAATTTGTTTCTAGCTTTCTAACACATAATTCATTCTAGTAATGATAGTCTGATCGGAGTTTTTAATGTTAAAAGTTATCAAAGTATCAAGTATTGCTGTTTTATTGGCTACCACTGGTTGCTTGCATGCCAAAGCAAATTATAACACCGCCGAATCACAGCAAGATCGTTTAGCAAAAGTTTGCCAACCTTATATTAATATTATCAATACTTATGCTTCTACAGGGGATACTCAAGCACACTTGGATTACTATAATGTAAAAAATACCAAGGAATTTGACATGTGCTTATCGAAGTATCCAAAGTTATCTCAGGCTATAAAAGAAGCAAACAAAACCATTGAGCAAAAAAATCTTCAAGCAGCACAAGATATTAAAAATAAATATAAATAATCTTAAGTAAGTCCGGTGTCAGGCCTGCATTTGTGCATTTCTTGAAGCGAGATCAGGAAATGCAATGCAGGCCAATCTCGATTAATCTTTTAAGAACGGCCTAATAAACCATCTTGTTTCAGCCCCATTCTCTTCAGCAGCAACGCTGCGTAAGCCCGCGTGAGATACTCTAGCAACATATTTTTATTTAGCAAACTGAGTATTGTTTTGAATATTGGATAAGAGGTATTGAGTTTAAAAAATGAGGGGCAATTCTGAGAGAGTCCTCCTACGCTAGGAAGCTACGGAGGATCACTGATTTTGTAACGCTCTCCGTAGGAGAGCTAACAAAATCTAGTGGTAGGCACGAGTGGGATCGAACCACCGACCACCACCATGTCAAGGTGGTGCTCTACCACTGAGCTACGTGCCTAAAAAGTAAGGCGAAAAGATAGCACCTTTTTTATAGTGAATGCAAGGTTAGCTCTTCACTAAAGGTGCGCTATAAGATAAAGTCTTTCTCTTTACCCATTTGAGTTAGAAGAGTTTGAAAATGCATCGTTACCGAACACACACTTGCGGCGCTTTAACCATTTCTGAGGAAGGTCAAACAGTAAAGTTATCCGGTTGGGTCCACCGTAAGCGAGATCATGGTAATTTGCTTTTCATCGATTTACGCGATCACTATGGGATAACCCAATGTGTGATCGAAACTACTTCACCTCATTTTAAGGTAGCCGAATCAGCTCGCAATGAGAGTGTTGTGACACTGACCGGTAAAGTCGTCAATCGCTCACCTGAGACCATCAATGCCAAAATGGCGACCGGTAAAATTGAAGTGGTTATTGATGCCTTTGAAATTGACTCTCAGGCTGATTTGCTTCCGCTACAAGTGAACTCGGATCAAGAATTTCCAGAAGATACCCGTTTACGGTATCGCTTTTTAGATTTACGTCGCGAAAAAATGCACAGCAATATTGTGCTGCGTTCACAAATTATCGCTTCCTTGAGAAGACGCATGATTGACCAAGGGTTCTTAGAATTTCAAACCCCTATTCTCACCTCAAGCTCACCAGAAGGCGCTCGCGACTTTT
>CAYXVT010000124.1:4889-10921 GCA_964468105.1 Uncultured Candidatus Berkiella sp. | reverse complement strand
CAACAAATTAGGTAATAATGTTAGAGTTATTTCCAGTTGTTCTTATGCTTTGATACAGGTATGCTAAAAGTTATTACTTACAAGGAGGTACTTAAGTGACACCTAGCCTTCTCCTTAAAAACCCCAAGGTTAAAATGACCCTTTTCGTTTTGGGGGGGGTAATACTTGTCTATCTTTTAGTAGGTAGTTGGTTAAACAATATACGAACCTATGATAAAACAATCCATATGGGTCTCATTGAAGCAAAACTGTGAACGTCGAGTTCAATTGTTGCCCCAATTTGTGCAATTAATTCAAGTGTATGTACCTCAAGCTCAAGAGCTTCAACAGACTTTAACCAAGGTTTATCAGAGTGCTTCTCAATATCAATTATCTGAAAAAATATTCACAGATGAAGAAGCGATGCAGGAATTTATTGCAAAACAAACTGAAGTGAACAATGCTTTAACAGCAATGGCAACGCAATCAAGAAATTACCCCGTTCTTGCTCAAAATCGTCAATTTTTAATGTTAAAAATGGAATTACAATCGCTTGAACAGCAAATTGAATACACTGTTGTTATTTTGAATCAAAATATCAACATCTATAATAGTTTTCTAACAGGTATTCCTAAAAATTGGGCAAATACGCTCTTTCTGAGAGCCGATCCCAAAGAACTGTTGCAAGTAGCGACTGTGAAGAAACCACAGCAGGAATAAAAAGCCCCTCACCTACCTACGCTCATCCTACTACGCTAAGAAGCTTCGAAGGACAGGGAAGCTTCTTCCTACGCTAAGAGCTTCGGAAGACAGGTCGGCGGACAGGTCGGCGGACAGGTCGGCTAGGGGCGGGCAGGTCGATAAAATAGACATTTCCCTGGATAAACGGCATCCTCAATCCCCTTTAACTTATTTTAAGATGAACGCTCGTTGTAACAAGATGAACTTGATTGATAGTTTGTTGGTTAAATAAGTATACTGAGCCCCAGTCTATAAAAAAATGAGCCATGGGGGCATTGATGCTTTTTACCAAACTGAACAAACTATTCACTTTTTTCCTATGGCCTTTGGGGGTTTGTTTGTTTGTATTAAGCAGAGTTTTATTAATTAATTTTTTTAAGGTCGTTTTGTTAAGTTCAATGTTAATTGGCCCACAGCTTTGGAGAGCGGTTCATGCTAATGAACATGCTACGACCCCTTGGGTGATTGATGAACAACACATTCTCACCACGCCAACGATAAATGGGCTTACACAAATTTTAAGTGGTTCAGCTAGAAATAGAGATATACATGTTCGTGTTTTGGTTGTCAGTCAAGATGGCGAAAATGTTAAACCCATACTGAAACAAAAAATCATAGAGTGGAAAAATAAAATACCTCAGCATTTGCGTGAAAAAACTGCCTTTTTAGTGATTAACATTGCAACTGGGCAATCGCATATCGTTTTAGGAAATCAAATTCAGCAAACCGAGTCATTGGAAACCAGTTTAGGTCGTATCCAACAAAAAATTATTTTACCTGGACTCCAAAAAGGGAGTATCGATTCTGCTGTAACAGAGGGAGTTGTTGGTTTAACAACCGTTTTAGATCAGTGGCCTGCGTTATCGACAGGTTCTATTTTTTATCATAGCGCTTTGTGGTTGCGCGCTCATTATTTGATGCTGCCACTTCAAATTCTCTTTTGGATTTCAATTATTTTGGGGGGAGCAAAGGCAATACAATTTTACCTGCGTCGCCCGAAATGGGATGAAATGAATGTCGATCTCGCTGCTGTTGAAGAAAACATGATTCTCAATAGTATCTCCTATAAGCGCCATTTTGGCGCTGATCAATAAAACTAAAAACAAACTGACTGGAGTAGTTTGTTCCGTTTACTTATAGTTGATTGACTTAATGTTGAATTTGGCCATTTAGCTATGCCTTAACCCGTGATAATATGAAGTTTCTAGGGAAGTCGTTGTCCATGGGCAACAAATTACAATAAGGAGAGAGCCAATGTCTAAGGGGCAATCTTTGCAAGACCCATTTCTCAACGCGCTGCGTAAAGAGAAAATTCCCGTTTCCATCTATTTGGTAAATGGAATTAAGTTGCAAGGTCAGGTTGAATCATTTGATCAATTTGTGGTCTTGCTAAAAAACAGCGTAAGTCAGATGGTTTACAAGCATGCTATTTCGACAGTTGTGCCTGCTAGAAATATCACCACCAAATTACCGATTATTGGTCAAAATGGTGATGACGTCGTTCCAGGAAATACTTAAAAGCTAAAGTGGCAATCTTATTGCTTTTAATGAAGGAGTTAGCATTTTGTTTGAGCGGCTTGAGCGCAGTGATCGGGCTGTTCTTGTCCACGTTAATTTTCGTTTTCTTTCTGAGCAAGCAGATCTCCCAGAACTTAGCGAATTAACTGTTGCAGCAGGTTTCATCCCCGTTGCTAGTATAACGAGCCTTCGTGATAAACCGGATCCTAAATTTTATATTGGGAAAGGAAAATGCGAAGAGCTAATTGAAGTGGTTGCCGCAAATCAAGCTAATTTGATCATTTTTAATCATGAACTCACTCCTTCCCAGGAAAGAAATGTTGAGCGTTTAGCGAAATGCCGTGTTCTCTCACGTACGGGTTTAATTTTAGACATTTTTGCAAAACGTGCTCGTACTTTTGAAGGGAAATTACAAGTTGAGCTTGCCCAATTAGAGCATATGTCGACACGATTAGTGCGCATTTGGACTCACCTTGAGCGTCAAAAAGGGGGGATAGGGTTACGTGGGGGTCCTGGTGAAACCCAGTTGGAAGTTGATAGACGACTCATTAGAACGCGTATTCAAGCGATTGAAAAACGTCTTGAGAAAGTAAAAAGCCAACGCCAGCAAAGCCGACATGCACGAACTAGAGCCCAAGTATTAACCATAGCCTTAGTCGGTTATACTAATGCTGGAAAATCAACATTATTTAATGCTTTAACAGGCGCAGATGTTTGGGTGGCAAACCAACTTTTTGCGACGCTTGATCCGACGTTACGAAGCATTGAAATCCCTAAACTCGGGAAAGTTGTTTTAGCAGATACCGTTGGATTTATCAGGCAATTACCTCATACGTTGGTAGATGCCTTTAGGGCAACCTTAGAAGAAACAATAGAAGCGTCTTTATTAATACATGTAGTTGATGCCAGTGACGAAAAATACGAAGATAATATCCATCAAGTTAATCAGGTACTTTTAGAAATTGGGGCGCAGGATATTCCTCAGTTATTAGTCTTTAATAAAGCAGATTTATTAGAAAAATCAGAATATTATCCGGGAAAGACGGAAACAAACAAAGATGGCAAGATAACTAAAATATGGGTGTCTGCCTTAACAGGTGAAGGCTTAGATTTGCTGAGAGAGGCTTTGCAAGGTAGGCTAAGCATCGATAGGGTGCAGGGTGTTTTGCATCTCGATGCAATGCAAGGACAATTAAGATCACAGCTTTATTCATTGCATGCAGTAACCCAAGAAACCACAAATGAAGAAGGTGGATGGGGTTTGGTTATCAACATAACAAATTATCAGTGGGAAAAACTTTGTCAGCAGCACCCAAAGTTACCGCAAGCTTTTACATTAATGTAAACAAAAGAGGTTAGACATGTCCTGGAATGAACCCGGCGATCGGGATGACAAAGCTAAGAAAAAAGATCCTTGGGGACGACCAGATGAAGAAGGTCCTCCAAACATTGATGAAGCTTTGCGTCAATTACAACGAAAACTTCGTTCATTGTTTGGTCAAGGCGATGGCCCAACAACCACTTTTGGAGGCACAAATAAATCTGCTACCAATAAAACATTTGGTTTTACGTTAGCTGGGATTGTTGCTTTAGTTGTGTATGTCATCAGTGGTATTTATGTTGTGGAACCAGCTGAAGAAGCAGTTGTTTTAAGGCTTGGAAAATACATTGAGACAGTTGGCCCCGGACCGCATTGGATTGCGCCAATCATTGAAACCAAAGAAGTATTAAACGTTCAGGAAATTAAAACGACCAAGCATGGCGGTCAGATGCTCACTAAAGATGAAAATATCGTGAGTGCTGAAATAGCAGTGCAATATCGTATTAACGATGCTAAAGATTACCTCTTTAATTTGGTGCAACCAGAAAAAAGTCTGCAGCAGGTTTCAGAAAGTGCTTTGCGTGCTGTGGTAGGGCAATCTACTTTAAATGAAGTGCTAACGAGTGGTCGGGGCGAAATAGGCGCGGAAATTCGTAAACAAATTCAACAAAATTTGAATAACTATAAATCAGGCTTAGAAATTTCTGATTTAGCGATGCAACAGACAAAAGCGCCTGAAGAAGTGAAGGCCGCTTTCGATGATGCAATTAAAGCGCAACAAGATGAAGAGCGCTTAGTCAATGAAGCGCAGGCCTATTCACGCAAGATTATTCCGATTGCGGAAGGTCGCGCAAAACGTACCTTTGAAGAAGCCAGAGCCTATAAAGAAAGAGCTATTTTAGAGGCACAAGGTAAGACGGCAAAATTTGCTGAAATATTGCCAGAATATAAACGTGCTCCTCAAGTAACTCGGGACAGGCTCTTTATTGATACGATGCAAGATGTTTACACCAATACGACGAAGGTTGTTGTCGATGTCGCCGGTGGTAACAATTTAGTGTATTTACCATTGGATAAATTAATGGCACAGCGTGATATCCAGCCCTCATCTACCAATGATGAAGAGGAAGCTTCTTCGGCAGCTGTTGATAAATCGAACCAAGGCATGAGCTCCTTGGCCAGAGGACGCCAGCGGCCAACTTATGAGGACGCTGAGCGCCCTCAACGTAATGGAGCATAATAATGAATAGCAAAACCAAAACGTTAACGATGGTAGCAATGGCAGTTTTGTTGCTGTTTGCTGCGTTAAGCTTTTTTATCGTTGAAGAAACCGAACGCGCTATTGTTGTTCGTTTGGGTGATATCATTATCGACCCGAAAACGAAAGAGGCCGAGGTGTTAATGCCTGGTCTTCAAATGAAAATGCCTCTCATTGATAGCGTGCGATTTTTTGATAAACGCATTCAATCGCTGGATATTTCTTCCTCAAGAATTCCAACGCAAGAGAAGAAAGAATTGATAGTCGATTTATTTACAAAATGGCGTATTATTGATTTTTCAAAATTTTATAACACAACCAATGGTGGTAATAAAAAACGTGCAGAGCAGTTGCTACAAGAAAAAATTGTAGATGGTTTGCGTGGTGAATTCGGTCGCCGTAAGCTCAACGATGTCGTTTCGCAAGATAGAAGCCAAGTGATGGACAAGATCCGCCATGATGCTAACAATGCTGCCAAAACCTTGGGCGTAGAGGTAGTAGATGCACGTATTGTGCGCATCGATTTACCAAAAGAAGTGAGTGAGTCGGTTTTTAATTTAATGCGAACAGAACGTCAAAGAGTGGCTTCTGAGCACCGCGCACAAGGACATTCACGGGCTGAAGCGATTAGAGCTGATGCCGATGCTAAAGAAATTGTGATTGGTGCAACGGCTGAGAGCTTAGCGGCTCAAGTTCGAGGGTCTGGAGATGCACAGGCAGCTAAGATTTATGCCGATGTTTACAGCCAAGATCCAGAATTTTATAGCTTTTACCGAAGCTTAGAAGCCTATCGGGAGACATTTAAAGGTAAGAATGATATGCTAGTAATCAAACCGGATGATGCTTTCTTTAAATATTTCCGACGCAGCTCAGGCCAAGGCAGTGCAGCTGGAACCGGAAAAAGTTAGACAGTTTAATTACTCTGATTGAGAAGAGTAAAAGCGGGCGCTTTGGCGCCCGGTTCTTTTTGGATTGAATGATTGATGTGGAATGATCTTTTTGCAGCAGCAGCCTTATTATTAGTATTTGAAGGTATTATGCCTTTTACGAATCCTGCCAGGTGGCGCCATGTGATACGCATGGTGTCTGATCAATCGGATACCGCGCTCAGGATAATGGGATTCACCAGCATGCTTGTTGGAGCAGTCCTTTTGTATTTGGTTCGAAAATAAACATTCCTCAATAGATAACAAATGTAGGAAGCCGAAATATGGC
>CAYXVT010000124.1:4030-4879 GCA_964468105.1 Uncultured Candidatus Berkiella sp. | reverse complement strand
TGCTTGTTGGAGCATTCCTTTTGTATTTGGTTCGATAAACACACATTCCGTAATGAGATAACAAGAGTAGGAAGCCGAAATATGGCAAAAACAATGGTGATCCTTGGTGGCCAATGGGGCGACGAAGGCAAAGGTAAAATTGTTGATCTTTTAACAGAACATGCCAATGTTGTGGTGCGTTTTCAAGGTGGGCATAACGCTGGTCATACCCTCGTAATCGATGGTAATCGACTCGTTTTACATTTAATCCCATCAGGGATTTTACATGAAGGTGTCATGTGTGTATTAGGGCAAGGGGTAGTGATTTCTCCACAAGCCTTGATGGATGAAATTGACTTGCTCAATCAGAAAGGGATCCCAGTAATGGAACGGTTACGGGTCAGTAATGCAGCAACACTGGTTTTACCGTATCACGTAGCCTTAGATAAAGCTCGAGAACAAGCTCAAGGTGCTAAGGCGGTTGGAACAACCTGTCGTGGTATAGGGCCTGCTTATGAAGATAAAGTAGCGCGTCGTGCATTGCGGGTAGTGGATTTATTATCTCCGACACAATTTGAGGCCAAGCTCGATAAAATTTTGGAATATCATAATTTTGTTTTAACAAATTACTATCAAGTTGACCCCGTAGCCAAAGAACCTATTTTGATTGAGGCAGAAAAAGCAAGAGCGCGTCTCTCAAAAGTGATAACAGATGTGCCAGCGTTTTTGGCTGCAAGCTATGCAGATAATCAAAATATTATTTTTGAAGGGGCACAAGGTGCGCTATTAGATATCGATCATGGAACTTATCCTTATGTAACCTCTTCCAATACCACGGCAGGTGGGGTTGCAACAGGTAGCGGCTTTGGT
>CAYXVT010000124.1:1305-4020 GCA_964468105.1 Uncultured Candidatus Berkiella sp. | reverse complement strand
TGGTCCGCGCTATATTCAAGACATCGTTGGCGTCACCAAAGCTTATTGCACGCGTGTTGGCGGCGGTCCATTCCCAACTGAATTAAAAGACGATATAGGCAAAAAGATTGCTGAAATTGGAAAAGAAGTTGGAGCAACCACAGGCCGGGCCCGTCGTTGTGGATGGTTTGATGCGGTTGCTATGCGTCGTAGTGCCCAAGTTAACAGTATGTCTTGGTTGGCCATTACAAAATTAGATGTGCTTGATACTCTAAAAGAGATTAAGATTTGTATTGGATATCGTTTTCAAGATAAAGAATGGGACATTCCACCAGTGGATTCAGAAGAACTGGCGCAATGTGAACCTGTTTATGAAGTATGGCCTGGCTGGGAGTCAAGCACTCATGGGATAAGAACCTGGGATGCCCTACCATCTGCTGCCAAGAAATATCTTGAGCGTTTATCCCAGTTGGTGGGTACGCCCATCGGAATGGTGTCTACGGGCGCGGATCGCCGTGATACCATCATGTTAACCACATTTATGTGAGTTAACGAATTAAATGTTTGGTAGATAGTCAAATGGACGAAAAGATGGTGCCGAGGAGAGGACTTGAACCTCCAAGGAGTTTCCTCCACAAGTACCTGAAACTTGCGTGTCTACCAGTTTCACCACCTCGGCAGCAAAGGATTGTCTATCCCTTGACCTCAACGCACTCAATTCTAGAGCGTAAAGGTATGAAGGCGGAATCTAACTTGTGCCAAGCTATATGTCAATATAAGTATTATGTCAAAAAAAGAACCCCATGAAATTCAAGACCCTTTTTTAGCAAGAGAGGCTCAAAACTATCACACCCCAGTTCCCAGTCGAGAGTATATATTATCTGTTCTGACCGAAATGGGGACTCCAGCGAAACGCCGGGTATTACTCAAGCATTTCCAGATCGAAGATCCTGAATTACGCGAAGCCTTGCGTCGTCGTTTGAAAGCGATGGTTCGCGATGGCCAATTATTTAAATCCCCAGAAGGTTATATCCCCATTACCCAAACTGAAACCTGTGTTGGCGTGATTGTGGTGGAGAGAGAGGGGCTTGGACATCTGCGAGCAGAGGACGGCCAAACCATTATTTTAGGTGGCCCAACGCTTCGTGGTTTTTATGATGGCGATAAAGTCGAAGTACAGATCATTCAGGTTGATAAAGAGGGTTATGCCAGAGGCCGAATCACCAACCTATTACAAGCGGTCACGCCACTGGTCATTGGACGCTTAATTAAAGCGCATGATCATTATGAAGTTTTACCCTTTGATCGTAAATTTACTCAAAACATTATACTTTACAAAGAACAAAAGGGTGATGCTAAAGACGGCGATATTGTTCAAATTGAAATTTTACGCGGCGAAGAATCTAACGCTCATGCCGAACCGATTGCTAAAGTAATTGATGTTCTTGGGGATTTTTCTACCCCAGGCATTGAAGTGAAAATGGCCATTCGAAAATTTGGGATCCCAGAAATTTGGCCACATGCGGTTCTCAAAGATTGTGAAAAATTTGATCCCAAAGTTGTCAAACACAAAGATGAGCGCACAGACTTAACAAAGCTACCATTGGTAACCATCGATGGAGAAGACGCAAAAGATTTTGATGATGCGGTTTATTGTGAAAAAACCAGTGATGGCTGGAAATTATGGGTTGCGATTGCAGATGTTAGTTATTATGTACAACCTGGTTCTGCGCTAGATCATGAAGCGGCACGCCGTGGAAATTCTACTTATTTCCCGGGCTGCGTTGTGCCCATGTTGCCAGAGGTGCTCTCCAATGAACTGTGTTCTTTAAAACCAAAAGTACCTCGTTTATGTGTTGTTTGTGAGATGAGCATTGATCATCATGGCGACATAAAAGAGTCCACTTTCTATCGTGCTATCATGCACTCTAAAGCGCGTCTTACCTATACGGAAGTTGCTGAAGTCATACGAGGAAATGAGGTTGTACGGGAAACCTATGCCTCACTCTTAGAGCCTTTAGAAGCGCTCCATGGTTTATATGAAGCACTTAATAAGAATCGTCGTGCACGTGGGGCGATCGATTTTGATACAGTCGAAACCCGCATTTTATTTGATTCAAGTGGCAAAATAAAAAGTATTGTGCCAACTGCACGTAATGTTGCGCATAAAATGATTGAAGAAAGTATGTTAGCCGCTAACGTGTGCGCTGCTACCTATCTACATCGTCATAAACGTGGAACCTTGTATCGGATCCATGACAGGCCACCACAAGATAAACTAAAATCGTTGCGTCAATTCTTGTCTGAATTAGGGCTTGATTTGCCAGGGCAAAATACGCCGACATCGAAAGATTTTTCGACCTTAATTAATCAAATACAACATCGAGAAGATAAGCACCTTATTGAGACGGTGATGTTGAGATCGTTAAGCCAAGCGCAATACAATCCTAAAAATATTGGTCATTTTGGACTAGCTTATCCTTGTTATTTGCATTTTACCTCACCCATCAGGCGCTATCCTGATTTGATTGTACACCGGGGTATTATTGATATATTAACCGGTAAAAAGAAGCCAGATAATCAAGATTATGAAAAATTAGGCATTCAATGTTCAGAAAGTGAACGTCGTTCCGATGAAGCCACAAGAGATGCTTCCATGGCGCTGAAGTGCCATTATATGCAAGATAAAGTGGGTCAAGAATTTCGAGGCGTTGTTGCTGGGGTTGCCAGTTTTGG
>CAYXVT010000124.1:0-1295 GCA_964468105.1 Uncultured Candidatus Berkiella sp. | reverse complement strand
TCCATATCCACGGTGCCATTGAAGGGGGTTAGCGTCCCGATCGAGCAATGGTGTACGGACAAGCTCCGCACTCTGCCCCCTGATCAGCAAAGGAAAGTCGTCGAGATGGCGCTCCTCTACACGCTCATTGAGCTTGAGAACGGCATTGAAGGTTTAGTCCATGTGACTGGACTTGGCAATGAATATTTCCATTATGATCAAGCAAACCATCGCATGGTTGGTGATACCACCAGAACGGTTTACCGTTTAGGGGATAGTGTTGAAGTCAGAGTGGTGCGGGTCGATGTTGAAGCGAAAAAAATCGATCTAGAATTATTAAGTCAACCGGTAGGTTCTTCATCCAGAAAGCAACAGAAAAAAATGCATAAGAAAGAAGAAAAAACTGAG
The DNA here is from genome assembly GCA_964468105.1 of Uncultured Candidatus Berkiella sp. Classification (GTDB taxonomy): domain Bacteria; phylum Pseudomonadota; class Gammaproteobacteria; order Berkiellales; family Berkiellaceae; genus Berkiella. Next base: position 908 of record CAYXVT010000124.1, on the reverse strand, counting down.
CGCGCGGCACCTAAAAAGCGCAAGAAAAAACAAAAAGCTAAAAGACAAAAAAGAAAGAAAAAATAGGTCGCATTAATGGCTTCTTCAAAAATCCTCTATGGTTTTCATGCGGTATTGGCAGCAATATCGCATCATCCTGAAAATGTGCTAAATGTTTATTGTCAAGAAACAGAGAATGTAAGGCACAAAGATATTCTCGGTAAAGCCAAAGAACATCACATCAGTATTGAATCAATCTCAAGCATCAAATTAGATAAACTTGCTGATACTGCTCATCATCAAGGTATCGCCGCTAAAGTGCGCGAGTTGCCTCAAAAAGATGAAAAAGACATCATCAAATGGTTAGAAAAAACACAAAAAACGCCATTATTATTAATACTAGAAGGTGTTCAAGATCCGCATAACTTGGGGGCGTGTTTACGTAGCGCTGAAAGTTTAGGAGTGGATTGGGTTGTTATACCTAAAATGAATAGTGCACCTCTGAATGCTTTGGTCAGTAAAATCGCCTGTGGCGCCGATCAAACGTTACCGGTGGTCGAAGTATCAAATATTGTGCGTTTTATTCAACAAATTCAAAAAAATGACGTTTGGGTAGTGGGTACATCAGGCGATGCCACAATTTCGATCCAAAAAGCCGCATTGAAACGTCCTTTGGCTTTAGTGATGGGCACTGAGGGCAAAGGCCTAAAGCGCCTCACGTTAGAAGTCTGTGATGAAATGGCAAAAATTCCGTTGGTGGGCACTGTTGAGAGTTTGAATGTGTCGGTGGCTACAGGGATTTGTTTGTATGAAGTGATGCGCCAACGCGGCTAGAACCCAATTCTATGTGCCACGACCACACCCCCCTACTACTTGCCGCGAACAAGTCCTGAGCGATCCCCACAAAATTAACCCCATAATCTCGACGT
>CAYXVT010000123.1:5009-10949 GCA_964468105.1 Uncultured Candidatus Berkiella sp. | reverse complement strand
CCATATCTCGTGGAGTAAAACGAGCCTGTTCATCCGGTCATATAAATTCTTTATTTACTGGCATAGATTCAACGCGCTCCGATTAATTATCATCAGGTGCAAGTTGTCTCTCATCCTCTGTGACAAGGGCAGTCCATTCATTACTTGCTGAATTAAATTGCGGTAAAGTTGTAATTCGTAAAATGCGATCATTAATCGCCATTTGTGAATCGCCGCCTGTAACACCCAAATTAACTTGAGCCACAAATGGGAGGCTCACTATATTTTGAGCTAGCAAGGTCCGATAGCGAATCATCCCTTCATAATCTCGTTTCAAACGGCCCAAATTTTCAGCAAAAATAATATCTGCTTGAGTGATACCGGCTTGCCAACCTTCATCTAAATATTTATCCCATACATTTTTTTCCACTTCATTGCGAGGTAGCAAAGAGGAATCTGGTACGTCAGGATCTTTATAATGCATCTTTAGATAGTCTCTCCAAGTTGGAGCCAGCGTTACAAAACGAGCCTGTGATTGAATGGTGTATGCCCGATCAGCAACTCGGATCACATCATCAGATGCCTGATCTAATGTTTGTCGACCCTCAATCAAAACAGGTGGTAGTACGTTATTATCCAACAATAGACTATTAAAATTGTAAATTAGATCTAAATTTCGTTCATTTCTTGAAACAAGCACATTAATTTCACTGGCTCGCCATGCTAACCCAGCGCGTGCACCTAAACTTAACGCGGTATCACGTAGCCCAATATTCCGTATACCACTAAGCGTGCCGCCTTTTGGGTTAAATTTAACATCATGATACCGACCTAGGGTGGAGCGGTAAGCTGGTGGAGTAGAGCAACTTACAGTAATAGCAATTGTGCCAACTATTAACATACTGCCAATATACTGTTTCATAGTATTCCTAATCCCTTAAACATTGGCCGTATAACGTAACTCGATAATACGACTGGTTGGATATACAACCAAGTTAGCACGTTTGCCTGCTTGTAAACCAGCATCTTTTAAAATGTCAGCAACAACACGTTCACGAGAAGAGATTGTCACAATGAGTGGAATAGGTGGAATTGGACCAAGTACTTTTACCCGGTAACGAGTCATCTCACCAATTTTTTCTAATAATGGCTCAATTGGACCAGACCAATCAAGGCTAGCAAGGCCACCCATCCCGCCTTGCGGAGTCACAAGAATATCTGTATTTATAGCATTTTTTGCATAGATATCTTGCGTTGCAGCAAGTGTTTTAAGAGAGTTTTCAACCGACATGGCAGAGCGCATTAGTTGATATTCAACATCACTCATTTCATAGGTTGGCTTTGGGGTGCACCCTACCATGATGATGGTAGCAATTGAGATTAGAAATAGTTGCTTATCCATAGCGCCTCTTTTGTAAGCTCAAACCCTTACCATTTTACTGGTTGAGTATGCAAACAGTAAAAACTTCTTTTGATTATATCTTTTATCTCGCGGATATACAGCCTTTGTTTAGAGAATAAATAATAACAATTTAATAGAACTCCAGCATACCAACTTTAGTCTAAACAAATAATGGCTAATGTATGAGAATACTGTAGGGAAAAAAAAACAGTTCGAATTTAAGTTAACTAAACAGTAAAATAGAATGAACGATATCTATATATAGATATAAACGTAAAATGACCAACAACCAAACTCGGTCGAAAGTATGATTGTATATTCATCAAGTAACATATTATTATGACGACTAGCTATGGATGGCATTGTTAAAAGGTGACTTAAAATGTCAGAACATCAGATTGTGCAACAAATTTCTGCTATAGCGAGAACGCTAAGATGTAATTTTACGTTAAGAGAACAACCCATATCAGTGGAACAAGTTTTTGCTGAAACAGGATTATTGCCTGCCATTATTCGGCGAGCTGATCAATTATGTTCATTTTGCTTAGGATATGGATTAGGAGTGAGTTTTGAAGAAGCGCAAGGCGGGATGTTAGGGGTCCGTGTAAAGTTTGACGAAGCAACCCCAAATTCCTTGCGATTATTATGTGCTGCGGATGTCATTATTGAACTTATGCAGCATGCTCCTTCAAGAGATGTTACGCCATTAGATGATTTAATGTTTGACTAGTGTTAGGGCCTGCCTACCGAAGCTTTTAGCATAGGTAAGGGAGGGGTTCTTATTGAGGAGTTAAAATATGGGACAAGGTGGTGGCGGCGGCGGCGGCCAAGGTGAAGATAAAGATTCCTACGCTCTGCTGTGGATTTTTGCGATTATCTGCATCATTAGCGGGTTGGTATGGCATTTTTATAGTGATCAGTTAAAGATCGCTTTTATTCTCTTAAAAAAATATGAAACGATGGCCATTTTATTTTTTATTGATAATGAGAACCTACAGACAGTGATGAAAGGTCTTGGAATGGCAAAAGATGATCCAAGTTCATTAACCTTGGACATTGCTGGAAAATATAGCGATTACATCGGTCATTACTTACAGTATCCTATTTGTTTCTTTTTACTTGTCATGGCAATTGTGATGTTCAAAGGCCATGCAACCATGCGCTTTACTAAAGCCTATAATATGGATACTTTAGCGCAACAAGAAAAAAACAATTACCCACAAATTGCGCCTGTTGCCGATCTTGATTTAATTGCTGAAGATATTATGAAAGGGCCATGGTCGATGTCCCAAAATCCGATGCAATTTGCAAGACATGAAAAACTACTCAAAGTAGAGCAAGCTCAAAACACAAAGCAAGCCTGGAAATCGGAAGGTTTAGCAAAGGCAACTCTTATCCGAGAGCAAGCAACACAAGTGTTTTCAACTCAATTAGGTCCTTTATGGACGGGCGTTAATAGTTTACCGCCGCACACTAAAGCACTTTATGCTGCATTTTTAGCACGTACAGAGCATGATACGGATGCTTGCCGGGCGTATCTAGGAAAATTAGCCAGAACAGCTGCTAAAGGTCAAATTGATTATTCAGATACAGATGAATTATTGAAAAAATATGAAAAATCAAAAGCAGCCACAAGAGCCGGCCAGAAACACGCTTATACATTGACAGTGATGGCATCAATGATGACCCTAGCCCGTGTCGATGGCGTGCTAGCATCCGCAGATTTTTTATGGGTCAAACCACTTGATAGACGTTTATGGTATGTATTGAATTGCGTTGGCCGTCAAGTGTGTGTTCCTGAGGTAGCTGGCGTATTTGCGCACTGGTTTGCTGAGAAAGAAATGGGTAGGGCCTTGACGGTACCGATGGTTGAAGAAGCAGTGAATGCCCTTGAAAAAGCATTAGATATGATGGTTTACACATTGGAAGAAGATGAGCAGATCCCAACGCCGACTGCTCCCGAGAATTAGTAATATTTCTTAAAGCTAAAGAGCCAAGAGAAATAAAGGGGTGATTTATGACATTACGCGGCTTAGAAGAAAAACATGAGCACGGCGCCAGTGAGATGGCGCGGGACACGCGACCCTTAGGGGAGCGTGTAGCCGAGTTTTTTTCAAATCCTTTATATGTTGCTTGTATCCTAGGCATGTTTGTGGGTATTAGTGTCATTGTGCCATCAATAGCAGATTTATCTGGTCTATTAGGATTTTGCGTCTTCTTATATGCCTATACTCGTAAAGTAACTTTGCCTTGTAAAATGCCCCTTATTTCTAAACTGCCAGATTATAACGATACCATTCCAGGGACCTCTAAACCAAAATCTGCAGCAGGTATCGCCTTTTTTGGCAATGAAAAAAACACGCAGAAAGAACTGTGGTTTTCAAACGATGATATGCGTACTCATATTTTAATATTTGGATCAACTGGTAGTGGTAAGACAGAAGCGTTGGTTTCGATCGCTTTTAATTCATTAGCGCAGGGAAGTGGATTTATATATATCGACGGTAAAGGTGATAACTCACTCTACGCTAAAGTCTTTGGTATGGTGCGTCGTATGGGACGTGATGATGATATGTTACTCATCAACTTTATGACAGGTGCCAGAGACGTTATCGGCGCGCAAAAATCACGCCTTTCAAATACCATGAATCCTTTTGCCAATGGTTCGTCAAGTATGTTAACCCAGCTGGTCGTGAGTTTAATGGACTCAGGTGGCGGTGGTGGTGACGGTGATATGTGGAAAGGCCGTGCAATTTCCTTCGTGGAAGCCTTGATGAAGATATTGGTTGGTATGCGCGATGAGGGACACATCCTATTGGATGCCAACTTGATTCGAAGTTATTTTATGTTAGAAAAGCTTGAACAAATAGTAGTAGACAGAAGGTTCCCACTAAATGAAAGAGAATCAGTCCCATTAGATTCGCTTAATGCGGCCTATTTAGATCCAATCGATAACTATATATATAACTTGCCAGGTTATAACAAATCTAAAAAGGGAAACCAGGCCGGGGAAGTACGTGAACAACATGGGTTTATTACCATGCAGTTAGGCCGTACATTTAGCTCGCTGGCAGATACCTATGCGCATATTGTGCGTACCAATCTTGCAGAAGTGGATCTTAAAGACGTCGTATTAAATCGTCGAATTTTGGTCGTATTACTACCAGCATTAGAAAAATCACCTGAAGAATTAGCAAACTTAGGTAAAATTATTATCGCCTCTTTGAAAGCAATGATGGCAGCAGGTTTAGGTGATGAGGTAGAAGGTGACTATCGCGATGTTATTTTACGCAAACCCACCAATTCGCCAACACCTTATGTTTGTATTATGGACGAGTATGGTTATTATGCTGTGCCAGGATTTGCTGTGGTACCAGCTCAGGCGCGGTCACTTGGGTTCTCAGCTATCTTTGCAGGACAAGATTTACCCGCATTCCAAAAAGCTTCTAAAGAAGAAGCAGCCTCAATCGGCGCTAATACCAACATTAAAATATGTATGAAAATGGAAGATCCAACAGATACTTGGGAATTCTTTAACAAAGTCGCTGGTGAAACTTATGCAACCTCTGTTAGTGGATTCCAAGTCAATGCCGGTAGCATGACCAACAACTATGCTGATACCCGTAATGCTTCTGTTGAAAAGCGTTCACGGATCGACTTGTTAGATTTGAGAGATCAACGTGAAGGTGATGCTCATATCTTTTGGCGCTCTAAAATCATCCGCGCTCGGATGTTTTATGCAAATCCAAAACCAGCCAAAAGAATGCAGGTAAACCAGTATTTATGCGTTGAAAAGCCAACTGAAAGCACCTTGGCGAATTTAGATAAACGTATTAAACGCTTTATGCAAGTATTTAATGCGCCGCAATTTGTGATGGAACCCCCTGCAGCTAATGAAGATATTAATACGGTGGCACAGGCTACGATGACGTATAGCACCTTAAAGCCATTTGAGCGTTCCATTGCGGCGGTGATTGCGATCCTAGAAAAAGAAGTGGATAAACAACGTAAGATCCGTGAAGAAATTGAGGCTGAACAATCTCAAGAATTTGCCAATGAAGTACATGCGTTTACACCCGTGCATGTCCCAGATTTTGCTGTTGATATTATTGGTGAAGAAGATCTCAAACGATTTTCAAATCCGCTATTACTACGTGGACGTACGCGAGAAGCATTGATGCATATTGAAAGATTAAGCGGTCAAGCAGAGGCTGATGCCGCTAAAATTGCTGATAACATTATCAATGATATAATCAAGGCTACCTATTACCCTCCAAAAGATGTGCTGCACAAAGATGTTGAAGGTGTCCATGATGCCATGGAGCAGCTCTACGATATGTTTAGTAAGTTCTTGCCAGGCGGACGCGCCGAAAGCGAGTAATTTTGAAAATTGGTGGGCACGCTTCGCTTTGCCCACCCTACCTCAGAGCTTGTCTTCACCACCATCTTAATTTTTTTTATTCCATGAAACTTCCTACCCATCCCACAGTCTAACTTTATAAGAATACTTATAAGGGTTTCTTTTTGCGTGCTTGTTCACGTAAAAATGCGACCTATTA
>CAYXVT010000123.1:3953-4999 GCA_964468105.1 Uncultured Candidatus Berkiella sp. | reverse complement strand
GAATTCAAGCTTTTGTTAAACAAAATAAAACAGATGCATTATTATCCTCCCTAGAAACGATGAAAAAGCAATTACTAAATAAGCTTGAAGAACAAAAGAATCAATCAAAAACTGAGATTCAAAAAGCAGAAATAAAAAAAAGAAATCTCATCAGTAGATTAGTTATGTTAGAAAAAATCCATGATGAAACAGCTCAGGATGAAATAATTAAAGAGCTAGAAGAATATAGTCGGATTAGACGCTATCGTGATGCGCAATTAGCGAGAATAAATAAAGAAATACAAGACATTAATTTAACAGAAAATCAATATCAGGAAAAATCAAAGCAAAAGGATCTGCAAATGGGGACTGGTGATTCTCAAAATAACTATTAGAGGTTATTTATGACAGTGAGTTTCGGTGAAACCGGTAAAGGAATGCTTGAAACAAAAGCAGATATTTATGTCAATGCAGCAGCCATTGACGGCATGTCAGTTAAAGATTGGGGAGGTATTGCGGGAATAATAAGAGATAATCTTGGTGCTGGTTCTAAAGCAAGAATGGAGAAAGATTGGGATGCTCGCAAAGGGTCACTAAAACAAGGTGATGCTGATGTCGTAAAAGAGAACGGAAAACCAAATCTTTTATCCTTTAAAAACCAAAGTCAGGCCTATCTTATTCATGCAGGAGCTCCTGATGCTAGGAATAGAGAATCTGAAGCTAAAAGGAAAAGTGACTTAAAGTCTGCTTATTTAAAAGCCTTTAAGCAAGCACACAAGTTGGGAAAAGGGCCATTACCACAAGGCAAGACTCCCCCTCTTAAAGTAGAGATGACTCCTTTAGGAACCAGTATCTTTGCAAACCCAGTTAAATTATCAGCAGAAGCTGCCGCTGAAGCGATGAAAGAGTTTAAAGAGGAACTTGCGAAGAAAGGAGAAAAACCAAATATAGAAGTTAATTTTGCACTTTATGATGCAAAAAAAGACGGACCCTTTAAGCAAGCCTATCTAGATCATGAAAAGAAGTTACAAGCAAGCGCTGGGCAGCAGCAGCAATCAACTCCGCCA
>CAYXVT010000123.1:0-3943 GCA_964468105.1 Uncultured Candidatus Berkiella sp. | reverse complement strand
CCTAGTGTTTTAAGTCCAGCTGGCGACTTTATTAAAGGGGTTGTTAAAACTACTAAAGAAGGAGTCGGAGCGCTGAATCCTTTGCTCCAAGGACAAGAAGAATCAGTGTTTCCCCCTCAAGGGACACCCGAAAGCAAAGAAAAGAAAAAGGTAGAGGTAGTCCGTGTTAGTTCGCCTGTTGTACAAGTCATGTCTCAAGAACAACAAGATGAACTCAAGAAAAAAGCACAAAAAGAACCTGAAAAAGTTGAAACATCTCCTAAAGTTAGTACCAGTGATGATTGGGATACAGGTGCCCCTGAAGTAACAGAACCTAAACCAACTCGTGAAGAAATGGATGCAGTTAGTAAAGAGTTAGCTGCTAAGATGGGAGATAAAAAAGGGCGAGAACAAAGGTTTGATGATCTGACAAAAAATACTTCTGAAGTAGAGACCCCAACAAAACCAGATAGTGTCAAAAAAGATGATGACGATTGGGATACAGATGCCCCTGAAGTTGAAGAACCAAAACCTTCTCCTCAAGATCTGAAAGCAAAAATGCAGGAGGTTGGTAAAGGATTTGTTGAGGCTTTGAAGAAAGCAAGTGTCACTGAAAAACTTGAAGATGTAGCAGAAAAACAAAGAAGTTTATCGGATGTTAAAACATCACTATCAGAATTGGCATCATCAGAAAATGTTAAAGCACTAAAAGAATCAGTGGCTAAAGATAAAATACAGCAATCTGAACTAAAGGGCAAAGTCGAAGCATTACCAAAAGAAATTAAGGACCTTAAACAGAAGAATAGTGAATTGGAAGCTAAAGTTTCAGCAGATACAGCCAAGGCGAATAGTTTAAATCAAGAACTTTTAGATCTTAATAATAAAGAGGCATTTAAAAACCCTCATAGTGATGTTAATTCAGATGCACATAAAGAATTTGAACAAGAAAGAGCGATACTCATCGGTGACAAGAGTAAAGAATTAAAAGAGCTTGGCCAATCCATAAAACAAGGGAAAGCGCAAATAGAGAATAATAATAAAGAGATAGAATCAAAAACAAGAGACCAGGTTTCGGCCCAACGCAGTCTTGCAGAAGTGTCAAGAAATATAGCTGATGCTGAATCTCAGTTAGGGCCTATGGAAGCGGCGATTAAAGAAAATGAAGAAGCTATTGAAGCGAATCAATCGAAATCTGACAATTTGAAGGCTGAAGCTGGTATAACCGAGCCAGAACCTAAGCCTGAGACTGAGCCTGAAAAAGAAGAAGCTAAAAAAGAAGAACCTCCCAAAGAAGAGGAGTCCAAACCAGTTGAGAAAACACAAGCCGAAAAAGATGAAGAAGCAGCCCTCAAAGCAAAAGAAGATGCAGCGCGCTTAAAAGGAGAGCAAGAATATGGACCTGATGCGAAATTAAATCAGATCCCAGCGGCTGGTGATATTGCTAAAGATACGGTTGATGAAATACCTAAAATAGGTCAAAAAGATGGCCCTGAACTTCTTGGTGAAATGATTGCTTGGTTATTAATGATGCTTGCAGGCCTTTTTGCCGAAGGGGTAAATGCTGCAAGAAGGTCGTCAGCTGAAAAAGATTTTGGAAATATGACCCCGCAACTAAAAGATATGGCGGAATTGGTTGATCAAAAGAAAGAACTTGACGAAAAGATTCAAAAATTTGAAGAAAAACATCCTGATGAAAAACTTCGTACGCCAGCGCAAAAAGAAGAATTGGCTGGAATGAAAGAGCAATCTCAAGGTATGCAGTATGGCCTTGATGCTTATCAAAGACATCTTCAAAATGTAGCCAATACTAAATTTGCAAGAGGTGATAAGCGAAAAGAACAAGCAGAGAAGACCGTCAAGGAATCTGGTGACATTATAAAGAGAGCTGAAGCATCCATTACTTCTTCTGATGAAGCTATCAAAAAAGCGCAAGCTAAAATTGATGCAAACAAAGATGAAAAAGGCAAAGTGATTGATCCTGAAAAAGACAAGGCTAATCAAGCTGAATTAAAAACAGCGGAAAGATCAAAAGAATATGCACAGAAAATTGTTAAAGAAGAACAGACGAAAATTGATGGCGCTAACGACGATATAAAGAAAGTTCAAGAAAGTAAAGCAAAACTTGAACTGCAAAAAGAAAAATTAGCAACCATGGGGCAAACGCCACAAGGCATTAGTCTTGACGGTGGACCAGATGAAACTGCGAATAAAGAAGCCCTCTTAACCGCTACCAACAAGGGCGAAAAAGCTGTAAGTGACTTTAAAGCAGAAAAAGCAGAAAAAGCAGAAAAAGCAGAAAAAGAAAAAACGCCTGAGCAATCTTCACCGGGTGGTCAACCTATACTGACTGCGACTGATCCGATGAAGGAAGTAAAGGACGTTGCTAATGAAGTGGCCCTGGCTGCAAAAGAATCATTTAATTTAGAGAAAGAAGTAGGGGCGATTGGCAAGCAAATTGAAGATGAACAAAAAGAACTAACTGAACTTCAGCAAAAGCTTCCTGAGCTTGAAAAAGCAGTTCAAGATGGCCAGAAGGAACGTGATGATCTTAAAGTTAAACTTGGCGCTGCTAAATTAAGCGAAAAAGATGTCAAACCAGAAGACAAAGAAGCACATAAAGCTCAAATAAAAAGTATGGAATCTCAATTAGAGGGGGTGGAAAAATCTCTTGGTGATAAGAAAGCCGCATTAAAGAACGCCGAAACGCGAATTGAGAATATTCCAAAAAATAAACCACAGTTAGAAAACCTTGCGAAATTAAAAGGAGAGGAGAAAAAACTTGTTGATGAAGTTAGGGATTTAAAGCAAGACATAAGAGGTCAAAAAGAGAACCTGGCGGATCTCAAGGATGAAAAGAACAATCCCTCATTACCAGAAAACAAACAAAAAATTGATGATGCTGAGAAAAAGCTTGGCGACTCACAGAAAGAATTAGATGGAAAAGAAATAGCGACTAAAAAAGAAGAATCAGCCGATGCCAAAGTGAAATTAGGCGCAACTGACCCCGGCATGCAAAAACAAGTTGAGGATCAAAAACTTGTTGGCAAAGAAAAAGAATCCAACATGCGTGAGAAGGACAAACCTACTGGTAAATTAAAATCCATTCCAGAACCGGGTTCTGCCTCTAAAGAAGCCATGGAGGATATGCCAAAAGTTGGTGACGCTAAAGATGGCGGTGAACTCCTTGGTCAAATGATTGCTTGGTTATTATTAATGCTGGCTTCTCTTTTTGCAGATGGTGTTAATAAAATTAGAACTAATCAAGCTGAAAAAGACTTTAAGAACATGGAACCCATGTTGAAGGATATGGCACATCTTAAAGACAAAGAACAAAAACTTGAAGGTGAAATTAAAGAATTTAAAGAGAAAAATGCTGATGCCATTAAAATTGATGGTTCAAAAGAACAAAAACAACTAGGGGAAATGGAAACAAAACTAAAGGGCTATAAAGAAGGACTCCAGGAGTATGAGAAACATCTCAAAAATATCGTTGAGGTCAAAGCTGAGCGCAATGCCGACAATGTTAAAGAATCACAGATTAAAATTGATTCTTCAAAAATGGTACAAGATGCTGCTCAAAAGCAAAAAGACGAAGCTGTTTTAAAGCAAGATGAAATTAAGGGTAAACTCAGTAATCCTGAATTTAAAGACCAACATGAGGATTTGAAAAAAGAACTCGGCCAAGCTCAGACTGCTGAGAAAGATGCTCAAAAAATTATTGATAGAGAACAAAAAAATAGGGATGCTGCTACAAAAGATTTAGAAAAGGCACAAAAGAAAGAAGTAAAACTTGAAGGCCAGGAAGCAAGAATAGGTGGCGCGAAACCGGAAGGGTTGGGGTTAGATGGTGCGCAAACACCTGGTCCAACAACCCAACCTCTGAGTGAACATCAACAAAAGATGGCAAAAATAAGTGATGATGACTTAAAAGGAGAAATAAAAGCTCTGAAGGATAAAGGCGTAA
>CAYXVT010000122.1:0-11117 GCA_964468105.1 Uncultured Candidatus Berkiella sp. | reverse complement strand
GTCTAACCGTTCTTTCTTCATAGTCACTGACTTCAAAACCCATTTTTATACCAAAGTATTCAAACATTTTCAGACCGGCGTAAATATCATATTGGCCCAGGTTATGTTTAAAAATATTGCCACCGAAGGCATTATCGAAACCCATTTGACGGTGCTGCACATCACCGCCAATAAAAGGACGAATAGTCTCAAGTGAAAGGGTTTGGGTGACTGAGGAAAATACTTGGGATGAAAAGGCTGTGAGGGTTAGAAATACGCTTGCCAATGCCTTATTGCGAAATGTTATGTTCACAGTTCATCACCTTATAAAAATGAAATTCTTTCTTAATTGTAGCTCAGAATAAAAAAACAGCTACCAAAAAGTGAGTTAGATTGCAAACCTCTTTTGGTTTCTTTAAATGTTTTCAAAATCACACATCTCATCATAGAATGAATAATAAGCAAGGATATAAGCGAAGAAATTCATGGGAGCACGGCCCTATCTGCTCTTAAAATCACTCTATTTCTAGGGAAGGCGCTATGCTTATACCTCAAGTACTAAGTCAATTATTTAAAGATATATCACTTTTATTTTCCAAAAGTGATTCTGATGCATACACTAAAAAAAGAAAAGTGTCAGAGTATATTCGTTGGGTGTCAGAACAATCACATCTGCTTGACGATGAAGATGAAACTAAGAACAAATTTTTAAGAAAACTGCGAAAAGAAGCTTTTCCCATCAAGTTATTTTTAGAAAAAAATCCGGCTTTAAATATTAACGCGATCCAACTTTCCTTTAATAATGAAAGTTGGGATGCCATGTGTTTTATTCAAAAAAGTTTATTTTCATCCAAAATGTATTACATTGAAGTAACTGGCACTAGAGGCTATAACGGCGATAATGTCCATCTGAAAATATATCGACATTCAAGTCAAGAGCAAGACAATCAATATAGTAATGATGCGCTCAAAGAAGACGTTCAAGTCATTAAAGATAGAATAGAAAAGAAATCACAAAATACCCATTATGATTCGGACTATATTTTATTGGTTTATTGTGAAGTTAATAACTCCTCTCAAGATAAATTTAATTTGCTTATTGAAACGTTGATGCAAGACACTGCCTTTGAAAAGGCGCTTCAAACCAATGTTTTCAAAGCCATTTATATTATCCAATGGGATGGCCAGCATTCTTATTCAAGTCAAATCAAATGACAGTTTACGATGAATATCCCTATGAAAGTAATGCCCTAAAACAAACTCACCCCAAGCATCTTTATGCTTTAGGAAAAGGAATGGGACTATCACCTATTCCCATTGAAAATGCGCGCATACTTGAATTAGGCTGTGCCAGTGGCGGCAATATTATTCCCATGGCCTTTCACTATCCAAGCGCTAGCTTTGTAGGGATCGATTTATCTGCTAAGCAAGTCGCTCTTGGTAATAATGATCTTAAAGCATTGGAACTTTCTAATATCACTCTTCACTCTCAATCCATGTTAGACTTTAACAATACGGAACAAAAATTTGATTATATTCTCTGTCATGGCATGTATTCATGGGTTGAAGAGCCAATTAGGAAACAGATCTTAAAAATTTGTAGAGATAATTTAGCAGAAAATGGCTTGGTGTATATTAGTTATAATACCTATCCTGGCTGGATAATGGGAAATACTTTAAGAGATATGTTACTATTTGCCACTAACCGACTTCCTTTAATTGAAGACAAAATTGCCCAAACCCATTCATTGCTTGCAATTTTATCTCAAGGACTGCCCAACGATCCAAGACCATATGCTGCACTATTGCTTGATGAAGTTAAACTGGTTTTAGAGCATTCTGATAACCAGTTGGTCCATGAACATTTAGGGACAGCGCATTATCCGTTATTCTTTTTTCAATTTATCGAACAAATTACACAATATGAACTTGATTATGTTTGTGATGCTAGCTTCTATGAAGAACAAAACAACACTCATCAAGAAAGAGATCTGATGCACAACCGGCGCTTTCGCAGTAGCTTGTTATGTCATCAAAATAGTGTAAGAAATAAACTTGCCTTACCTGAGACATTTAAGAAAGCTTATTCCGCTTTAGATGTTAATCCTAATCTAAGTAAAACAGTTAGTCACAAACCCATTGCTTGCCCCCTTGTTCGCTATATGGCAACTAAACAAAATCACGTTACTAATCGTTTGCATGAAAATATACGCTTATCCACTATCGCTGAAATCCTCATGCCTTATCTGGACGGTAAACATGATATTTATTCACTTAACCTGATTATCAGGGGTGCTATTGATGAGGGTTCGAAGGTCCAGGACGAGGCGGCATTGATGAAGGAAATAGCCATTATCTGCCAGGAAACCCTAGAATTAATGGCGAAACGAGAGTTGATAATAGGTTAATCGCTCTATGAAAACATCCCCCGCTCGCACGCTCGCGACCCCCTGTCGAAGGGGGTGCGTGTCCCCTTTGATAGGGGACCGCGCATAGCGCGAGGGGATGTTAGGTGAATATTCACCCTTAAAAAACTAGATTTAGAATTCAACATTTTGCTATAGTCCCCCCTTGAATTTTCCCGCCATAATAAGAACAATTTTCAATGAAAGTGACGGATTTACAATTAAGGGATTACATCAATAGAATTGGGATCGTCGGGCCTTTAACGCCAGATCTCGAAACCCTCAAAAAAGTTGTTGAAGGTCATTCATTTACTTTCCCTTTTGAAACAATAAGTGTCCATGATGCAGCTTTAGATCATCGCCCGAACTACCGTACTTCACTCAAACTAAATCATTTGCATCGAAAATTAGTGCATAATGGTAGAGGCGGTCGTTGTGTTGAATTAAATCATGTTTTACAAAGCATGCTAAAAAAAATTGGCTTTAATGTTATACCAATTCTTGCAGATGATCTCTATCTTAGTTCACATCTTCCCAAGGCGAAAAGACCGAAGCATAGCGCCGCTATTGTAAAAATCGGCTCCCAAGAATACTTAATTGATGCGGCTTTTGGTGGACTTGGCATAATGTCACCACTGCCATTAGTTGAAGGTATTTATAAACAATATTCAGAGAAATTTAAACTTATTAAAGGCAATGAATATCCATTTGAAGTCCAAGCGTTCAAAAATGAAACTTGGTACAGCTTGTATGGTTTTGATTCAAAGCGCGCCACTTTGAAAGATTATCAAGCGCTCAACAAAAAGAATGCAAATCCTTTGAATCCCAACTCTATTTTTAAAACTTTTTTCGCTTGCACTTTACCCATTAGAAATGCAAATCAGAATGCTCGCGTTACTATTGTGAATGAAAATATATCTTTCACTAAAGGCGCCAAAAAAGTGCATGAACAACAAATCGGCAGTCAACAAGAATTGCACCAATTATTAGAGAAACATTTTAGGATAGATGTCAAAGGTCACTATTTACGTTATCAAGAATTGGATATGCAAGCCTATCAAATGGGTATTCATCGTCCTCCATTCGTTCATCGCCATCCTACGCGTTTGCAGACAAAATATCTTGACTTAAAAAGCAGCTTAAGCGTTAAAGCCGATCAGCAACAAGAACCTCCATCTAAGAATAGACCACCATCTCATTAGCCTTTTTGTTGTCCACGGAAAAGATTCTATATAGAATAGAACTTAAAGAGGACACCATTATGACATACAAAAGTGCCAGTTTACCCCCAGAAGTTCTTCGCATAGTTCAAGACAAGGGTACCGAATATCCTTTTAGCGGCGAATATGACGAAACAGATGCCCCAGGCACATATCTTTGCCGCCAATGTGGTTTGGCCCTGTTTCGCTCTCAAACTAAATTTCATTCCGGTTGCGGTTGGCCAAGCTTTGATCAAGACATTTCTGGCACTGTCAAACGTTTAAAAGATGCTGATGGTCATAGAACCGAAATTTTGTGCATGCGCTGTGATGCGCATTTGGGCCATGTTTTTCATGGCGAGAAAATAACATCGCTCAATACCCGCCATTGCGTTAACTCTTTAAGTCTTGATTATGTTTCTGATTTAACCGTTGAAGATACTGAAGAAGCGATCGTAGCCGGTGGGTGCTTCTGGGGCGTTGAGTATTTATTCAAAAAATTCGCTGGCGTATTAAAAGCCGAAGTCGGTTATAGTGGTGGTCGAAATACTAATCCAACTTACGAAGAAGTCTGTTCAGGACAATCTGGTCACTTTGAAGCGGTTCGAGTTGTATATAATCCTAAAGTCACCACTTTTGAAAAGGTCATAAAATATTTCTTCGAAATTCATGATCCCACCCAAGCCAATGGCCAAGGCCCTGATTTGGGTGAGCAATATTTGAGTGTGGTTTTTTACTATAATGATGAACAAAAGAAAATCACCGAATCGCTTATCAAACAGCTTGACCAAAAAGGCTATGATGTGGAAACCCAAGTGTTACTGGTGAAACCTTTTTGGAAAGCCGAAGAATATCATCAAGCTTATTATGATAAGACTAAGAAGCAGCCTTATTGTCATCGGTACGTAAAAAGATTTGATTAAAGATTATCCTTTCTTGTAGGGTGGGCAAAACGAAGTGTGCCCATCGTTCAATGATGGTGGGCACGCTAAAAGCTTTGCCCACCCTACATCAAAACTGAGAAGAATTTTTTATATATGTATAGTTTCTGAAAAAAGCTGTATTACCACCACTCCCATAATTATCAAAGCTATTCCCATCATCGCTGGTATATCTAAAGTCTGCTCAAAAAGAAAATAAGCACCAATAGTCACAATAACAATCCCTACCCCTGCCCAAATGGCATAGGCAATGCCAACAGGAATAACGCGAAGAGCAAGCATTAGAAAATAGAAGGTACAACAATAACCAATGATCACTATGGCAGTTGGTATCACCTTGGTAAATTCCTCTGAAGCCTTCAGCGCATTAATGGCAACTACTTCCCCTATTATTGCCAGTAGTAAATATAAATAATGCATGTTCACCTGTCACAATCGTTAGTTTTGAGCAACGCTTTTCACTCTGATGACACTATAGCTTAGCAAATATAATGACGGATAAAGTTACAGTAATTTAGTCCTAATTTAATTCAAAAATAATCCGATATCTATTTATGAAGCATCAATGAATTCTTCATGATGTTTTTTGATCAGATGTTTTAAATAAGGTGGTTTTATGAAAAATACAATTTTATTAATCTTGATTTCATTATTAGTTGTTGGTTGCTCCTTTGGAGGAAGCGTAGGTTAATCTATTTTTAATAGGGAGTGTTTCTCAAGAATTAAGTGGAATGGGATAGATAAGCCACCCAAGGTGCTGAGTTATTTAGGTATACCACAGCATTTTGTTCACAATTTTAAAAAGCCAATCACCATTGGTCGGCTTTTTTATGCCTTTGAGAATGTTAAGAGATGCGTGAATTTTTTACTCATGTAAAATTCTGACAACTCTAGAAGTAACCCAAAGGCAAGAAAATGTTAAACGATTGCAAGGTGATAAAATCACAGATTAAAAATGAAGCTGAGAAAAATAAGGAGCATTGCGATATGGAATCTTCTAAACGTGCCTCTTCAAAGCCTATTTCAATTCTTGTGCAAGATATTTTGGCATTAATAGCCTTAAAGCAAGAATTGTTTTTCTAAATTCTTAAGTGTAACAACACGTAGTAAGTAAAAATTATAGTCTAAGTTTATTTAACACTAATTCATTAGTTTTAGGTAAATAGGACTTATTATGAAATATATTCTGCTCCCTTTATCCTTTATTGTATTTCTAACCGGGTGCACAAGCTTAACACCCGATCCCGAAACGAATGGATATAGCCTCACTTCAGATTTTAACAGACGCTATATCGATAATTATTATGCCGGAAAATATTATGTCTCTGAATATTATATTGGAGATTACAATGGCGGGTATTGTAGTGATGGCTATTGTTATAAAAAGCGATAAGGAAACTGATTGCTATCTGGCTAGATAAGTATTTGCCCTTTTAATCCTTTAAAAGCACACCACCGTTGGTATAATGATAAATAGTGCGGTGTCTGCTTCAAAAGGATTGAGCCAATGAGTCTACTCTTTAAAAATAAATGGCAGGAATTTCTTTTTCTTGCCATTACTTTACTTGCCTTTATTACCTTCTATATTGAAACAGACATCTATACGCCAAGCTTCCCAGAAATGGTTGTCTACTTTGGCACAGACGCAGATACCATCCAAAAATTACTCAGTATGAATTTCTTAGGGTTGTGCCTTTCCAGTTTATTCTTTGGCCCCGCTTCTGATGCATTTGGCAGAAAGCCTGTTCTGTGTACTGGCTTATTTATTTTTATGGCTGGCAGTGTTGGTTGCGCCATAACCGAATCCTTAGATTGGATGATTCATTTTCGGTTTTTACAAGGCTTAGGTT
Organism: Uncultured Candidatus Berkiella sp.; assembly: GCA_964468105.1. Lineage (GTDB taxonomy): Bacteria > Pseudomonadota > Gammaproteobacteria > Berkiellales > Berkiellaceae > Berkiella. The sequence goes on along the minus strand of CAYXVT010000122.1, from coordinate 4,743 downwards.
GTGGGGCAATTGTTAGCGCTGGCCTTGCTACCCTTTTTGATGTGTATTCGCCAGAAAAGTCAGCACGCCTTGTTTCTGTGCTCAATGGCACGGTGGGTGGCTTAATGGCCTTAGCGCCCATGCTCGGTAATTGGATAAGTTTAGCATATGGATGGCGATATAATTTCTATTTAATTGCACTCTTAGCAACCCTGACTTTTGCTTGTAATATTTTCTTTACAAAAGAATCTTTAGCAGAAGATAAAAGAACACCGCTTAGACTAGCAACGGTTTTTAAAAATTATGGCTGTTTATTAGCTAATTTTCCTTTTATGGCGCACAACCTTATTTGGTGTTTAATGTTTAGCGTGGTGATTATGTTTATTGCCAACCTATCTCTGATTTTTGTTGATTATTTAGAAGTGCCCAAGACCACTTTTGGCTATTATCAAACCGCCATTATGGGGGGCTTTTTTGTTGGCAGTATGTCTGCGGCCTATTTAATTAAAAAAATTGGCATGGTAAACACTAAAATATCAGGTAGTCTCGCGTTTTATGTTGGTGTTTTTGCACTACTGAACCTTTCACTTTTTGATATCAATAATCCAATGCTTCTAATTATAGTCATGACCCTGGCAAGCTTAGGTAGTGCTTTGTCAATCATGACCTATTTTTCTTATGCTATGACTCATATTGGCGAAAACCTTAAAGGATCAGCGATGTCCTTAACCCAATCTTTAAGATTATTTTTATCCTCGGGTTTAGTTTGGGTCGCAGCCAATTGGTTTGATGGCACCACCAAACCAATGAGTCTGATTGCTTTGTTCAGCGCGATTGTTTGCGCAGCACTTTACTTTATGTTGTTTCGTCGGAAGCTTCATGTCGTTGCCATAAGCTAATAAGACCTATCATCCTAATCTCTTATACCCAGCAAGGTATATATGTACGATTATACCCTGCTGGGTATAGAGCTCGATCAATTGATTTTATCCCTACATAGGTATATTATTAAATTATCCCCGCACGGGTATATCTCTTTCATTATCCCTGTACGGGGATAATTTTACAAAAATATAAGAGCTTAATATGGAACAATTTGTTTATTCACCCAAGTCTCTTGGGATAGCGATACAACGACAGAGAAAAGCAAAAAAGCTAAATCAGCTTGAAGCAGGCAAACCTCTTAAATTGAAGCAAGCAACAGTATCAAGCATTGAAAGTGGTGCACCTGGAACACATATTGACACGCTATTTCGATTATTAGCCGCTTTAGATTTAGAAATGATAATTCGTTCGAAAGATGAATCAGAAATGAAGAAAGGAAAAGAGTAAATGGCTCGCACTCAGCGGATACATGAGCTTTACATTTATATGAATGGTGATCATGTAGGGACCTTAAAACAAACACCAACTGATTTAAAATTTGTTTATGCAACTGATTGGTTAGAAAGTGAAAATGCTAAACCAATTAGTTTATCTATGCCTTTAAGAGAGACTCCCTATGCGGGGGATATCGTTTATAATTATTTTGATAATTTATTGCCTGATAATGTCTTGATTCGCAAACGTATCCAAACTCGATTTCAGGCAAAAACAAATGAATGCATCGAGTTGCTTTCTTATATTGGTGCTGATTGCGTTGGTGCTCTGCAATTCTTAAAACAACCCGAAGAAATTAAAGTTCAGAAAATTCAAGCAACAAAAATTGATAATGAATCAATAGCTAAATTATTAAAGAACTATCAAACCGCTCCGCTTGGAATGGATGTAAATTCAAATTTTCGGATTTCTATTGCGGGAGCACAAGAAAAAACCGCACTTTTATGGAATAAAAAGCAATGGTATCTACCTGAAGGAACGACACCCACAAGTCATATTATTAAATTACCAATTGGATATATAAAGCATTCTAATATTGATTTAAGTGAAAGCGTTGAAAATGAATGGGTCTGTTTAAAAATATTATCTAGCTATGGTTTGCCGACAAATGAAGCTTCGATTGAATATTTTGATGATGTTAAAACCCTCGTCGTCAAAAGATTTGATAGAATATGGACTCAAGATAAAAAATGGTTATTACGTTTACCGCAAGAGGATCTATGCCAAGTTTTGGGAGTTCCATCGAGTTTAAAATATGAATCAGATGGCGGTCCAGGGATTGCTGAGATCATGAAAGTCTTAGAAGGTTCACAAAATGTAAGAGGCGATCGCGAGCAGTTTATGAAATCAGTTTTTCTATTTTGGATAATGGGTGCAATCGATGGTCATGCCAAAAATTTTAGTGTCACAATAGATGTTGGTGGACGATATCGCCTCACCCCACTCTATGATGTCATGTCTGCCTATCCTATAGCCGCTAAGCGCCAATTGGAATGGAAAGACTTAAAAATGGCAATGGCTGTGAAAAGTAAAAGTACACATTATCATTGGTATAACATTCAATTACGCCATTGGTTGGCCATGTCAGATAAATGCAATTTTCCGCAAGAAAACATGCAAGCCATCATCGATGATGTTTTCGACAAAATGGATGAGGTCATCGACAAAGTCTCAAAGTCATTACCCCTACAATTCCCCACTCATATATCTGAGCCCATTTTTGATGGCATGAGAAAAATTAAAAAAAGGGTTTATATTAAATAGTAATGACATACTACCAAACAGCAAGTTAATTAGATGACAGTGAATATAAATTCTGTTAACGTAAAAATAATGCACGAAAATATATTGATAAGTGCTAAATTATTTCCATGCCCTTGATGATTAGGAGTATGCAGTATGAAATGGTGTAAACCCACTTATCAAGAACTGCGTTTTGGCTTTGAAGTGAGAATGTACATAAAAGTGAAATAGAGGTGTTTTTATGTGGCAACCAGCAAAAGCATCAACCCTTGCCTTGTTAACCATCTCTACCCTCTTAATAGGAGGTTGGGTTGGAAATAATAATGATTCCTGGCCTTCTGCTAACGGCAATATTGAAAATACACGTTCTTCTTCTGATACTCAAATCAACAAAGACAATGCCCAATTTCTTAAAATAAAATGGCAATATAAAACCGCCCCTGATCAAAACCCTACTTCTCCTACCCTGGGCAGCGTTGCAGTCACGCCAGCGGTAGATGGTGATTTTATTTATTTCACTGATTTTGCTGGATACCTCTATAAAAACAAAAAATCATCAGGTGAAAATGTCTGGAAAAAAAGCTTGCTGAATGATCTCTCTATTCCTGGCTTTACCATGAACCAATCACGCAATACTCCTTTAGTGATGGGAGATTTGCTTATTCTCGGAGGTACTTATTGGATAGCTGATCCACTTTGCGCTGTCGTGGCAGCTCAGACCGGACAACCAGCTCCCAAACCTGCTCCAGGCGTTTGTCATAATGGCGATGGTGCAGTTGTGATAGCTGTCAATAAGAATGATGGTAGTTTGGTTTGGCGCACAAAAGTGGAAGATCATCCTGCCGCAAAAATAACAGGATCTTTAAGTGGGGTTGGCAATACTGTTTTCGCAGGTGTTGGCTCATGGGAGGAAGAATGGTCACGGGTTTATCCGGATGTTAAAAAGCTCCCCGATGGATCATTTAAGATTAATTTAACCAAACGCTATCAATGCTGTTCAGTACAAGGCTCTGTCGTTCAATTAGATCTCAAAACGGGCAAAATAAAATGGAAAACCAAACTCTCTATTGGAATGGATAATGAAAACACCCTACCAACAGCAGCGCATGATTTACTTACCAAAAATGATGATGGCAGCATAGGTCATGGATTTTTTGGCGTCTCAGCTTATGGCCATAGTCCTACTATCGATTTACAACGTCATCAGATCTATGTAGCTAATTCACAAACAGAGACTGCCCCACAAGCTGCCGAGCAGTGTGAAAGGTATCGTCGTTATAAGCAGGGAATAAGACCCGATCTCTATCCTGCGGTTCCTAACCCAGACAATTCAGCACGCTTTAAAAAGGCCGGCGTTACCTGTGCAACCTTAAATGAAAAGCTTAAAACCTATGGTAACGCAATAATGGCGCTTGATATGGATACGGGGAAAGTCAAATGGGCATATTATGCAAGACCGTATGACGCTTGGGTGCATGCTTGCGCCGCTCCCGATTTTGATGGTGTAACTGCAATTGCACTTCCCTTTGTATTTCCTGTTCCGCAAATCAATGCGCAAAACTGTTTTCAAGATCCTATCGGACCTGACTATGGTTTTGGCAGCAATCCCTTGTTGTTAAAAAAACTCGATCTCATTGTAGCGGGCAACAAAGATGGCAGAGTCTTTGCACTGAATCCCGACTATGGCAAACAAGTATGGCAAACAAGCATAGATCCGGGCGGTGTCTATGGTGGCATTCAATTTGGCATGGCAACCGATGGTAAAAACATTTACACCGGCACAACAAATACCAACAACACGGCCCGAGATCGCAACCAACCCTATGATTCAGCTAGCGATTTTTTCGCAGCCGATGGTCTTGATAAATTTGTCATAGGCCCAGGACTTAATTCAAAACCAGGATCGCCAACCGATTTAAAACAATGGAATGCGCCGGGATCAATTGCACTACCCTTCCCAACGCCGTTTTATGTTTTTGGCGCAGCCAGTGGTTATCCCGATACCGCGCATTCACCTGGTGACATTTACTTCCATGGTCAGCCTAGTGGACCAATGGAACTCCATGAAGTTGTTAATATGCCATCGGATGTTGCCCCAGATGGTAAAAATAGTTTGATATTGATCCCCACTAATGAACCGGA
>CAYXVT010000121.1:3487-11154 GCA_964468105.1 Uncultured Candidatus Berkiella sp. | reverse complement strand
TACTCAAATCGAAAATCGATATGGGCAAAAGATTTTGCAAGAAAATGGCGAAATTAATCGAAAGACATTGCGTGAAATCATTTTTAATCATCTTGAAGAGAGAAAATGGCTTGAAGCATTATTACACCCCATCATTCAACAAAAGATCGCACAAAAAATAAGTGTGGTAGATTACCCATATTGTATCGTCGTTATCCCACTTCTTTATGAACACGTTAGTACCTACAAATCGTTGCTTGACCATATCCTGGTTGTTGATGTCTCTGAAGAGCAGCAACTTACCTGGGCTTCGCAAAGAGATAACTGTGATAGAAGCCTGGTCAAAAAAATGATGGATAGCCAAGCTACCCGTGAACAACGTTTGAGCATTGCCGATACGTTACTGAATAACGATACCAACCTTGAAGTGCTTAAAAATAAGATAAAAGACTTACATCAGATTTATCTTAGCAATAGTAAAGAATAAATCCTAAAAATTTATCAAGAACTTTATGCATGAGTGCTAGTTCTAAGTAATTCCATCGACTTTGAGCTAGACTTTGTTAATCTATCAATGATTGCACGCCATTCGACTGATATTGGGGGTAATTCAATTGCTATAGCTTTAGATAAAGACTCATCTGCAATTCTCAATTGTTCATAAATATTTTGGGCATATTGATTAGGCTGCAGTGGCATTTGGGTTCCAGCTAAGCCCAATTGAACAAAAGTATTTTTTAAACTTAAAACATAGACAGAATTTTGATAGAAGTCGCATATCTCTAAAAGTTCATTTAGATTTTCGAATAAAAAATTAGGCTTGGACGGAGCATAGTGATGCTTAAGTGTACCAGAAACAGCTTTATTTCCATTCTCTAAGCACCTAATACCAGCACTAATAAGAACTTCTTGAATATCATTTATAGATATCATTCCAGGACGCAAAATCGAACAAAAATCCTGATTAGTTGAATCAATGATAGTTGATTCTATCCCAACTATTGAAGTTCCCCCATCAAGAACCTTTACTTTTCCTTGAAACTCACTAATCACATGCTTAGCTTGTGTTGGACTAATCTTACCAAAGAGGTTTGCTGATGGCGCAGCTAATGGTTTCCCAACAGATTTTATTAGCTCAAGACAAATCGGATGATTTGGCATTCGAATGGCAACTGTACTTTGGTTGCCCGTAACGAGATTTGAAACTAAATTAGATTTGGGTAAAACCATCGTTAAAGGACCTGGCCAAAAGTATTTGGCCAACGTGATTACATAATCTGGAACGTTAATTGCGTACTCATACAATTGAGCTATATCAGAAATGTGTATAATTAATGGATGGTTAGTGGGTCTATTTTTGAGGGTGAAGATTTGCTTTATTGCATTTCCCTGATGAATATCAGCAGCCAATCCATAGACAGTTTCAGTTGGAATTGCGACAACTTCCCCTTCTCTAATATAATTAGCAACTAAAGATATCTCGCCGGGATCAAAAATGTTTTTCATAAACCATTATCCAACTGAACTTCTAAAGGAACCCAAATTGGGGTGCTTTCTCACAAAATCATAAAATCCATTGGCGAAAGTAGATAATTGTTTTCCTTTGCTCTTTACTAAAAACCACTTATGTTTAATAGGGAATTCAATGACATCGAGAACTTTAATAAGACCTGCTTTTTGTTCAATATCAATACTTTGATGTGACAAAATAGATATGCCGATATTTCCTATAATAGCTTGCTTTATCGATTCATTATTATCAATTTCCATTTGAATGTTAGGTTTTACTTTATATTTGTTCAAAATATTTTCCATAGCCATACGCGTTCCTGAGCCAACTTCTCTTATTAACCATGGTTCATTAGCTATTACTTTTAAATGAAATCTTTTCTGGTGAGCTAAAGGATGAAGATTACTTGCTGCCACAACTAATTCATCTTCATAAAAGTCTTGATGTTCAATTGCCATCAGTTCTGGTAGTTGACTCATGATAACAAAATCATCTAGATTTTGATCTAACCGCTCAATAATCTCTTGGCGATTCTTTATTTTAAGTTCAATATTGATCTCAGGATATAGCGTTTTAAAAGCACCCAGTAAGCGTGGTATAAAATATTTTGCTGTAGATACACTAGCTATTCTAATGGTACCTACCATTTTACCCTTCATTAAGTTTATTTTAGTTTTAGCCTCTTCCAATTGCCTTTCAATGTGTTCATAGGCATTTAATAAAATTTCACCCGTTGGTGTTATGTGTAACTTCTTATGCAAAACCTCAATGATAGGTGAATCAATTTGTTGCTCAATATTCCGAATAATATTCGAAACTGCTGGTTGTGTCATATGTAATAGATGCGCGGCCTTTGTTACACTTTTAGTTTGGGCAACTTTCTTAAAAACGCGCAATTGATGAAGCGTTACATGTATCATATTTTTGTGATGTATTTAATAGGTATATTGAATTTTACATTATGCTACTACTTCACGATAATTCGATCAACTCTATTTACTTGCCACAAGGTAATAACGTGTACCAAGCAGAAATTCCATGCTCGATTCGCTATCAATCCATGAAAAAAAATTGGCAAAAATCTATTCATATCTTAAAACAAGCACTAAAAAGTTTTCTATTTTTTGGTCTTATCTATATGGTCCTTAATTTGCTTTCACAAAAAACAAGTTACGAATATAAGCTCAACTGGCTGATAATAAATGGGAACCAACTTGAGTTAAGCTTCAAGGCAGATAATTCTGCTATAATCATGTTATTAGTCGTAGCCATCATTGGATACACCGTCCTTAAATATGCCTCACGATATTTAATATCTGATATCACGCGAAATCGCTTTCTAATTCAAACTTCCCTTACGATTTGCTGTGTTGTTTTTTTTATATTGTCTAGCAATCTACTTACCGCATTCATCGGTTGGCAGTTAATTGGTTTAAATTTATATTTGTTATTAAATCATTATCATTATCAACCCGCCGCAAATCGAGCAGCTAAGAAAAAATACATTATTAATAAATTAGGTGACATCAGCTTTTTGATGGCTATTGTTTTATGCTATTACTATTATGGAACGACTGATTATATAACCCTTGGCCAATTAGATTCCATAAAAATACTATTTGGAAATACTTACCTATCAATTCATAGTCTGATTGTTGGCTTGGTCTTCATAGCAATAATGACCAAATCGGCGCAATTTCCTTTTCATATCTGGTTACCAGATACCATGCATACTCCAACCCCTGTGTCGGCTCTTATGCATGCCGGTGTCATAAATGCCGGCGGAATATTACTCGCCCGGCTCAGCCCCCTCTTTACGCAAACAACATTGATACCCTATTTTATCTGTAGTATTGGAATAATCACCCTTATTACTGGTTCATTATTTAAGACAACTCAAGTTGATATTAAAAAGCAGTTAGCCTATTCGACCATGAGCCAAATGGGATATATGGTAATGCAAAGCGGCTTAGGCTTATTCAGCGCCGCACTTTTTCATTTAATCGCTCATGGATTTTATAAAGCATTTTTATTTATGAATGCTGGTAATACACTTTTTGAAAATAAAAAACATGATCAAGATTTCATAAATCATAAATTTAATAACTTTATCATTGCTTGTTTTTTTGCAATGGGAATGGTGACACTAACTTGCTTACTGATTAAACACTTTCAGATGCCAATATTAGTACTTAGCTTTATAAGCATCACTATTCATCAAATGGTCTATACTACTTTAACCCAAAACATATCTTTGTTACATAAAATTATACTGATATTTCTATATCAACTACTGTTAATAGGCTATGCTCATTTGCTGGCGAGTTTTGAAATGGTAAGCGGCTTAGAAAACCATTTGATGATATCTGAAACATTTCAAAAACTCGTTTCCATTCTCATCATCGGCGGGTATGTGTCAACGATCTTTATTAAAAAAGACCATAATCAAATCTCTACGTTAGGAAAAAAAGCCTATTTAAGTATAAAAAATAAATTTTATATTGAGGAGCTCTTTCGGAAGTTACTTTTAAATCCATTGCGCTCAATAGGAGACAAACTCAACAAGATTGCTTTTTTGAATTTTCCTGCTTTTGTCATTCTGGCTTTATCGATACCGGTTTACGCTTTTATTCAATCTTTTTATTTTAATGCAGATCCTTCAATTGCCCTAAATATTACACTAGCATTCATGTTGATATTTTTACTTGTGATGGCAAATCGCGGAAAATCCCTAACATCTATTTTTAGTTTTCTTATCTTAAGCCATCTCTCTTTAATTACTTTAGGGTATATTAATTTAGATCATCACAACTTCAAACCTTATTATGGTTTTCTTGCACAATATGCATCCATTTTTTTCGGTTTATGGCTGTTAACAAGAGAACACTCAAGTGAAACTTCAACTATTAAAAATAGTAACCAACTGACATCTTGGGGAGTTTATATGATGATCTTGGTGTTTTTATTAATCGGTTTTCCGGGTACTGTCAGTTTCGTTTGTTGGTTTACGCTATTTCAAACCATGCTCAACAACTCATTATTGATACCATTTCTTATGTTGTCCAACTTGACATTAGCAATTTGTTTATTACATCTTTTGCAAGATTATGTCTTTAATCTTGACAACAGCGCTAGCATTCAAAAAAACAAATTAACAAAACATCTTATCTTAGTAGCAATCATCGGATTTAATATCATTAATGGCATTGCATAATCAAACAAAGGTTTCAAAATGAATATTAGTGCTTCAATAAATCAAGCTTCAAAAATCCTACCGACAACTTGGCCATTAAAATCAATGATCGCTGTAAATCCACTATGGGATCTACATGACGTCCCTTTTAAAGATGCCATTAGTTATACACAAAAATATTTACCTATTAATGGCTGCTTATCCACTGATGAATATATTAGTTTGTTTAACATAGGGAAGATTACCAAACATAATCTTAAGCACTCTTTACAACAGTATCTTTCTAGGAAATTAAAAAAAGAAATTACTCTGGATTCTGATCAAACCGATGTGTTAGTTGAGATCGTTTTATCAAATCAACACTATCAACCTCAAGATGATGCGCATTGTCATAACCCCTTACCTGCTTTTGAACACATCAAGGATGTTTTGCCAATTTGTAGTGAAAATATTTTAAATTTCATGATGAGTTACTTTGATAAAAATCAGTATCCTTGGTTTAAAAATTCATCTAAAACACCATTATTTGAAGCTTGGAAAAGTTTCGCTATATTAGATAATGCTATTGGCGAGAAACTTCATTCTCTACCTAGTGACATCAATTTGGCACTTCTAAGCATGATTGAAAAATTGAATGTTGCGCAAAGTCAGATAGTTGATTTTTTTAGCACCATATTATCGCAACTTATTGGATGGCATAGCTATATTAAATGGATTGAATCAAGACCCGATAATCCACTTATTGAACAAAAAGCAAGTATTGCAGAAGCTCTGCTAATATGGTGTTGTCATATTGATATTGAATTAAATAAACGTCACTTTATCAACACCCAAAGTTGTAATCCTAATACAAATACCGTTATTAAAAACAAGTCCCTATTTGATTTATTCAAAGAAAAATCATTAGAAGCAAACTTATCAATCTATTTAAAATCTATTTTGATCAATGATTTACATCTTATTTGGCAAGTTGCATTAGAAAAAAATTTCCAGGAGGAGTTAATTTCTAAAGTCCTATCAAAACCCAAACCTAATCCATCATCTGATCAAAAAGCCAAAGCGCAATTCATATTTTGTATTGATACGCGCTCTGAAGGGATCCGAAGACATCTTGAGGCTAATGGACATTACGAAACATTCGGTTATGCCGGATTCTTTAGTGCTTTATTTTGTCTTGAAGATGCTTCAAAATCAGAATTCAAATTGCAGGCACCAGCATTAGTTGAACCAACTATTTCCTTAAAATTGAATGCAATAAAACCTTCATTTTTACAAAAAATGGTTTTCTCTTTCAATACTGTTATTTACAAGCTTAAACACAATATATTGTCGCCTTTTGCCTTTTTTGAAGTATTGGGGTATTTTGCATCGATTCCAATCTTAGCTAAAACATTTTATAGCAATTATTTTGAAAAAATTAACTTTTCCACGCCTATTTTTGACGCCCAAAAACCTGTTACAAATAATTATTTCTTAGAAAACAGCAAAATAGAAGAGACAGCTAACAACGCTTATCAATTTTTAAAAACGATTGGCCTTGTAAAGAACATGGCATCAGTTATCTTTGTATGTGGTCATCAGGCACAAACTGAAAACAACCCTTTTCAAGCGAGCTTCGATTGTGGAGCCTGTGGCGGTAATAGCGGTTTGATTAACGCCAAAATCACTTGTGAGATCCTTAATCATCCCAAAATTAGAAGCATACTTCATAAGCGCGGCATTGACTTTGGTCTTGATTCGCGATTTGTTGCCACTTGCCACAATACAACCACCGATGAATTCATTGTTGATAAGATTGACATCCCTTTCATACATGGCTGGGAAGGTATTTCTCATGATGTGAACAATGCTTTGGCAACATTAAAAAAAGAAAGAGCTCACGTGTTACCAGCTTTATCAACTGATGACCGGCACATAAACTGGTCTGAACTCATTCCAGAATGGGGGCTAGCAAATAATGCAGCCTTTATTATTGGTCCAAGAAGCTATACGTCCAAAGTCAATCTAGAACGGCGTGTATTCCTACACTCCTATGATCCCAGTCTTGATCCAGACGGTGCAATACTAGAATCAATTTTAACGGCACCTGTCGTAGTAGCTCATTGGATAAATATGCAATATTATTTTTCCTCTACTGATCCTGATGTTTATGGCAGCGGTAATAAGGCAATTCATAATGTCGTTGGAGATTGCGGGGTCATTGAAGGTAACCTTAGCGATTTAAAAATTGGCTTACCAATCCAATCTGTGTTTTTTAAAAATAAGAGAATGCATCAACCGCTGCGACTATTAGTCGTTATATTTGCCTGCTCTAAATTGGTAGATAATATTTTAGATAAAAATCCTAACATAAAATCTTTATTTGACAATGAGTGGGCTAGTTTAAAAGTAATATCACAGGATGCAATTCATGTTGCTTCGTAATAAGAAAATACTTCTTGCTACAAAACATCATAAAGAGCAAGTCATTAAACCATTATTAGAAGAATCTCTTGGTTGTGAGGTTGTTGTTCCTCTTGATTTTGATACAGATCAATTTGGTACTTTTACAGGTGAGATTCCAAGATTGTTATCCCCCAAAGATATGGTAATCAAAAAAGCTCGTGATGCCATTGATCTCTATGGATTTGATTATGGTATTGCCAGTGAAGGAAGTTTTGGACCTCATCCAGCAATGCCCTTTAGTCCTTTTAACCATGAATTAGTTTCTTTTATTGATAAACAACAAAATGTTGCGTTTATCGTGCATGAACATACTACTGATACTAATTTTGCTGTACATGATTTAAAGCCTGGAGATAAAGTTGATAGTTTTTTACAGCAAATTAAGTTTCCAACACATGCTGTTATTGTTCGAGCTTTATCTGCTAATAAGGTTATGGGGAAAGGAATACATGATATCAATGAACTCATGGCAATTATAAATGCTGGTTTTGAAATATCACCTGAATTGATTCGAATTGAAACTGATATGCGGGCAATGCA
>CAYXVT010000121.1:0-3454 GCA_964468105.1 Uncultured Candidatus Berkiella sp. | reverse complement strand
GAACATCTTACAAAAAAGCTGGTGAAGCGTCTGCTTTGCGAATGCGCTACCTGTGGCTGCTACGGTTTTGGTGAAGTATCTTATCAAGGTAAATTGCCATGCCATCTCTGTGGCGGACCTACTGATTTATATCAGCACATTAACGAAAAATGTATTCAATGCGATTATTCAATATCAATACCAAGGCCAGACAATTTACTCTACGCGGATCCAACCTACTGTGAATACTGTAATCCTTAGTAATGATGATTTAATACTGGTTTGTTGGACATCAAATAGGCAAGTTGCCAAGCTTAAATAAAACACTTACCCCCACGAATTTTTGTTTTAATGATTATCGAAAGAACTAAAACCAGGTCGTAAATTGGGGCATATTTCAGTAAAATTATAATATTTGGTATAGTTGTTTAAAACAGCCCTCTCTGAGGTAAGTACACACATCTTTTGAGGAATACGTTTGTGACACAACCAACTCTTTCTTTTGAACATCCGCTCAATGAAAGAATTCGAACCTTTTTGCGTGCAGAGTATTTATTTCAACTTGCTAAGTATCGGTATAACAACTTAGTCAGTACTTGGGATGCTAAAGATTGCGTTGCCACGATTATTGAACTTTATAATCTCATGGAAAGAACAGAATTCAGAAGTGAGTTATCCAAAGAATTAGAGCGGCATGCCAATGGCCTGCAACGGTTAGGCAAAACGCCAAGCATTGATCACCGAGCATTAGATAAAGTGCTCCGAGATCTCGAAAAATCCTCCGAAGTCTTAAAAGGTTACTCAGCAAAGCAGGGAATTTTTCCTCAAAATTGTGAACTCTTAAATGGGGTTAGGCAGCGTCTAATGATCCCCGGGGGAACCTGTAGTTTTGATTTACCAGCATTCCATTATTGGCTACATCTACCTCCAAAGAGCCGCCAATCTAGTATTACTCAATGGATCGATATGTTAGATCCATTAGAAAGAGCTTTAAATTTAGTTTTAGACCTTACAAGACAAAGTAGTGTTCCTACACGAGAAACGGCAACTGGCGGGACTTATCAAAAGACAATGAGTGCTCAAACCAATTGCCAAATCATACGTGTCAAAATCCGTCCTGATATCGGCGTATTCCCCGAAATCAGTGCCAATAAGCATCGCATTAATATTCGGTTCTTATTTGCCAATTTTGAGCAAGGTAAACCTGCCCTCGCTACCCAAGATATTCCATTTGAGCTAACTTGCTGTATGATATAGTTATGAGCGAAGTAAAAGTAGTTAACTGTCCTACCTGTAAGCGTGCAAGCTCTCTTGCCCCCTCCAATGCCTTTAGGCCTTTTTGTAGTGAACGCTGCAAACTCATCGATTTAGGAGCGTGGGCTTCTGAAGATTATAAAATTCCAACAAAAAACCAAACTGAAGAATGGGAAAGTAAAGACCAAGAATCAGAAAAGGAATAGATGACTATGGAACAGGTAAAGTTATTTTTATCGGCCTTTATTTTTTGTATTTGCTTAGATATGGTTTGGTTAGCTGTAATTGCCAAAAACTTATATGACAATCAAATTGGTACCCTCTTAAGAAAAACTCAAGGTTCGCTAACACCCAACTGGGGTGGTGCTATCATGGTTTATATAGCCATTGCTTTGGGGATCATTGTATTTGTCCTACCCAAAACCCAAAATAATCTATCGTTGGCTCTTTTATATGGTGGGCTATTCGGTCTTGTAACCTATGGCATCTACGATTTTACCAACTATTCCATTCTTGACAAATGGCCATTAACAATCACCTTGATCGATTTATTATGGGGAACATTTCTTTGTGGTGCCACCACTTGTTTTTGCCTAATAATAAAAAAATGGATTGAGAACTAAAAGCAATAAACCCAGTTGTGCTTTGAAAATGGAATTTCAACAATTTAATAATGACAAAAAAAATTGCAATTATCGGTACAGGTATTTCTGGTCTAGTATCAGCTTATTTACTTAGCAAAAAATATGAAGTTCATGTTTTTGAAGCAAACGATTACCTGGGTGGGCATACTCGTACAATTGAGCACTCATTTAAAGGTAAAGCTCTTCAATTAGACACCGGGTTTATTGTTTTTAACAAAAAAACTTATCCTAACTTCTTAAAGATTCTTGAAAAAGAAAATATTAATATACAACCTAGTGAAATGAGTTTTAGCTACCAATCGCATGACGCTAAGTTCTCATACAATGGCCATTCCCTTAATTCGCTATTCGCCGATCGTAAAAATTTGTATTCATTAGAATTTTATAGCTTGCTAGTGGATATTTTAAAATTTAACTCACAAGCCAAAAGACTATTACAAAAAAGCCATAAGCTAGAAAGTAGTGTCAATGAATTTTTACAAGCAAATACTTATGGTAAGCTATTTATTGAAACTTATCTAAAGCCAATGGCCTGTGCTATTTGGTCCTGTCCTGCAAATCAAGTTTTAGATTTCCCATTACATTTTTTCTTTGGTTTTTTAAAAAATCATGGTTTGCTGGATCTTTTTTCAAGACCACAATGGTATGTCATTCAAAACGGTTCCAAAAGTTATATCGATGCTTTAACAAGCAAATATAAAGATAATATATATCTTAATACACCCATCTTGAAAATAAGAAGAAATCCGTCCGGCGTGATTTTAGTTACCGATAAAGATTCCATTTCATTTGATCAGGTTGTAATTGCAACACATAGTGACGTTGCCTTAAAAATATTGGACAATCCAACAAATGATGAAAAATCCATTTTGGGTGCTATTCCTTTTAACAATAATGAAATTACTTTACATTACGACACCCAAGTTCTTCCTACCATAAAACGTAACTGGGCAAGCTGGAATTTCACAGAAAATAAAAACAACCAATGTTGTTTAACCTATTATTTAAATCGTTTACAAAATTTAGAACAAGATGAAAACTTTTGTGTTTCAGTCAATCTTGGCGACACGATCGACAAAGAAAAAATAATTAAAGAAATTAGTTTTTCTCATCCCGTTTTCTCTCAAAAATCAATAGCAGCACAAAAAAGACATCATGAAATTAATGGTAAAAATAATACTTTTTATTGCGGAGCTTATTGGGGGTATGGCTTTCATGAAGATGGTGTGAGCAGTGCAATAAAAGCGTGCGAGCCATTAGGAGTGACCCTATGATAGAAAATAGCATTTACACTGGCACCGTTCGCCATCGTCGATATTTCCCTAAAAAACATATTTTTTCATATGACATTTTTTATCCCTATATGAATATTACTGACATTAAGTCACTATTTGATAACTTCTTTTTTTCAAGTTATGAAAAGCCAAATTGGATCTCATTTTACCGAAAAAATTATTTTGGTGATAAGTCAATTGATTTAACTGAAAGCGTTAAAAATCTTATAGCTAATCATTCGCACAATAGTGAAAACGAATCTATTTATTTACTTTCTCAACCCTCCTATTTTGGCTTTAACT
>CAYXVT010000120.1:7159-11219 GCA_964468105.1 Uncultured Candidatus Berkiella sp. | reverse complement strand
GGATTCACGCGCGCCATCTTAAAACCTAAAGATGAGATCCTCGTTTCGCAAATAGAGCATCATGCTAATATAGTGCCTTGGCAACTGGCTTGTGAGTATTCAGGCGCAACTCTTCGTGTTATCCCTTGCAATGATTTAGGTGAATTAGATATTCAGGAGTATAAAAAATTATTAAATGATAAAACAAAACTTGTCGCTATTACCCATGTTTCTAATGCAATAGGCACGATCAATCCTATTAAAGAAATGATAGCCCTTGCTCATCAAAATGGCTCCCCAATTTTGATTGATGGTGCACAAGCTGTTTCTCACTTATCCGTTGATGTTCAAGAGCTAGATTGTGATTTTTATTGTTTCTCAGCTCATAAAATGTATGGACCCATGGGCGCAGGCATTCTCTATGGCAAAAGTGATTGGCTTGAAAGGTTGCCTCCCTATCAAGGCGGAGGGGAAATGATCCAATCGGTGAGTTTTGCTAAAACGGTTTATAACAAGCTACCCTTGAAATTCGAAGCTGGAACCATGGCCATTGGTGATATTGTTGGTCTAAATGCTGCGATTGATTATCTGCAACAGATTGGCTTTGATACAATTCAAGAACATGAAAATGATCTTTTACAATATGCCTTATATGCTCTTAGTACCGTGGAAGATATTAAATTTATCGGCAATGCGCAAAATCGTGCTCCCGTTATATCCTTCACCTTAGGCGATATCCATCCTCATGATGTCGGTACGGTTCTTGATCATAAAGGCATTGCCGTTCGCACTGGAAAACATTGTGCTGAACCGACTATGGATAGGTTTGGTGTTAGTGCCACCATAAGAGCTTCCTTTGGCCTTTATAATACCATTGAAGAAATTGATAGGTTAGTGATTGCTTTAAACCAAGCTAATAAACTATTTAAGAGATAACATGAATGATTTATCATTATTATATCAAGAAGTGATCCTCGACCATTGTCGACATCCTCGACATTTTGGTGAATTACCGAATGCAACTCATCATGCGCAGGGCCTTAATCCCTTTTGTGGCGATGAAATTGCGATTGCTCTTAACATAAGCAAAAATAAGATCCATGACATCCAATTTACGGGTAAAGGCTGCGCTATTTGCATGGCCTCAGCCTCATTAATGTGTGAACAATTGCAGGATAAAAGCTTTGAAGAAATGCAGGAACTCTTTGAACTATTTGTTAATCAATTCCAAGATAAACCTCAAGACAAAATTGAAAAATTAGGAAAATCCCAAGTTTTAGCAAACGTTAAACATTTCCCCATGCGAGTTAAATGCGCCACCCTACCCTGGCATGCGGCCAAAGCTGCTCTATTAAATCAAAGCCGCATTACAACCGAAGGTGATGATGTATGACTGAAACTTCAAACCTCAATGATAAAATCATTGCCGTGTTAAAAACGATTTTTGATCCTGAAATTCCAGTCAACTTGTATGATTTAGGTTTAATCTACAATATCGATATTCAAGGTAAAAAAGCCATCATTCAAATGACATTAACCAATCCAGGCTGCCCAGTAGCCTCAGAATTTCCGCAAGTGGTTAAATCACACGTTGAAAGTCTTCCTGAGCTTGATGAAGTGGAAATTGAAATGGTGTGGGAACCGCCATGGACCACAGACAGAATGTCTGAAGCCGCTAAGCTTCAATTAGGACTACTTTAGAATTAATATTCGAACCAGTTTGCTTTTAGACAAGGCGGCAAGTTTTCGAGTGAGGGAGTGGACATATTAGTCCATGACCGAGTGAGAATAACGCAGCCAACGCAGTATTAAAGCAAAATGGAAAGAATATTAGCCATTTGCCGCTGCGACATGAGTAGCATCTACCGCTACTTGTACAACAGGATCAACATGGGGTGGCGCTACTGGCGCAGGCTCTGCTGCTGCGACAGCTGCTGCAGGTACAGAAGTACTTGCTGGTGCATTACTGCTTAATCCTTGAATACTATTGTTCGGCTGTACCACATCATGTAAGCTTAACGACACATCTGCAGCTTTTCCGACAGTGCCATTCGCATAGTTAAAACTCATCACACCATTAATTAAATTGCCATTCACGTTTTGAACAGGACCGGTTTCGGTTAAATTAATCGAAACAATACCTAATTGTGACAGTGTATGGTATTCCCCTTTATCCATTGCACCATTGCTATTACTATCTTGCCATGCACCTAATTTACTAAAGATGGGGTTGGAGGCATCAATTATGCCACCATGTTGACCAGCTAACGATTCAAGCGCTTGAAAGTCGGTTTTAGCACCTGGAACGTTATCTGTTAAGATGAAGTTTTTATTCGCAATCTGTCCTTGTCCGCTATAATCATAGGTTAAAAAGGCATTATCTTTTCCAATCCATCCTGACTGCACTTCTTTTCCACCAATATTTAAATGAGTACTTGAATTTATAACGCTTGTAAGCTCAAAACCATGATTATTTAAATCTAAAACAATCGGTCCAGCATGGTCAAAATAACAAGGGAAATAAGCAATTTGATTCCCACCAAATGGATCAAGCTGATAAATATTGCCAAAACTATCTAAGAACCAAACTGAGTATACCTCATGGGTTACAAAATCATCCGCTTTACCAGAAGTAATATGTAATTCGTCGATATCTATTTGAACTGCGAGACTTGGTAGTGTATATGGTATTGAAGATATGTGAAAATTACTCTGAGGTAAATCATTAATGTTGGTCACTGTTGTTTCATAACGCGTTGGGTAAGCAAATACAATATCAATCTGCACTATTGGATTGTCACAGTTTACGGCAGGCAATCCACAATCTGTTGCATCTACAATCTGTAAAGTGGTTTGAGTTGGAACCACAGTTGGTTCGGGATCGAATGAATTTGTTGCTTGATCTTCTAGCGCTTCCAGCGCTGCAATGCCATCTGCATTCGGAGTAAATAATATTGTTGAAGGGCTATCTTCGCAAGCTTGGAATGTAAATTGAAACGCTGCATTCAATAAGGTTGAAAAATCTGAAGCAAGTTGAGAGTGACTTCCTGTAGGTAACCCTTCCCCGGAGATGAGTGGATCAAATATAATCGGCACAGGATTTGAGCAACATATTTCAGCTGGCGTTTCTGAAGGAGATACTGGCGTAGCAAGAGGTGGAACCTCATGTTTAATGACGGGTATATAGACTTCTAACGCCAGGGCGCTCTCATGAGCAATGCCTAATGTATTAGGTGAGGATTGAACAATATAGGGAAGCCCATTTTCATTATAAAAAAGAAACTGCGTATGCCCTGCTATAGCAATATAATTTTCCTCTGCTCTTGCTGGTGCCAATATATTGACCTCTTCAACATTTTCACCATTATTCTCCTGTGTATTTTCCTTTATAGGAACTTTTTCTTCAGATGATATTGTTTGATTATCATCAGATTTAGACTCAACATTGTCATCTGCAGGTGAAGGTTGCGCATCAAGCACATTAGCAGGTGGCGTTTTTATATCGACTTCTTCTAATGCCAAACTCAAGACTTGACTATCAAACAGGCCATTGATTGGCTTTTCTTGTTCAATGGTCATCTCTTTTCCTGCCTTATTAAGTTGAAAATACTTATCTTATCCATGAGCAGCTGCCACATGCGTTGCATCTACTGCCGCTTGTACCACAGGATCAACATGCGGTGGCGCTACAGGTGCTGCTTCTGCGGCAACTGGTGCTGGAGATGCCAAACTGGTAGCTGGTCCTGAAGTACTACTGATACCAGGAATGCTATTATTAGATTGAACAACATCTTGTAAATGTAACGCCACATCCGCAGCTTTTCCGATGGTGCCGTTTGTATAGGTAAACGTCATCACACCATTAATGAAATTACCATTAACATTGACACTTTGATTTGAACCACTTTCAGTTAAATTTATTGAAGCAATGCCCAATTGAGCTAGCGTATTGTATTCGCCTTTATCCATCGCCCCATTTTGATTGCTATCTTGCCATACTCCTAATTTATCGAAAATTGGATTGGAGGCATCAATTATGCCACCATGTTGGCCTGCTAAAGTTTCAAGTGCTTGAAAATCG
>CAYXVT010000120.1:0-7149 GCA_964468105.1 Uncultured Candidatus Berkiella sp. | reverse complement strand
GAGATACTAGATTGCATTTATATCCAATAATGGCGGGAACATTTTCAGTTAAAATAAAATTGCTATTTGCAATTGGGCCTTGGCCATTATAGTTATAGGTTAAAAACCCATCTTCAGCGCCAATCCAACCTGATTGAGCAGGTTTTCCATCAACATTTAATACGATGTTGGATGTGCTACTACTAATAAGATCAAAACCATTGTTATTTAAATCAAGAGCTATAGGCGCCGTAGAGCGCAACTCCTCTATACAATGAAGTTCAAACCCAAATTTTGTCCCAAGCAAACCCCATTCATGGCCAGCAGCATCTTCGAAAGTAACTGTATAGGGATTATCACTAAAATAAAGGAGATCATCTATACAACCAATTGAAAAGGAAGTCTCAGAGTAATCAATCGCAATATGTATGTCTGTGATTGGATTATCGCAATTCAATGGGGCACAACA
Source organism: Uncultured Candidatus Berkiella sp. (assembly GCA_964468105.1). GTDB lineage: Bacteria > Pseudomonadota > Gammaproteobacteria > Berkiellales > Berkiellaceae > Berkiella. The sequence goes on along the minus strand of CAYXVT010000120.1, from coordinate 6,701 downwards.
ACCATTTGGATTATCGTTTCGTTCATAAGTAAAATTGTAATCGTTACCAAGGAAGCCATCATTATATCCAAAATTATAATAATAGTTGTAAGCCGAATCATAACCTGAATGATAACCATCAATATAATCAGTATTATTAATGCAGCTTAAGCATTCATTACCTCCACCGCCAGTCCCGCTATCAGGATTTCCTTCACCTACGCCATCCTGGAAACCATCTGCATATCCATTTTTGTAGCCAAAGCCATCACCATCGCTAATACCGTCAAGAAAACCTTCACTATAAGTGCAATGAGGCTGAACGATTGTAATAAGAAATGATTCAAAAAAGGGTTTAAACGACTCCCCTTCTGAGGAAACGCCACCACCATCTTGAACAAATGATATTTGACCTAAACTTTGATCACAAAAATACTCAAATTTAAAGTGGAAACTACTATCAAATTGTTGTTGTAATTCTTGAATTCGTGTATCTGAAAATTCTCCTGAATTAACACTGAATTTTGAAAAAAATGGATCTACGCAACAAGGTCCACCCGTTTCAACTATGGGCGCTGGAGGTATAACCACAGGAATATAAACTTTAATAATGCCACTAAAATCCCAATGAATACCAAGATCTCTTGGTACAGAATCTACGCCAATTGGCATGCCATTTGAATTCCACCATAAAAATTGGGTATGACCATTCATAAGTAAGTAACTTAAACTGGTTTCCCCTTTAGTCGATGCTAGCGTATTTACTTCCTCAATAGTACTTCCTTGGTTTTGCTCTGTGAGGTCTTGTTTTGGTGTCGTCTCTTCCGTTGGGAGATTTTGTTTTTCTTCTGGATTTGCAACGTTTTGATCAATTACCGGTTGTGATTCACCTTGTGGTAGCTGATTAGATTGCTTTTGTGCATCACCTTCTTTTACATTTGCTTCTTGCGTATCATTTAAAGCTAAACTTAATACTTGTCCATCAAACATGTCACTGTTATAGGAAGCTTTATGCGGTTGCGTAAACTGCGCAGTATCAGGGTGCAGTCGTTCAACACCATCATCCATTGCATCACTCTTTTGTTCAGCGTTAATTGCAGTTAAAACTTCTGCCAATGAAACCCGTTCAAATTTAGGTAGATTTAAGTGGTCATAGTTTTGTTCTGCGATTGCTAAAAATGCGTCTTTACCTTGTATAGGGCTCATAAATACCTCTTCAAACTGTGTATTTACTCTAAAATTGTTACTTTTCCTACACTACATAATGTCGCGTTTTTGTAAGCGCTGATATCTGACTTTGGTATTAGATCGCAAAAAAAATAGCTGTTTTAGTGATAAGATAGGCTAGAGGTCAAAAGGGATGATTTGCACACATTAATTTGACGAGGATGGTTTTGTCAATTTTGACGTGATTTTACTAATAGAAAGAAGATTGCCTTCAAACTCTTCATAACCTTGATGCCCTAAGTTGATGCTGATATCAGCATACACTTTACCACCGATATTTTTCCAACGACGACAAAAGCTGTAATCACTTGATAAATATAATCCATCTACATTTTCCTGATCAAATAACGCATAGAAATGTTCAGTAAACTGCTTAGGAAGTCCTGGTGGTGGTATATCAATTTTACGTGATGGATTAGACTTAATGAGCTTTTCAAATACTGTGCGTTCAATTAATACGAAAGCCGTGCCAATTGATTCCACTTCCATCACACCATTCTCAGCTTCTCTAAAATCACCAAGATTAACAGCATAATCTACCAAATACATTTTAATCTGCTTTTGGAAATCCTCATCAGAGAGCTTATCATCCATTATCAGTTCACGCAGTTTTGGCAAACGCAATCTTTCCCAGTAGTATTTCTTTTTAGGAATGGCAGCACCGATGATGGGTTTTTTTGCCATAATTAATTTACCAATATCTTCAGGCTCCCATTTCATATCTGCATCTATAAAAAGAATATGGGTAATAGAAGGATCCTCTAACATCGTTGCGACAAAATAATTACGTGCTTTTGGTATTGAGCAATCATAATTAATAAATTTATGAAGGAGTTTTACTTTATTGAAAGCTGCAAAAGAAGAAAGTGTTTTCATCATAGAAGTGACATAACCGGTATAGCATTGCCCTGTATAGCAAGGAGTAGCAATCAAAATTTTGATTTCACCTGTTGGGTAAGGCGAAGCTGATTTTGAGGCTGTCATAAAGCACAGGACCTTAATAAGAAAATACTATAATCTTATTTCGGCCTGGTGGGTAAGAGTCTTAAGATTTAAAAACCCTCACCTACCTACGCTAAGAGCTTCGGCAGGGAGGCCCCCACCCAGTTTTTAGTTTTCATTTAGGGACATCAAGGTGGCATTACCACCTGATGCTGTTGTATTAACAGAAAGCGTACGCTCCGTGGCTAAACGTGGTAAATAATATGGTCCGCCTGCTTTAGGGCCAGTGCCTGAGAGTCCTTCCCCACCAAAGGGCTGAACGCCCACAACTGCACCAATCATATTACGATTAACATACATATTGCCGACACTTAGACGTGAAATAATGTAGTGAATGGTTTCATCTATGCGGCTGTGGATCCCAAGGGTAAGTCCAAAGCCTGTGCGATTAATTTGTGCAATCACATCATCCAGCCTTGATCCTTTAAAACGTACCACATGTAAAATGGGACCAAACACTTCTTCGGTTAAAATATCAAGGGTTGGGATCTCAAACATCCGTGGGCCAAAAAAGGAGCCTTTTTCACATTCAGGTGTTAAAGCAATTTCGTTAATCAAAGTGGCTTTTTCTTTCAGTCTTACCGCATGGGCATGTAATTGAGATTTCGCCGCTTCATCGATCACAGGGCCAACGTCAGTAGAAAGGGCCCCAGGATGACCAATCTTTAATTCATTCATCGCGCCCTGAATCATTTGAATGATTTTGTCAGCAACATCTTCTTGAACAAATAAAACGCGCAACGCCGAGCAACGCTGGCCTGCACTTCTAAAGGCAGATGCAATCACATCTTGTGTCACTTGCTCTGGTAATGCACTTGAATCAACTATCATAGCATTTTGGCCACCCGTTTCTGCCACAAACGGTATGATAGGGCCCAAACGCGCCGCTAATTTTTGATTTATACTGCGCGCTGTTTCTGTGGAGCCAGTGAAAACAACCCCTTTGATTCGCAGATCACTAACCAGCGCATTGCCGACGACTGAACCACTACCTGGAAGTAACTGCACGACATCACGTGGAAATCCTGCTTCATGCAACAATTCAATGGCTTTTGAAGCGATAATGGCGGTTTGGCTAGCCGGTTTTGCTATCACACAATTGCCTGCGGCTAACGCAGCTGTCACTTGCCCCAGAAAAATGGCTAATGGAAAATTCCATGGACTAATGCATGCAATAACACCGCGGCCATGTAAACTAAGCTGATTCAATTCACCCGTGGGGCCAGGTAAATTTTCAGGTTCTGCAAAATGTTTTCTTGCTTGCAATGCATAATAATTACAAAAATCAATAGCTTCTCGGAGCTCACTCACTGCATCATCGATGGTTTTGCCAGCTTCGTAAACTAATAAACTTAACATCAATGAACGGTTTTTTTGCAATAAATCAGCCATCGATAATAAACACTTTGCGCGATCATTAGCGCTGGAATCCCGAAAACTTGCAAAGGCTTTATGCGCTCTTTCAAGCGTCGTTACCGTTACCTCTTTTGTCGCCTGCATTACTTTTCCTAAACGATGTTGGCGCAAAATCGGAGAAAAACGTTCAACCACATCAAGCGCATTGATGTTTTCTTGAGCGGTCGGCGTGACGGTATAATCTTTTGATGATAATTGAATCATTTCATTTAATAAGGGATAAAACTCGGAAGTTCTACTAAGATCAAGCCCTGATGAATTGGCACGTTCCGGCGCAAAGAGATTTTGTGGTAATGGAATGTGGGGATGTGGTTTAAACTCAAGTGATTGTAGCTTTTGGACCGGATCAGCAACCATGTCTTCAACTGGCAATTTCTCATCAATTATACGATTGACAAAGGAAGTGTTGGCACCATTTTCTAATAATCTTCTGACTAGATAGGCAAGAAGTTCTTCATGTGATCCCACTGGGGCATAGACCCTGCAAGGTACTTTGGTAGTTTTACTGTCAACGATTTGATCGTATAAAGCATCACCCATACCATGCAGACATTGAAACTCATAGTTCAAAACATTTTGCTCTTTTGCTAATGCCATGATGGTAGAGAGCGTTAAGGCATTATGGGTGGCAAATTGCGGGTAAATAATATCTGCAGCACCAAGCAGCTTCTTAGCGCAAACAAGATAATTGGTATCAGTTGCCATTTTGCGAGTAAATACAGGATAACCTGACATTCCCTGCACTTGAGCCAATTTAATTTCAGTATCCCAATATGCCCCTTTCACTAAACGTATCATCATTGGGGTTTGATATTGGCGCGCCATTTGTATTAACCAATCGATCACATACGGAGCACGCTTCTGATAGGCTTGAACAGCAAACCCAAATCCTTTCCACTTTCCGATGATCCCGCTTGATAAAATCGCTTCAATGATATCTAAATTAATATCTAAAGTATGGGCTTCTTCTGCATCAATAGTTAAGCCAATGTCAGCATCAATTGCCTGTTGCACTAATGCTTTCACAATCGGTAATAATTCTTGTTGTAGCCGTTCCCGTTTTGCCATCACAAAACGAGGATGCAATGCTGATAGTTTTACTGAAATACCTGGCCCTTCAATAGGACCACGTTTATTGCTTGCTTCTTTTATTGCTTTAATGGCTTTTTCATAGGATTCAAGATATTTTTTAGCATCAAGAGCCGTGTAGGCTGCTTCTCCCAACATATCATAAGAAAAGCGATAGCCTTTGGCTTCTTTTCGTAAAGAGCGTTTTAATGCCCCTTTGATCGTGCGGCCCATCACAAATTGCTTGCCTAGAATCTTCATTGCCTGCCCAACAGCTTGGCGTACAATCGGTTCACCACCCATACTTGCTAAACGTTTTAAAGTATTAGTTAACGTGTTTCCATGCTGCTCTTGCTGCGAGGAACCTACGATTTTACCTGTCAACATTAAAGCCCATGTGGCTGCATTAACAAATAATGATTGGCTTTTCCCCAAATGTGAACGCCAATCGCCGCCTACTAATTTATCTCGAATAAGCTTATCAACTGTTTCTTTATCCGGAATGCGCAGCAAACTCTCCGCTAGGCACATTAAGGCAATGCCTTCTTCACTGGAGAGATCATATTGAAACATGAAAGCGTCTAAGCCGCTTTGTGAAAGCCGTTGTTCACGAACATTTTTCACGAGCACCATTGCATTTGCTTGAATGCTATCTAATAGTGGCTTTGGAAGTTGCGCCTCGGATAATATCTTTTCAACACATTCGGTCTCATCTAATCGATAGTGCTTATCAATTTCATGGCGAAGAGCATCCCTATGGGCAAATTCAGAATTGAGCATAGTCGTTACCTATTAGATTTGTTAATTAGGACTTTTGCGGATTAAATCCCAAGCGCTATCGAATTGATCTACAATTTCTTTACTAGGAGGTTTGTCTAGTAAGCTACCTATTATTACCCCAAGTGAACCAAACAAAAATCCTGGAATAATTTCGTAAAAAGCAAAAATGCCACCTGAGGCGCTATTTAATTTCCAGATGAGCACACAAGCGGCGCCAAGTGAAATACCTAAAATGGCACCCTTGGCTGTCATTCTTCTCCAGAATAAAGCTCCAATAACAGAGGGACCAAATGAAGCCCCAAGCCCTGCCCACGCAAAGGCAACCAGCTTGATAACAGAACTTTCAGGATGGTAAGCAAGACTCATTGCGACAATGGCGATGACAATAATGCCAATTCGACTTACCCACACCAATTCTTTTTGGGAGGCTTTCTTGCGAAAAACGCGATGGTAAATATCTTCGGTTAAAGCACTACTTGAGGCCAACATCTGAGAGTCAATGGCACACATAATCGAAGAAAGGATGGCGGCAAATAAAATGCCCGATATCCAAGGTGAGAATAAAGTTTGTGAAAAAACAATAAAGATGGATTCAGGATCAATATTTTGCTCATAGAAATAGGCAATGCCTACAAAACCTGTCAGGACAGCGCCTAGTAAAGATAAGCTCATCCACGATAAACAAATTCGTCTGGCAATGGGAATATCTCTTGTTGTGCGCACGGCCATAAACCTAACTAATATATGAGGTTGGCCAAAATAGCCTAAACCCCATGCCATTAAATTCAAAAATAACAGGGCATTAAAATCGGTGAAGGGATCCAGACGATGTGGCCCTAGTTGGGTAATAAGATCGATTGTTTTATGCCAGCCCCCAAATTCATTGCAAGCAACGAAGGGTACGATGAGTAGGCATAAAAACATTAATGTCCCTTGAAAAAAGTCAGTCCAACTTACCGCCAGAAAACCACCTATAAAGGTGTAGGAGACAATAATAAGCGACCCAATTAATAGTGCGTATTCATACGAAATATCAAAACGCTGCAACAACATCGCACCGCCCACTAAACCAGAGGCGGTATAAAAAGCAAAAAAGACCAAGGTGACTAAGGCAAGCATAATCCGAATAAAACCTGTTCTATCGAAAAAACGGTTATCCAGAAAAGAAGGTAAGGTTAAAGAGTCATTCGCACACTCAGAATAAACACGCAGGGGTTTGGCAATAATAC
>CAYXVT010000119.1:10934-11248 GCA_964468105.1 Uncultured Candidatus Berkiella sp. | reverse complement strand
AACCAAGAGCATACTCAATGTTAAAATCTTCTTTCTTAAAATGAGGAAAGGCCGTACAAGGTATATGGTGCAATTGATAAAATATATGGGCTAACTTATCGGCAGATAGTTGGTTTGGAGAATAGGTGGGATGAAACCCTTCTATATGATCGAACAAGGCCAATAGCAATTCATTGGTTTCAAAACAGAACTGATTTTTTTTATCTGGTATACAATAAGATAAGTTATCCATGCCAAATTCATTTCGAAAACGTTGTAAAGCAGCCCCTACGTCACTAACGGATAATAAAGATGGATCAATTGTTTTCTTTGGG
>CAYXVT010000119.1:6547-10924 GCA_964468105.1 Uncultured Candidatus Berkiella sp. | reverse complement strand
AATCTTTAAAAACAATTTATGATCATCATCTTGTTCAGCAATGAATCCAAAAAAAGAGCCACTATCAATAAAATTTAGTTTTTGAATGTTAATAGCATACGCTTGCCAAACAATGTCGGTTAATTGTTTATCGGAATATTTCAATTCGTCTCTATGCATTAAGGTCTCAATTCAAACTTTATAATATGGTAAAATAAAAGTCAGGTGATAAAATAATTTCTTTACGAAACCCACCAAGGATATAAGCAAACTAACACAGTATAATCTTTTTGCCTACTTTTAATTTAAATCCACGGTTGCTTATCAACGAGTAGATCACTTGCGATACCACCGGTTTGCTCAGTGGCTTTTGGCTCAAACAACATAATATGAGCTTCTTCATCAGCAATAGGTTTATGCTCAACCCCTTTAGGAATGACACAAAATTCGCCTTGATTTAAAGTAATTGTACCATCTCTTAGTTCAATCCTTAAGACACCTTTAACAACCAAGAACAACTCATCTTCTTTTTCATGGCTATGCCATGTGAACTCACCTTTAAATTTAGCCAGCTTAACATATTGTCCATTGAGTTCACCGACAATTTTAGGTGACCAGTATTCGTTAAATAAACTGAATTTTTCTATTAAATTTATCTTATTCACTTTACACCTCATTTCTCATGTAATTTTGCACTTCTTTTACAACGGTATGAATATCTTGGCGTTGAATATCCAAATGAGTGACTAACCGGATCCTTTTACCCTTAGGCAGGAGGATCCCTTTATCTTTCAGAGAAGGAGAAAATGACTTCGCATGCTGCTCTTTGATATTAATGTATAAAATATTCGTTTGAATATCTTGCATTTCAACATCTATACCGTCAATTTCATTTAGCAGAGTTGCCAACAATTGTGCGTTTTCGTGGTCTTCCTGTAATCTTTGAACATTATTGTTTAATGCATAAAGACCTCCAGCTGCAATCACCCCCGCTTGGCGCATGCCACCTCCTAGCATCTTTCGCCAATGTCTGGCTTCTTTGATCTTATCTTTAGAGGAACATAATACCGATCCAATAGGAGCCCCTAGGCCTTTTGATAAACAAATGGATACCGAGTCAAAATGTTTACTTATCTCTTTTACGTCTATACCAAGCTTAACGCTAGCGTTAAAAACTCGCGCCCCATCTAAATGATGCAATAAATGATGTTTTTCACAAAAAGCACGCGCTTTTGGAAAATAGGATAAGGGCAGTACTTTGCCAGCTTGTGTGTTTTCTAAGCACAATAATTTTGTTCTAGCATGATGATCATCAATTGGTTTAATATAATTTTCCAACTTTTGAAGATCGAGCGTTCCATCCTTTTCAAAATGCACTGGCTGGGGTTGAATGCTACCCAAGACAGCTGCACCACCGCCTTCCCATTTATAAGTATGGGCCTCTTGTCCGGCAATATATTCATCTCCACGTTGACAGTGGATCATGAGCCCAATCAAATTGGATTGGGTACCAGAAGGGACAAACAACGCCGCTTCTTTGCCAAGCATTCCCGCTGCCAGCTCTTCAAGTTGATTTACCGTGGGATCATCACCAAAGACATCATCACCCAATGGCGCATCCCACATGGCTTGTTTCATACCCAACGAAGGTTTGGTTACAGTGTCACTTCTTAGATCGATAACTCTCATTTAATTTTTTCACCTAATTATAATGTTAACTCAAGCGAACGAGATTTAATTTCATTAACGCATTTTTCAATAAATTCACTTAAGTGTAAATTATTAACTGTAATGCCATCACGCCGACGAATAGAAATCTTATTATTTTCGATTTCCTTATCGCCAATGATTATCATATAAGGGATCTTAGATTGTTGCGCCCTCAAAATTTTCTTTTGCATACGCTCATCAGACCAATCCACATCAACTCGTAAACATCCTGTTACCGTTGACGCTGGTGACTCACTTAGAACCGATTCAATTGATTTGGCATACTCAAAATGCTTATCCGATATAGGGATAACTCTCACCTGAACCGGAGCAAGCCATGTAGGAAAGTTACCCATATAATGTTCCAGCAAGAAAGCAACAAAGCGTTCATGTGAACCCAATGGCGCGCGATGAATAACGTAAACAGGATGATGTAATCCATCTTCACCAATGTAAGACAGGTTAAACCGTTCGCTCGTTAAAATATCTAGCTGATTCGTTGAGATAGCATATTCCTGTCCGATGGCACTTTCTATCATAAAATCTATCTTAGGGCCATAAAATGCAGCCTCCCCTTTCTCTTCGATGAAGGGAAGATTCGATTCTTGCATAGCCGCTCTAATGATATTGATTGCTTCGTCCCATTTTTCGGGGTCGCCAACGTATTTTTCATTTTTCTCTAGATCAGGAAGCGAAAGTCTCATATAAAATTTATCAATTCCCAGAATTTTGTAATAGCGTTCATGCAACAACAGCGCTTTTAAAAACTCTTCCTTACCTTGATCATGTCGGCAATAAATATGGGCATCGTTTTGACAGAAACCTCTTGTGCGCATCAAGCCAGACAGTGCCCCACTTGCTTCATAGCGATAAACATGACCATATTCACTGAGCCGAAGAGGCAACTCTCGATAAGAGTGCGGTTGGGATAAATATATCTCATGATGATGAGGACAATTCATTGGTCGCAGGTAATATTTTTCACCTTCTATATCAATTGGTGCATACATATCCTCTTTGTAATAAAGCAGATGGCCAGAACGCTGATATAATGATTCCTTGGCAAGAACAGGTGTAGAAACAGGATAATAGCCATCTTTATTCTCTTGCTGTCGAACCAGCTGTTCCAATTCTTGACGAATGATAGCGCCGTTTGGCAACCATAAAGGCAAGCCTTGCCCAACCTCATCGCTCATAGCAAAAATATTTAATTGTTTTCCTAAGCGACGATGATCTCGTTTTTTGGCTTCTTCAATTTGCCACAATCTTTCATTGAGTTTTTCACTATCCTCAAAGCACAATCCGTAGATGCGTTGCAACTGAGGACGAGCAGAATCCCCACGCCAATAGGCACCTGCTATAGATATCAACTTGAATTCTTTGATGGCTTGCGTATTTTCTACATGCGGACCTTTACAAAGATCGATAAAGTCACCTAAACGATATAACGAAACATGGCTTACGCCACGAGGACTCTGAAAATCCTCATTCACTTCATGAGCAACAGCTGTGCACCCTTTGTCACGAAGCAGCTCTAATAATTCTACTTTATAAATTTGGCCAATTGATTGCATATATTCAATGGCTTGTTGGATAGGCCATTCTATTCTTTCAAAAGAAAGTGGCTTGGCTTTTAACTCATGCATTTTTATTTCAATTTGAGCTAAATGAGCTTCACCAATTGGGTTAGCAAATTCAACATCATAATAAAAACCATCTTTGGTAACGGGGCCAACGCCAAAACGAGAACCCGGCCACAAAGCGTGGATTGCAGCAGCTAACAGATGTGCGCAGGAATGGCGCATCATTTCAAGGGGTAAAAGGTGATTCATAACAGCTCCAATTGCTTTTGATAAACAAAAATCTCTGCTGCCTTTGGAGTTTTGATTTGTTTACCATTAACACCAGAAGGCAGCCTCTTGGGCTACCTTCCGCGTATAGCCTAGGTAGCCGCGGTGGTAGTGGTTGTAGTCACAGACATGAAAAAGCCCTGCGGGATCCGCAGACTTTGGGGTTGTCTTATCCAGTTGTGTTCTTTATTCATAGTTTTTAGTGTAATCAAAGCATTTGCTGAAGTAAATAGGAGATAGTTTACAAACTAGATTATTTCTGATCTGTGGGGGTAAATGCGGATGGGAGGAAATGATTCCTCCCAACTGAGATACTTTTATGCTTTAGGAGCTATCTTCCTTTTGCTAGTTTGAATTTCTGCCATCAATTGAGCATGAGTAGAAGTATCTTCCTTTGCCGTATGCAATGTAAATGCGGGGCCTTTAGCTTGTCTTGCCCGATGTTCTGCTGCTTGGGCTTCTATTGCACGCTTAAGGCGAGTTTCTTCTTTAGCGTCATTTATTTCCGATGTCAGAATGGGTTTACCTTCGGCACGTTTTACTAACATTTCTAAACCCGTTTCGCGAAGTTTATCACCATAGAAAATATCGGATACGCCTGCTTGCTTCATATAAGCTTCTAATTGTTTGCGTGCGCGTTTAATTTTATCAATTTCTTGAGTTTGTTCTGTTGGTGTTAAACTATCTATCTTCTTACTCAACACTGAAATGTCAGCTTGAAGAGCTAAAACTAGCTTGCTGATTGTTTGCAAAACTTCGGCTTGTTCTTCATTCATTATTTGTTGTTCTTCACCGCGAAGGTATAAATTCCATGCAATGTAAGTACTGGCAACTGCGA
>CAYXVT010000119.1:0-6537 GCA_964468105.1 Uncultured Candidatus Berkiella sp. | reverse complement strand
AGGCGTTAAGGATTCTGCAATGGGTGTGACAATCGGGCCTACAGTGCTAACCGTTGTTTGGCACACATCGTATAAACTGATAGGTAAGTAATCACAAATTGAAGGGCAATATCCAATATATTGTTGCACAAAAGGATAGGAACAAGCGGTTTCTCTCCAAAAAGAAGCACCAACAGAAGCAGCTCCAGCAATAGCACCTTGTAACATATTCAATACCCCCAAATATAACAAAATTTAGCTATTATACTAAATCAACACATAGGGGTGATACACCATACATCGGCTTATTGGTATATTTTATAAAAAATCAGGGGCTATCTATAAAATGCTTGGTATTACAAGCATTTTTCTAGGTTTTAACAGCTATGTCTACGACACCTTGGGGCTCAAACATATCTTTAAAGTGCTGGTATATGATGGGATTATTCGGACCTTCATTGTTCATTAACAGTAACTCATTTCCATAAACCGCTATATCTTCAACAATTCTTTCATGACGATAATAAGCTAAAAGCTCTTTATTAATCTCCACCTTTCCATAGCCTTGATAGAAAAGTGTTTCTTCATGAGGCTTATTCCAAACATTAGCGACACCGCCACCAATGAACATGAGATCGCGCTCTTTGTGGGCCATAATTGGTTCATCCCAATCCACTATATAAAGTTTCTCATTGCTATCGATTAATACGTTACCGCCATGAATATCAGAATGACAAAAAACAAAGGATGGAGTTTGCTCTTGAATTTTTAGACTTAACTGTTCCGCTCGATCGACCAGACGTTGAATAACGGTCATTTTCTCTTTCATAAATCGCCACAGTTTCACTGCAACCTCATCGCCTGTGGGCTCACCTTCAATAGTGAGAAGAAGCTCTCGAACAGCCTCTCGCCATTTTGGGGAATAAGTTTCGCGTCGGATCTGATTCGAAATGGATTCAGGTATATTCATTTCATGAACTTTTCTCAATGCTTGGCCAAGTGTGATCCAGTGATCATCCGTAAGTTCACGAGTAAAGCCATCCTTTCCTTCAATAAAGGGATACACAATCAAAGTAAAATCATCAATGAAAAGTGTTGGCTGGCCTTGTGTCGTATTGATCGGTGGAATAATCTGAGAGATCCCTGCCTCATGTAACCATTTTGCTACAGCAACGCTAAGTTCATGATGCTGTCCATGTTTTAACTTTACAAAATAGGCTAACTTGTCATTCGATAAAGCTTTATACACTGAAGCATCCATATCCGCGCCCCAGGGGAGAAATATCAATGAAGCAACATCAATGTCGTAGTCATACTTTAGACAATCTATGATACGTTGTTCTGAAAGTACGGGTTTTTCTTTCATATTGGGATTACAACTTTTCCAAAAAATTCGGATGTGATTAATTCATATTAACAAGTAAGACGTTATTTAAATAAATAAAGTGCAATCGCTATAATAATATAAACTGCAAGCAGTTGCGCTCCTTTGTACCATGTGGATTCACCAATAGCTGTTACTTGACTTAAGATATAAGATGCCAAGACAACAAATAATATTTCACCTTTTTCAAAAATAAGATCCATTCGACCAACAGGCAACAAATAACTTAAAATGACTAAAAGCGGTGTGACAAAGAGAGCTATTTGTATACCACTTCCAATCGCAATTGCGAGACTCAAATTTAAGCGATTTTTCATTGCCATCATGATGGCGGTACTTTGTTCTGCTGCACTTCCCACTAGGGCAACAATAATCACACCAACAAATACTTTTGACATTCCCATAGCTTCCGCTGCTTGAGTTACGGATCCCACAAATATTTCACTCATCCAAGCAATCATTGCAACAGAAGAAATCAGCAAAATTATTGAGGTTTTAAGGCTCAATGCTGATGCATGCATTTCAACTTTTACTTCAGGCGTTGCACTCGTGAAAAATGACCGGTTAGTGTAAAGCGCAAATAATAGTGACAATAAATAAACTGTTATTAAAATGACAGAAATAGATAAGCTCAAATAGCTTATTGTTTGATCTGATACCCATTCTTTTCCGACGCTATAAAATGCAGCAGGAATAATAAGAGCAATTGCAGCAATGCTAAAATCAATTGACTGTGATTTAGCCCCTTGGACATTGAACTGTTGTAATGGATGCTTAATACCTCCTGCTAGTAAAGAGGCTCCAAGTACCAGCAAAACATTTCCTATTAATGCACCAATAAGAGAGGCCTTAACAATTTGAACTTGTCCAGCTTTCAAAGCAACACCACAAATAATGAGCTCTGTTGCATTTCCCAAGGTTGCATTAAGTATACCGCCAAATGTATCACCTAAATGATCTGCAAGCGCTTCTGTGGCACGACCTAAGAGCGCTGCTAAAGGAATGATGGCAACACAAGATGATAGAAAAATGAGGTTGTGTTTTTCAGGGTAGAAATGTTCCAAGTAAACAGCGAAGGCTATGAAGGGAAGCAACCAATTTAATGTAGGTTTCATCAGAATATTTAGAACACCCTTCATTTAGCCCCCCTTTCATGATCAATTTACAATAGTATTACATAGCATATTTTTAGCAGTTTTTACAACTTCTTTTTCATATAAAATCTAGTATGACCAGGTGGGCAATCATCTATAGTTCCAAAAATCTCATAGCCATGTTTCAAATAAAAATCTTTTGCTTGAAATTCAAAAGTATCTAAATGGGCAAGTTTGGCCCCCAATGCTTTAGCTTCTATTTCTACTTTCTTCAGCAATTGACTACCTAAACCTTTATGCCGATATTTTTCATCAACAAAAAGAATATTAACAACCAAGCATTCACTAAAATAAAGGCAACTTCTTAATCCTGCGATAATTGAATCATTATCTTTAATAACATAATCTTTCAAAACCTCAACCTTACCGTTGAAAGAAATTTGCTTTCCATTAAACGCATCTATTTTATCATGAAGCGTTTCCGCTTCCGCAATGGTAGCAATTGAAATTTCGTAAGGAAAATTTAAAGCATCCATAAACATCCTTTTTAAATATATTATTAAACGTCTACTGCTTCTTCGCAACCATGACAATTCGATCTATTTTGTCGTCAATGAATTTCTTACCATCAAGCCCACATTGATTTAAAACCTTAAATCCATTTCTTTGCAATATTTCTTTAAGTTGCTTGGCAGTATAAATCTGCAAGGTCTGTGAAGTTTGAGTTATTTTTGGTTTTTGTGTGCCTTTTTGTTCAAAACATGTCGTATATGAAGCCAAGATGCCATCATGATCGACCGTGCTATATTGAAAGGCACGCGTTTTAACGTTGCCGACTGTTTTTTGCCAATCGATAGTTAGTTTCGTTATTTGATCATCCTTTATTAAATAACTCAAATTATTAATATCGAATATATATAAGCCACCTTGTTTCAGGTTACTGCCAACATTTCGCATCGCCTTTTCAAAATCTTTTTTGGTGAGATGACCTATGGCATTGAAAATCGTAATTACTGCATCAAAGGTGCCCAGCTGTGAAGTGCGCATATCACCTTGAATGAATTTTACATCACATTTTTCTTTCTTAGCTCTAATTCTTGCTGCTTTCAACATATTGGCATTAATATCGGAGCCAACCACCTCAAAGCCGCGCTTAGCAAGCCAGAACACCTGGGAGCCCGTTCCACAGGTCAGATCAAGAACAGACTTAACTTTGTGCTTTTTTAAGATCTTTTCTAAGGTCTGATTAATTACTTTTGAATTTTCTTCGTTAAAGGCATCATAATATTTAGCATCTTCATTATAATGTGAGGCTTTAGCGCTTTTATGGGATAGGCGTTTCATTTTAGTTCCTATTCAAAATTTTTTATAAAGAAGGTCATCGTCAATTTAGGATTTTTAATATTCTCTCTAACAAACTCAACTTGATAGCCACATTTCTTATAAAAATCTGGTGCCTGGAAGTTACAAGACACCGTATTAATATTATTAAACCCCTTACCCTTAAAATGATTTTCAAGCTCCGTAAGCAATTTTTTACCATACCCTTTTCCTCGGTGGGCTTTGTCCACCCATAGATCTTTGATATGTATGCATGAATAGGAACTAAACGCATCTAGCACGCCTATCACTTCATTGTTCTCATCATAAAGAATAAAAGCAAAGGGTGTAAAATTAACATCAACCCCATGGCTGATTTCATATTCTTCTAAACCTTTCTCCATTTTATCTTGGATATCAAAGGAAAGCCCATCAACAAATGATATTTTCATGTTTGTCATTACATTTTATTCCACTTTTCATTGAATAGCGTGATTTTACACCTATCATACGTCGAAAACCACATATAACTTAAGGCATTGATTTTCAACAAATTTTAACTACTGATTAAACCATTGTTTCACTTAATACATAGCAAAAAACGTAAACTTTTAGGCTTATATATTGGTCTAATTAGTAGCGTTTATCATTAGGTTAGTATTATGTCATTAACTTCCAGCATCGCTTATGGAATACAAAACATTGGTAATGAATCGCTCTATCCAATGATAGAGTGGATGTGCGAGCTAAATTGGAATCCCATTGACACACAAGAGCACCTGTTTCTGATCAATGAAGTCGAAAAAATATTTAAATATTTATACAGCAATCAAAATAATCAAGGAAACAACCAAGGCAAGCATGACCCTCATGCCATAGTTCATGAAAAACTATATAATGCGCTAACATTTGCTCTTGGCGATCCCAAAGGAATAGATTTATTTGAGGATTTGCTGCTGCGTTCAATAGATAAAAGTGAAATGACAGATTTCTCTCAACGACTCAAAGTATTATTATCTCAACAACCTGAAGGATTAAAAAAGACTTTAGAGCTCTATACAGAAATGTTCCATATTTTAAGAGAGAACCAGTCTACATTAATACCCCCTAAAAAAGATAATCCATTAGGATTACAAGAAAGTGAAGCAATTGAGCGGTGCCAAACTTATGCTTATGAAGATGACCTCTGCAATGCAAACCAATTCCGCCAATTCATTGCAGATAGAAAATATAGAGAAATGCTTGACAGAGAATTTGGCAAAGGCAGTGGACAAAAACAAGAATTAGCTCAAGTTATTTTAAGAAAGACAAAGCAATCGTTTATTGAAAGAACCATTGAAAGTATCAATCAATATATTATTGAAGATGATATTTCAATTGCCAATGCTCCTTCTTATCAAGAACTCATTAGAACTATTTATCGTTTAGTGGATAATTTTGACAACCCAACAGTAATAATTGATATTCTGGACCAACTGGCGAAAATGCCAATTATCAAAAGAAATCATAACTTACGAGCCTATTTGGGTGAACGCTTTTTTATAAAAGATAGCATTAATCAAGACCCAGCAGATCTGCTTAAAAGTTATGATGACAACCGATCTCTTTCATTTTTTAAACCAAACATAGCCCTTCAGCTTGAAGAAAAAGTAAACTTAGAGTTATTAGCGGATATCAAAGCAAATATTTCTAGAAGAATATATAAACAAGATGGCTTAGTAGAAACTTATTTACCCGTTAGCATGAAAGGTATCAAAACAAGTACTAGAATGCTAAATGAAATTTTATATACTTATGGAGTAGATGGGAAACTGAATGTTCCTGAAGGCCCACTTAATGAGTTATATCATTTAGCTGGAGGTAAAGAATTACTTCATATGATCATGACGAGTATTATGCAAGATTCTAGTGCCGAAAATAACACCCTTTCCAAACGATTAGATCTAAATGATTATATCGAAATAGATTCAAACAATAATATTATCGGTTTCAAAAACGCATTTATTAAGAATTTTGTAGAGAAGGATTTCAATCTACACCAATTACTCTGTTATGCAAAAATGATCAAGTTAAATGGTATTAACAATTATGTATGTGACCTATTTGATATTTCCAAAACACCTTCCTTGCAAAGGAGAATTGAAAAACTTTGCTGCGATTACTATAACGGTGGCGGGGGTGAAAAACTTTATGCCAAGATATCCTCCCTCGCCCATGAAAGTATTGATTTAGAGCTCATCTTAGAAAGATCTGAAGACAAATCTACAGCCTACACATTGAAACCTAATTTTGGGGAAATATTTCACACCCCAGAGAGTAGAGTCAAATTATTTATCAATTTACTACTTGGAGATAACCCTCAACAATACCATAATATCGAACAAAGTATTTATCAAAGCCAAAGCATAAAAACTCAACAAGCATTAAAGTATCAATCATTGCGAAATGAATTTGTGATGCAAAAGGAAAAAAATCTTTTTCGCAATGGGGTTGAAACCAGACAACATGTCCCGGCAGACGATGAATATTTTAATCTCCAAGTTGGTGACACCCAAGGTTCTAATGTCTCAATTACCCAAGTTGGCGCTATTGCCACGGCTTATGCAACAAGAACACTAAATGAAGAGCCAGTTTATAGTTGGATCACAATACATGAACCTCAAAAAGCAATAAATTGTTCTCATTATATGGAAAAGCATAAGGAAAGACTGCCTGCTCAAGAATTTTCAACTGGTGTACTTAAGTCAAAGGCCTTTATTG
>CAYXVT010000118.1:1564-11393 GCA_964468105.1 Uncultured Candidatus Berkiella sp. | reverse complement strand
AAGCGTAATGCCAAGTTCTGATTTATCAGACAATAGATGTTCAGGATCAAATAATTTAAATGCTAAACCAAAGACCGTCCCAACTGGCGCTAGTGTGATATATCGTTTATCAAACGTAAGTCGAATTCCAATAACTTCTTTGCCCTCGAATTGCCCTTTACAAATAACACCTTTATCTAAAATGGCACCAGCATCACTACCTGCTTCAGGACTAGTCAATGCAAAACAAGGGATTTCTCTTCCATTTGCAAGACGTGGTAAGTAATATTTTTTCTGTTCTTTAGTGCCATAATGTAATAAAAGCTCAGCAGGCCCCAAAGAATTAGGAACCATAGCCGTTACTGCTGCACTAACGCTTCTTGTCGCAATTTTAGTGATAATGGCTGAGTGCGCGATTGGCGAGAACTCTAAACCACCATATTCTTTAGGGATAATCATTCCAAAGAATTTTTCTGATTTAAGGTATTCCCAAGCTTTAAGGGATAAATCACAATCTTCATGAACGATCTTCCAATCGTCTAACATATCGCAAAGTGTTTCTACTTGATTATCAACAAACGCTTGCTCTTCCCTACTCAAGGTTGGCTTTGGCATTTTGTAGAGCCGTCGCCAATGTGGGTTTCCTTGGAACAATTCCTTTTCCCACCAAACATCACCGGCTTCAATGGCTTCTTTTTCTGTAACGCTCATTGGTGGTAGAACACCTCGAAACCAATCAAAAATTGGCGCAGTCAAACGACGGCGTAGGAAGGGGAGATTTAAAGGGATAGCAATGAGTAAAAATAAGGGCCAGATAAACCAAGCGGATAACCCTATTAAATTAAAATGCGAGAGCGAATACAATATGACAGGAATTAATACTGTCCATAGCAACAGAGGTATCCGGAAAAAAGCGATCCCCCAAATCAAAATGATGCTTAAACATAATTGGGAAAATCCGCTCATATCCTTAGCTCCTCTTTCTGCCCTGAAATAGGATTTCTCACTTTCAAGCCCCTAAGTTCAATATCTAAGTACGCAATCAGCGCAATAGCATAGGGATCTCAAGGAGTATAGTTACGTTAAACTACTTCGTGTGCTTTGCCAAACATTTCCCACTACTTTTAATGCTCTGATTTTAAAAGAAATAAAAGAGGATATCTACACGATTTAGTTTACTAGATGACATCACAGTTCTAGTAGTGGTATGTTAATAGTAAGACTCACAACAAAGTGAAACTGATGACGCTTAACGCAGTTTTATAAGTTATTGATTTAGGAGTATAAGATGCGTCACCATGAACGGCCAGACATTGGAGATTGGTATAAAAACCAGGAATATAACAATATTTTTGAAGTAGTCGCATCCGATGAACGTGAGGACTATGTGGAAGTACAATATTTTGCTGGTGAAATCGAAGAGTTTGATATTGAAACATGGTATGAACTTGACTTAAAACGCATCCCTGCCCCAGAGGATTGGTCTGGTCCTTATGAAGTAGCCAAAGAGGATCTTGGTTATTCTGATGAAACAATTCATCCTGAAGACTGGTCTGGCCCCTTAAATGAAATTGAACCTAATGATGCCCCTTCCAGAAATGAAAATTGACGCTATCCTATTAGTAGGATAGAAATGAGATTCCTCTTTAGTTTTATTTTTATGTTGAAAAGCTTGGCAACAACAACCCTTTTCATCTTGCATTGCACTAAATTTTGCTAATTTGGTGATCTCATTTTAATATTGATATATGAAATAAATTATTATTTATGCTAGAAATTCGTTATATTCTTTAAAGTAGTGTGAGCGTAGTTGGCGAACTCTAGATCCGATAGCTATACTGGTTCTGTACCTTTGAACAGGGAAGCAAAGTTATGCCTACAAGTTCCTCTCCACAATCCATGAGTCTTACTCGTCGCCAAACGGAAGTCCTACAAGTTATTCGCAATCATATTGAGAAAACTGGTGCTCCTCCAACTCGCGCTGAAATAGCTAAAACCTTAGGGTTTCGCTCAGTCAACGCAGCTGAGGATCATTTGAAAGCACTTGCGCGCAAAGGAGCCATCACTCTCGCGCCTGGTACTTCAAGAGGAATTCAATTAGCAAAAGAACATGGTATTGGTTTACCTATTGTAAAAACACACAGTGCCGATGGTCCCGTTTATGCTGAGAAAAATTTTGATGGCAGGATGCGCATTCAAAATGAATTCTTTAGCCCAAAACCTGATTACTTATTACAAGTTCAGGGAATTACATTGATGGGTGCTGGCATTAAAGACGGTGATCTCTTGGCTGTTCACTGTTGTGATCATGCAGATAACGGAAAGATTATTGTTGCTCGTGTAAATAACAAAATTGTTGTTAGACGTTATTTCCGTCATGGCGATCAAATCGAGTTAAGAGCAGAGAACACTGATCATTCTCCCATCTACTTAAATGCAAATATGCAGCCTCTGGTTATTGAGGGAGTAGGTGTGGGTGTTATTAGAACGACAAGCTTATAATTTAGATTTCTGAAGATTAGTAAGTCCAAGCAGCCACTTAGGCGGATATGCTTGGACTTATAGTTTTTTTAGATCACTCGCTATGAGCGAATTCTGGCTTTGATTTAAATCTGATTAGGGCGTTGTAATTTTCGAACGCCTTTTCTTTTCTTTCCCAGTTATTAATTGTGGGTTTTTTGACGTAGGCTTCAGCAGCATATGCATAGGCTTGATAGAGTTTTTGTTGAACTTCAATCCTTTGATTTGTTCCTTGTTCTGTTTGCAACATGATCATCCCCTCTAAAATCTGAAAAACATAACTGTTAAAAGACTCTACTTATTTCGCATCATATTGCATTCAGGATGTAATCGCAAACATTAAATGGCTAATATCTCACACGTTTTCAGGGCCTTGAGGAATGTTAGGGGGTTGATTGAAATAACAGTTAGTTAGAGTATATACTAAGAGTAATAAAGC
The DNA here is from genome assembly GCA_964468105.1 of Uncultured Candidatus Berkiella sp. Taxonomy (GTDB): domain Bacteria; phylum Pseudomonadota; class Gammaproteobacteria; order Berkiellales; family Berkiellaceae; genus Berkiella. Next base: position 8,455 of record CAYXVT010000118.1, on the reverse strand, counting down.
CTTGGCAAGGGGGAGCTTAGTATGTCAAAGAAAGGTGTAAATACACTTTCTTGGTATCAAGCGGTATTCAATCCTGCTTCGATCGAAGAGGCTCGTAAGCTACAACTTCAGGAACTTGCTGCTCAGAAAGCCTACTTAAGAAGCCAAGCTTTACAAAGAGGAGCCCAACATCTAGAAAAAGATGATAATCTTTTTGCTGCTAAACAACTAGCGGGAAAATATGACTGCATTATAGCACAGGACAAATTCCCCAAAGGAGCTGAGCTTGAATGGATCCAAGCGATAAAATCGATTGACCATAAAGACAAAGATCCCGACCACCAAAATCAAGATGCTATCCTACTTCACATTGAAAAAACTAATCCAAGCGATGCAAAAAAATTAGCTGAAAAAGTTGTTATTCAAGAAACAAATGAACGGCTAGCAGAACCTAAAAAAGAAATTAATGGTATTTTTATTGAGCAAATTTTATACATTCTCAAAACCTCCAGTTCACAATCATTAATTGTAAATCTGAGTAATCCTACGAATGAAACCGCCCCATTAGCATTCGCAATACTCAAGGGTGAAAATGGGCTATGGCTACATGATTCAAAGCTAGGTTGTTCTGTCTATTTTAAAAAAGAAGATACTGAAAATTTTAAGAAATTTTTAGTTGATCATATCCAGCTTAATCATCAGGGTTTTAACAAAGGCTCTATTGTGCGTGTCGGTAATAAAGAATCATTAAAATCTGAACTAAAAGACCGTCATACGGATACTAGAAAAAAAGGTGTAGTAAATCAGCAAGAGTTAGCAGCTACCAAGCAATTAAAATCTGAATCAAAACAAGAAAACGTAGAAAAAGCAGAAAATAAATCTAAAGATAAGAACAAAATCAAACCAACCCCGACCTAACCACCGTTACAAATTCATATCTAAAAATATTTTCAACATATCATGACCATGTTCTGTTAAAACTGATTCTGGATGAAATTGAACCCCTATCAAGGGATATGTTTGATGTTGTATAGCCATAATTTCATTATTTGAAGTTGTTGCTGTCACTCTGAGTGTGTAAGGCAGTGATCCATTTTCAACAATTAAAGAATGATAACGCGCCACAGTTAAGGGATTAGGTAAGTTACTAAAAATACCCTTCCCATCGTGAGTTACCTTATCGGATTTACCATGCTTGGGATATTGAGCTCGAACTACCTTGCCTCCGCAAGCCTGGGCAATGGCTTGATGCCCTAAACAAACACCTAATATAGGAATAGACTCCATAAAGGTTGATATCACCTCAAGTGAAATCCCAGCTTCATTTGGAGAGCATGGACCTGGGGATATAATGATATGGCTAGGGGCCATTTGCTTGATATCAGCAATAGTGATTTTGTCATTGCGATAAACGGCTGTTTCATAGCCCAACTCAACAACATAGCGTGATAAGTTGAAAACAAAGGAATCATAGTTATCAATTACGAGTATCATATTGTAGGTCAGTTTGTTTACTGTTAATTGGCTAAGATCGTAACACAGAGTTCTCGCGATTTAAAATCCTATAGGATAAGATAAAATTTGATTCCTGCTCAATAACTTGGAAGGACTCGGGCTTCCCTGTCGTCCGAAGCTTCTTAGCGTAGGAGGATGAGCGTAGGTAGGTGAGGGTCTGGTGAATGGATTTTATTAATGAATACACGGAACGTTTCCATTGTTTTTTTATTAACGATTTTGCTTGGCGTCATGTCAGCTCAAGCGGAACCCTTAACGCCTGATGATTTAGCTTCACAACGTGAAATTTATCTTCGAGCAGAACATGCTCTGAAAAAACATGATCATGTTAATTATGAACGGCTATCTCAAAAAATTACCACCTACCCGCTTTATCCTTATTTAGTTTATGATGATTTTAAAAGAAAAATTCAATCTGATAACCCCAATCATATTAGCTTGGATAGAATCAAACAATTCCAACAAAATTTCCCTGATTTTCCCTTCAATAAAGCACTACAAAACATCTGGTTAACAAAATTAGCCAAGACTAAACATTGGGAACAATATGTCAAAAGCTACCAACCCAGTGATAATGAAGAACTTAGCTGTTATTACCATTATGGCCAATACCAACTGACAAAAGATGTTAAGCATCTCGATAATGCCAAAGAACTCTGGTTAGTGGGTCACTCTCAACCTGAAAGCTGTGAACGACTTTTCACTGTTTGGTCTAAGAATGGCGGCTTAACCCAAAGCCTTATCTGGGAAAGATTTCGATTGGCAATGAATGAAAAAAACGTCACGTTGTCTAAACATTTAATCAAACTGATGTCGCCCGTGGAACGACAAGCGGCTCAACAATGGGAAAAATTACTAAAAAACCCTAATTTAATAACAACCGATAAATTTCTTGATAGCTTAGACGCTTCTGATAAAATCGAAGCACAAATTGTAACGCATGGCCTTCAACTTTTAGCGAAAAAAGATCCCCAAAAAGCGATGAATGCCTGGAAAGAACTCAAGAGTGAATTCTTTTTTACAGATATTCAGCAAAACATGATCCAAAGAGATATTGGCGTTTATCTTTCTCATCAAAGAAGCCCATTAGCCAAAGAGTGGCTTGCACAATTACCCAATAAGGCTTTAGATAGCACCGCTCTAGAATGGCGTATACGATTAGCGATAGCGGAAAATGATTGGACAAGTGTTTTAAAATGGATTGATACACTTCCTGCGGAACTCAAAGAGGATAATAGCTGGCGTTATTGGCAAGCTCGGGCATTAGAAGCCACGGGCAATCAAGCTGAGGCGAATCAAATATACCAGCAACTTGCTAGCACAAGAAACTACTACGGTTTTGTGTCCAGTTTGCGATTGAAACAACCGATTTCTATAAAACATCAAATCGCTGAAATCGATCCTACAGTGATGAAGCATGTTTCTAACCTACCAGCAATAAAGCGTTTTCAAGAACTCCAGTTACTGGGTAGAGATGCTGTAGGACGCGTTGAATGGTTTCGAGCTCTCAATAAAATGAATGAGCAAGAGATCTTAGCGGCTGCAAAAATTGCCCAAAACATGGACTTGCATGATATTGCGATTTTTACGATGTCTAGAGCAGATTTTAAAGATGATGTTCCCTTGCGGTTTCCTCTTGCTCATAAAAAAGAAATCGTCAATAACGCAAATAAACATAATATCGACCCTGCTTGGATTTTTGCCATTGCACGTCAAGAAAGTGCCTTTTTTAATGAAGCAATTTCAAGCGCTGGCGCAAGAGGAATTTTACAATTGCTCCCCTCCACCGCAAAAACCTTAGCTAAAAAATATGATATTCCCTACGAATCTGAATTTTGCCTTCACGAACCCAATATCAATGTTCAACTAGGGGCGGTTTATTTAAATAATTTGAAAAAGCAAATGCACAATCACACAATATTGGCCACAGCTGCTTATAATGCAGGCCCAACACGCGCCTCTGTTTGGTTACCAACAACCACTCAAGAAGCAGATGTCTGGATTGAAAACATACCTTATAAAGAAACCAGAGAGTATGTGAAAAATGTTCTTACTTTTACTAGCATTTATCGTTCACGCCTTGGTTACCCTGCCGCTCTTGGGCTCATGATGAAGCCGATACCGGGTAAGAAGACATAATTTACTTGTCTTAGACTTCGTAGGGTGGGCAAAGCTTTTAGCGTGCCCACCCTACATCAAAATAGCCATTCTCTTATATTTTCATACAGTCCACAATCCGCAAATCAGCGACTTAATCTATATTTTAGGAAAGTCTTATTCATTTACATGGCAGGATATTGAGTGCCTAAAAAACAACCTTGGATACATTCTCTAAAACCACCAGCACGTCCAAGGGTTACCCCTAGCTTTGAGCCTCATCTGAATTTCCCAAATCTTATTCAAACGCATCACTTTGCATTTAACACCTTAGAAGAAGCGACAAAGTTGGCTGCTTATATTACCAGCCTATATCCAGAAAAATTTCATAAAAGAATAGAATTAGGGCTAAATGAACTTTTTTTCAATGCCATTGAACATGGCAATTTAGGGATCGACTGTGAACTAAAAGCCATTTTAAAGAAAACAAATCAATGGGAGAATGAAGTTCAAAAAAGGCTTAACACTGCAGCAAATCATAGCAAATTTGTTGAAGCTTCAATAGAGATAAACCCAAGCTATATTTTGCTAAAAGTAAAAGATCAAGGAAATGGGTTTGATTGGCGTCTCTTTAATGAGGAAAGCGAAAAGCCATCATACGAAGCCAGTGGGCGTGGTTTAATGATGGCAAAAAAATACTGTTTCGATAAAGTTGAATTTTCAGAAAAAGGCAATGAAGTTCATTGCTTGGTCTATCTTTAATTTACGATTTTTTTCTAGAATTACCACTTTTCTATTTTTTAAACAGTGATCCGGCAATTGAACAAACACCTGCACAAATCGTACTAAAGTGCTTGTAACTAAAGTATCCAACCATCATTAATCCTTCCCATGCATCCTGAGATAAAGAACCATTTGGTGTCCAACTTGGAACAAGCGATCCAGAAGGATCTGGTTTCAACTCAATCATTTGCAACCTAACTGTTCCGCTAATATTAGCAGCATTCAATATTTCTTCAGACGTTGCTCCGCTCACATGATTTAATTCATTCTTTGCCAACATTCTCATAAATAAACCTCAAATTAATACTCAGGACAGGAACTATGTTATATAGTTAACACAGGTTACACTGGATACCATTTGATTGCTAGAGAATTTTTTACCGTTTATCGGTTTATTTATACCGCTCACCCTTTAACTGCCATTTTTCGTCAGGCTTGTCCATGTATAGATAATTATCCACAAATAGACTATACTATAAAAAACAGATTATCATTAAGGATGTTGTATGAAATTACCCCATACTCAGTCCAAAGTTGTTTCAGACAAGGTCGCCTGGAAGTCCCTTCAAAATCTTGTTGAACGTTTTCGATTCAAAGAAGAAGAAGGAAGAGTATTGATGGGAGAGATGCCTCGCTCTACTTACTTTAAAGGACTAAATGTCCACGAAGGAAAACTTAATAGAGATCAAATGGAAAGAATTTCCTATCTGTTAGGTATTTATAAAGCTTTGCGCATTTTATTCACAGATAGCCATCAAGCTTTAACTTGGATAGAAAGAGAAAATAAACTCCCTCCATTTAATGGGATGACGCCAAAACAATTTATGCTGGAAGGGAGCCTGATTCGCTTAGCTGATGTAAGGCGTTTTTTAGATTTCTGGAGAGGATACTAATGTGACTTTTAGTGAATGCAATGTTCCCAATCCAGTATATCTATTGATCCCCTCTAGATTTCCACCGGTCTTATTGTTTGACTGGGCACAAAATCAAGAAGAACTTGAAGAAATAGCAGCCCTTGAAGGTTTAACCAATGATCGAATTCATGCAGAATATGGTGATATCTATCTGGTTGCAAAAGAAGATTGGGTAGGCGGGCCAGGTTCCACTCCATTAATGGCAGCTTTTACACATACAGGAAATTCAAGATTTTCAGATGGAACTTATGGCGTTTATTATGCGGGAAATTCAATAGAAACCGCTGTAGCTGAAACGAAGTATCATAGAGAACGTTTCTTAGAAGCATCAAATGAAGCACCATGCCTTATTCAGATGCGAGAGTATATCGCAAACGTACAAAAGAAATTAGTCAATCTATGCGAAGGTGATTATGCAGAATATCTACATCCTGATCCCCTGAAATATTCGATGAGTCAATCATTCGGTCGCAAAATGAGAACGAAAGAGTTTTGGGGATTGTACTATCCTAGTGTTAGAAACAAGCATGGTAAATGCGTTGCTATATTTCGTCCTCCTGCGTTAAGCATTCCAACACAAGGCCGTCATCTGGACTACATCTGGAATGGAGAGAGTATTTCAGACGTTAGGGTCTCAAAAGAAATGGTAATCGCCTAACAGAAGCCACTTGAGAGACATTGAAGAAGAGGATTTATCGAATGAGCAATATGATATTTAAAATATCCGAAGATGGACGTTGTACAATTGATAACCAAGTACTTCCTGTTATCGGTTTTGGCACCTACCCATTGCAAGAGAAAGTCTGCGAAGAAGCTGTGAAAACAGCGCTTAAAACGGGATATCGAATTATTGATACCGCAACGATGTATAATAACTTCAATGCTATCTCTCATATATTGCCAAACGTTGAGCGCTCTGAATTATTTCTCATTTCAAAAGTTTGGCATGATTCTCAAACGGAAATAAATCTCAAATCTGATTTGGATTTAACACTTAAAGCCTTAGGTCTAAAGTATTTAGATGCGTATTTGCTTCATTGGCCAAATAGCAATAATCCTTTGAAACCAATAATTGAGAAGCTACAAAATTTTATGAATGAAGGTTTAGTGCGTTATATTGGTTTAAGCAACGTTAATGTTAATCACATCAAAAGAGCCATAGACAAAGGAATGAAGATTTCATTTGTTCAAAATGAAATGAACCCTTTCTTTTACGATAAAAACCTTTTAGATTTTTGTCATAAAAATAATATTGTCGTTCAAGCTTGGGCACCCCTTGGACGAGGCCGGATTAATCAAGCTTCACAACTATTAGCATTGGGGAATAAATATAAGAAAACGCCAGCTCAAATCGCTTTAAAATGGATAGTTCAACAGGGCTGCATCCCACTTCCTGGAAGCAAGAATAGTGAACATATCAAAAATAACTTTGAAATTCATGATTTTAAATTAACAAATGAAGACATGAACTTGATCAGTGATAAAGCACAAGTTGGCCAAAGAGAAAGGGTAACTTTAGAAATGGGCTTTGGTTTTGCAGATGAATTTGATTATAAATATAAAGAATGTTGGCCTAATGATTAGTTTTTAAATAACACAGGCC
>CAYXVT010000118.1:0-1554 GCA_964468105.1 Uncultured Candidatus Berkiella sp. | reverse complement strand
CATTTAATTTCCCATGTCTTGCCGGTGCGCAACAACGCATCCACCGAAGCATGCGGGTATTGTTCTTTTGCACTAGCCACTTGCTCAGCCATTTCTTGCTCATAGAGTGGTCTTTGGATGGCTCTAAAAATGCCCACTGGCACAGGAAATTCAGGATGGGGCATTTCATTTAATTTAATGGCCATCGCAATAGAATCATCATTTTGATGCACATAAACTTTACTTGCGGCTGTTTCATCTTTCATGTCGATAATCTCAAAGTTATCACCATCAAAGCTTAAGCCTTTTTCACCGTTTTGACCAAACATCACAGGGCTGCCAGGTTCTAGAGTAACCGTGTTATCGGCGCGTACGCCTCTATCGCTAATTTGTGCAAAAGCACCATCATTAAAGACATTGCAGTTTTGATAAATTTCTACAAATGAGGTTCCTTTATGGAGCGCTGCTTCTTTAAGGACCCATTGCAAGCCTTTGCTGTCAACATCGATACTTCGCGCCACAAAACTACAGCCTGCCGCCAACGCTAAATGTACCGGATCAAAGGGATGATCAATCGAGCCCATCGGCGTGGTTTTAGTTTTCTTGCCTTTTTCAGAAGTGGGAGAATATTGGCCTTTGGTTAAACCATAAATACGATTATTAAAGAGCAAGATAGTGACATCAATATTCCTGCGCATAATATGTAACAGATGATTGGTACCAATACTTAAACCATCGCCATCACCGGTCACTACCCAAACAGATAGTTCAGGACGGGCAATTTTTAAGCCACTCGCAATAGTTGGGGCACGACCATGAATCGTATGAAAGCCAAATGTATTTAAATAATAAGGAAAGCGACTAGAACAGCCAATACCAGAAACAAAAACGGTATTTTCTTTTTTAATACCAAGTTCAGGTAATATTTTTTGCACACTCGCTAAGATGGCGTAGTCGCCACAACCAGGGCACCAACGTACTTCTTGATCACTAACAAAAGACTCTCTTGTTAGAGGCTCATCATCACCTTCTTTTATATCAACCGCTATCGACATTTCGCTTAACTCTCCAAATACGGCATGAGGTGTTCTTTTAATTCAGCCACACCAAAAGGTTTCCCTTCTATCTTGTTGATCCCTTTTGCATCCACCAAGCACCGCGCTCTTAACAAATGACATAACTGACCAGAGTTCAATTCAACTACTAATACGTGTTGAAAGGACTTTAAAATCTCACCCAGATTTTCTTGAAAAGGATTCAAGTAACGCAAATGCACTGCACTGATGGCATGACCTTTTGCTTGTAATTCTTCAACCGCCGATCGGATTGAACCATAGGTGCCGCCCCATCCAATCACTAATACTTTTCCTTTATCGGCCCCCATCACTGTTAAAGGCGGTAAATCTTTTGCTATGCCTTGGATCTTGGCGGCGCGCAGGTTAACCATCTTTTGGTGATTTTCAGGATCGTAGCTAATATTGCCTGTCTCATGCTGTTTTTCCAGGCCGCCAATACGATGCTCAAGTCCTTTTGTTCCGGGAATGGCCCAAGGTCTTGCAAGCGTATCGGGATCTC